>USAV01000008.1 GCA_900552715.1 uncultured Veillonella sp.
CAATTAGTTAACGGGTTAACCCTCGGTAGCTTATATGCTGTACTCGCTATTGGCTTAACACTTGTGTTTGGCGTTTTAAATATCATCAACATGGCACACGGAGGCATCTTTATGATAGGTGCCTTCGTTGGTCTTTTTATGGTAACTGTTTTTGACGTTAACATTTTTGTAGCCCTTATCGTAGCTATGGCTGTCGGTGCTATCCTCGGTTATCTTTTAGAATTTGTGGCGCTTCGTCCACTCCGCAAGAAAAAGGTGTCTCACTTGGCACCACTTATTAGTACCATTGGTGTTTCTATTTTCCTTGAAAGTTTGGCATTATTGCTTTGGGGCCCTCAAACAAGATCTTTCCCACCAGATTATATTGGTGGCCTAATCGACTTTGGAGCTTTCAAAATTTCCATGGTACAAATTATTGGCTTAGGCGTTTCTGTTGTGTTAATGTTAATTCTTAATGTAGTTATTAAGAAAACTAAAATTGGTAAGGCTATCCGCGCTGTATCCATGAGCACTGAAACGGCAGCTTTGTTGGGGATTAATCCAACCATGATTATATCTGTTACTGTTATGATTGCATCTGCCTTAGGTGCTGCTGCAGGCGTATTAGTAGGTTTGTCCTTTAATGCTATTGAGCCTACAATGGGCGTTATCATCGGCTTTAAAGGCCTTGCAGTGCTTATCTTGGGTGGCCTTGGTAATATTACAGGCGCTATGGTGGGCGGCTTCATTTTAGGCGTAGCAGAAATCTTCTCTGTTGCCTATGGCGCATCTACATTCCGTGATGCTGTGGCCTTTGGCCTCATCATCCTATTATTATTCTGGCGCCCACAAGGCTTGTTTGGTTCTAAAGATAAAGGGGGGAGACCATAATGGATTTATTGAACCCGTATTATCTACAGATCGTGATGTTCTTCATCATCAATGCCATCATGGGTATCTCTATTTACTTTACACTTGCAAGTGGTCAGCTTTCTTTAGGGGCTGCTGGCTTTATGAGCGTTGGTGCATACGTAGGCGCTATCCTTTCTTTGAAGGCTGATTTGCCTATCGTTGTAGGCATTATCATTGGTGGCCTAGTTGCCAGTCTTGTAGCCGTTATTATCGGTTTACCAACAACACGTCTTCGCGGTTTATATCTTGCCATTGCTACTCTTGGTTTTGGCGAGGTGGTGCGTGTTATTTTCTTGAACTTGGATATTACTAATGGTGCATTAGGCCTTTCTGGTATTCCATCCATTCCTCAAGAATTAACAAACTTAGCCTATGAACTTGATATCGATGGTTTGATGGGTATTGATGCTGTTGCATGGGGCAACTTAATGGCTATCATTATCCTATTGGCAATCTTAGTATTGATTATTGCCTTCTGTGTACGCATTAATAATAGCCGCGTTGGTCGTGCCTTTGCAGCGATTAAGGCTGATGATCATGCAGCAGAATTAATGGGGATTAACGTTGTATACTACAAGATGATGGCCTTTATTATTGGTGCTTTCATCGCTGGTATTGGCGGTGGTTTGTATGCTCATATTACAAACTTTATTAATCCTACAGACTTTAGCTACCATAAGGTAGTACAAATCTTATTATTCCCTGTATTTGGTGGTTCTAATGTTGTATGGGGTTCCGTATTAGGCTCCTTTATTCTTACATTATTGCCAGAAGTATTGCGCTTCTTATCCGATTATCGGGACATCATCTACGGTGCATTGCTTGTTATCTTGATGGCAGTTCGCCCAGATGGTATTTTAACAGAATCTATGGTAGATAAAATTAGCCGTAAATTAGGCTTTAAAAAAGCTCCATATATTCCTGAATCACAAGTATTAACAGAACGTTTTGAAGCGTATAAACGTAAACAACAAGAAGAAAAACAAGGATAGGAGGGAACTGAATGCTATTAGAATTAAATGACGTAAGTAAAAGCTTTGGTGGCGTTGCAGCTCTCACCGGTATATCCTTTGGCGTAAAACAAGGCGAAGTATTTGGTGTTATTGGTCCAAACGGTGCTGGTAAGACTACACTCTTTAACTTGATTACAGGTGTATTCCCTGTAAGTTCTGGTGAAATCGTATTTGATGGTATGTCTGTTGTAGGCATTAAACCACATAGAACAGTTGAAATGGGTATAGCTCGTACATTCCAAAATATTCGTCTCTTTGGCAATATGACAGCTTTGGAAACCGTTTTAACAGGTATGCATTGCCGAACAGGTTCTGGTTTCATTGCTAGTTTCTTAAGAACTAAACGCCAACGCATTGAAGAAGAACGTTGTCGTGGCATTGCTTATGAGTTCTTAAAGCTAGTAGGTCTTGAAGAAGATGCTGAAGAGGTAGCTACATCTTTGCCATATGGTAAACAACGTCGCCTTGAAATTGCACGTGCTTTGGCAACGCATCCTCAATTAATTTTGCTAGATGAACCAGCAGCAGGTATGAATGATAGTGAAACAGAAGCGTTACGCCAATTGATTGGTAAAATTCGCGACCTTGGTATTACTGTTGTAGTTATTGAACATGCCATGGAATTAATGATGAATATTTGTGATCGTTTGGTAGTGTTCAACTTTGGTAAAAAGATTGCTGAAGGTACACCTCAAGAAATTCAAAACAATGAGGCTGTAATTGAAGCATACTTAGGGAAAGAGGAGGCGTAATATGTTAAAGCTAGAAAACATCGTGGCTGGTTATGGACATATTACAGCCTTAAAAGATATCAGTTTAGAAGTACCACAAGGTTCTATTGTATCCTTGATTGGTGCTAATGGTGCTGGTAAGTCTACAACTATGAAGACCATAATGGGCCTTGTAAAGCCAACATCTGGTAAAGTGTTATTTGAAGGTCAAGATATTACTGGTCATAAAACACATCAAATTGTACATGGTGGTATTTCCTTAGTTCCAGAAGGTCGCCAAATTCTTCAAGATATGAGCGTTTATGAAAACCTTGAAATGGGCGCTTATATCCGTAACGATAATGAGATTGAAGAAGATATCAAAAAAGTATTTAAACGCTTCCCAATCCTTGATGAACGTAGTTATCAATTAGGTGGTACACTATCTGGTGGTCAACAGCAAATGTTGGCTATTGGTCGCGCCCTTATGGCACGTCCAAAATTGTTATTATTGGATGAACCATCTATGGGTCTTGCACCATTAGTAGTAAACGAAATCTTTGAAACTATCAAAGAGATTAGTGCTGAAGGAACTACTGTTCTCTTAGTAGAACAAAATGTGCGACAAGCATTAAAAATAGCTGATTATGCGTATGTATTGGAAACAGGTAAGATGGTATTATCTGGTCCTGCTGACGAAGTACGTCATGATCCTCGCGTTATGGAAGCATATTTAGGCGGTCGTGTTGAATAATTAATACTTTAAGTCGATAGACTTATCTAAAATTTTTAATAAGGTGTATATACTAGAAAACTAGTATATACACCTTATTTTTTTATTTAATCAATAAAATTGATGAGTATTTGATGATTTTGTGAATCGACTATGAATTGAGTTTATATATTTTTTATTTATATATCTAAAATTAATGAAAAAACGAGTGAAATATGAGTGAAATGCGTAAAAAAATACACATAATTAAATGGTAAAAACCTTATATTTACGCGATTTATTCTTAAAGATTTAATGAAGTTAGCTCAGAACGGTCTGTGTTTATGGAAGAAAGTTTAAAATAATGATAAAATGACTTAACTGATTTTTTAGGATTAATAATTCTAAAAAAATAAAGTGTTGTATTGAGTGAGTTGAATGTAAATCAAAGAGGTAAAATATGAATAAAAAACAGTATATGATGATGGCCGCATTCTTATGTGTCACAACAACATCCATGGCTGCACCTGTTAATGTAACAGCTGAACAGTCTTACGATTCTAAAATATTACAATCAGAGGGGCATGCACCACTTGAAACGAGTGCATCTGTTGTGAGCTCTGATAAAGAGTATCGTCTACGACAAGGTGATGAACTAACTATTCAAGTTGTACAACAAGCAGATCTTGGTACACGTAATGGTAACGATATTATGTATACTGTGCGTCCTGACGGATATGTATCATTCCCTATGGTGGGACCAGTAAAAGCAGATGGTTTAACCGTCGATGAGTTTACCGCCCAATTGCAGCAAGGTTTATCTCGGTACATTATTAATCCGGATATTACTGTAAATGTTACAAAACTCGGAGGAGTTCGGGTGTACGTATTCGGTGAGATTAATAAGCCTGGTGCTTATACATTGACTAAGTCTAGTACTGTTATTGATGCGATTGGTGCTGCTGGTAGCTTTAACTGGGATACAGCTAAAAAGAAAATTTACTTAATTCATCAAGACAATCCTGAAAAACCAATTCCTATTAATTTAAATCGCATGTTACAAACTGGAGATATGTCCGAAAACTATATTATGCGAGAAGGGGATGTTCTTTACTTGACTAAAAATAGTCGTATTAACTTTGCTCGTGATATTGCTCCAATTTTGACTGGTGCATACATGGTATCACGTATCGGTAAGGATTAAGGATAGGGTTTATCTCACATATAAGGGGGCGTTCTTTTGCGTTCATATTTATTACCAGCCATACTATTTATTGCCGATATTGCGACGATTGTTATTGTTGCTTTCATTAGTTTATTTATTAGATTTGATGGCTATATAGAACCTCGATATATTGATCAAATGGTAGACGCATTGCCAATATTGCTGATTTCGTATATGTTGATGTTCTTGCTTATGCATTTGTACACGCGTATTTGGCGTTATGCAGGGATGCGAGAGGTATTGGCAGTATTTGTCGCTACGACAGTAGGTACAGCAATCTTTTACTCCTCTATGTTTGTATTTGGTAAATCATTACCAAGATCAATCTATTTTATTACTTGGTTCCTTACAACTGGTGCAGTAGGTATGGGACGCATGTTGCTACATTATGTGGCGCTTCATTATAGCAGTGGGGATGATGGTGAAAGTGGCCAAGTAAATACACTCATTATAGGTGCTGGTGATGCTGGTGCAACTATTGCTCGTGAAATAGAGCGATATCATAAGCGGTCTCGAAGAATCATTGGGTTTGTTGATGATGATATGTTTAAACATAACCGTCTTATGAATGGCTTTAGAATTTTAGGGAATCGTGAAGATATTCCAATGCTTGTAGCAAGATATAAGGTTGAAGAAATTATCATTGCCATGCCATCTGTAAAGCGCGATGTCATTCGTGAGATTATGGAAATCTGCTCTCCTCTTAAATGTAAGATTAATACATTGCCGGGGATGTACCAGTTACTAGATGACGAAGTCCTTGTATCCCATCTTCATCCTGTTTCTATCGAGGACTTATTAGAGCGTGATGAAATTCATCTCGATACATCTAAGGTGGAACCATATCTTAAGGATAAAGTAGTTCTTGTTACTGGTGCAGGTGGTTCTATTGGTTCTGAAATCTGTCGTCAAGTACTGCGGGTAAAACCTAAAAAACTATTGTTACTAGGACATGGTGAAAATAGTATTTATCTTATTCACCAAGAGTTGCGTTCAATTGTATCTGAAGGTACATTGGTTCCCATTATTGCTGATATTCGAGATAAAAATCAGTTAGATCAAATCTTTACCGATTATGAACCAGATGTAGTATTCCATGCAGCAGCTCATAAACATGTACCACTTATGGAAATCCAACCGATTGCAGCGGTGTTAAATAATATTTATGGCACTCGTAATGTAGCAGATGTAGCAGGGGCACATCGTGTTGAACGGTTTGTTATGATTTCTACAGACAAAGCGGTAAACCCAACAAGTGTCATGGGTGCTACGAAGCGAGTGGCAGAAAAGGTTGTACTTGGTATGAATCATAAGTATGATACAAAGTTTATTACCGTTCGCTTTGGTAATGTTCTTGGTAGCCGCGGTTCTGTTATTCCATTATTCCGCAAACAAATTGAAGCTGGCGGCCCTGTAACTGTTACAGATCCCGAGATGACTCGTTACTTTATGACTATTCCAGAAGCAAGCCAACTTGTATTACAAGCTGGTGCGATGGGGAATGGTGGTGAAGTGTTCTTATTAGATATGGGTGAACCAGTGAAAATTGTTGATTTAGCGAAGAATATGATTCGTCTTTCTGGATATGAGCCTGATAAAGATATTCGCATTGAATTTACTGGTTTGCGTCCAGGTGAAAAGCTATATGAAGAATTATTAACTGCTGAAGAAGGTACTAATACAACTACACATAAGAAAATCTTTGAAGCTGCCTTAGAAGATGTAGACCAAGACTGGTTAAGTGGTGAAATCGAGCGCTTTGAAACATGCAAATCTGATTTGGATGTAATCAATGTATTACAAGATATCGTCCCAACATATCATCCAAATCATAATGTATAACAATTTAATTATAATCATTTATTCAAAACTGTAATCTACGTGAGAGGGAGATATACAGTACATATTCCTAAAAGGGAGAGACCCTGTTGTTTGTAAACTTTCACAGAAAGGGGTATATGGGTGGAACAAATTATTGATTTAAAAGAGGTCGGTAGAGTCCTCGTTAAACGGCGCCGTAAAATTATCAATGTAACGGTTGCTTGTATTGTATTAGGTGGTGCATATAGCCTGTTAGCACCATCTACCTATCAATCTACATCTATGTTGCGCATTAAACAATCTCAAGGTTTAAGTAACTCTGTATTATCAAGTGCTAATGGTTATTCTGATTCTATGGCACGTCAATTGATGAATACAGATGCAGAAATTTTAAAGAGTCGTAATGTTGTAGAACCTGTTATTTCCGCTATTGAAGATCCAGAGGGAACAGGTAAAGCACCTACATACGAAGAGTTTGTTAAAACGCGTATCGAAACAAAACCATATAAAGAAACTGAATTATTACAAGTTAGTGTAACTGGTAAAAGTCCAGAACAAGCACAAGAGGCTAATCAATTATTAATTGATACATTCTTAAAGCGCTTAGCAGACATTTCACATGTTGAGCAACGGACGACACGTGAGTTCTTGCAAAAACGCGTAGTAACTGCAAAAGAAGAATTGGAGCAAGCAGAAAAGAAATTGCAACAATTCCAAGTGGACAATAAGGTATATTCCACGGCGGATCAAATGAAGGGGCTAACAGATAAGATTACCCTTATCGATCGTGAGAAAGCTCAAAATCAACTTGATTTAGAAACAGCGCAAGCAGCGTTGGGCAGTATTAATGAGCAATTAGGTTCTGCTGGTAAAAGTATTGCTGACAGTGCTACCGTTCAGGCTTATAAAGGTCAACTAGCCGATTTAGAATCTCGTAGGGCTTCCTATGTTGGCAAATATACTGATGAGCATCCTGCGATGAAAGAACTTAACCAACAAATTGAAGAAGCAAAAAGCGGCTTAAATGCTGAGATTAATGCTATTGCAACCCAACAAGCACCATCTAGCAATTCTGCTCAACAAGGTTTGTTGGCCGATAAATTCAGAAATGAAGCGGCTTTAGCCGTAGCACAAGGTAAAGAGTCTACATTGGCTGAACTTGATAAAGAAAACGAAGAGGCTATGAAAAACCTACCAGAAAAAGAACGTGGTTATATTCAAGCCAAACGTGATGTAGATGTAGCACAAGATATTTACGAAATGCTATCAAAACGCTTAGAAGAAGCCAAGGTAGCAGAAGTAATGGTGCCAAATGAAGTGCAAATCGTAGATGCTCCTACATTGCCAGAAAAAGCTATTGCTCCTCGTAAAGTACTTATTTTATTAGGCTCTGCAATTTTAGGAATTATTCTTGGTTGCCTTTACACATTGGGTCAGTTCTTCTGTAATCGCAAGGTTCAATCCGTACAAGAAATCAATGAGATTCTTGGTATTGAAAACTTAGGTGTCATTCCAAATCATGAAAAAAAGGAATATGAAGAACCTAGTAATCGTATCGTAGCATTGTGGCGCAAAGTGAGAGGTTAATATGATAAGACTAATTTCTAATGAACGTGGTGATACACCGCTAGTAGAGGCATATCGTACATTGCGCAGCAATTTACAATACGTATGCAATCAACATAAAAGTAAGATAATTTGTATTACAGCTGCTACTAGTGGAGAAGGTACCTCTGAGGTGGCGGCCAATACGGCAATAGCTCTATCAAAGAATAATAATAAAGTTCTTTTAGTAGATGGTAATTTACGTAATCCAGTACAGCATGTAGCATTCAATGTACAAAATAAAGGTCTTACAAATGCAGTTATCATGGATGAAGATTTAACCATTCATCGTAATATAATTCCTCATTTGGATGTGCTTACTGCGGGCGAGATAGTTGAGCATCCTTCTGAAGTAGTAGATTCTAGTAAGTTATCTACAATTTGGGAATATATTCGCGATGAATACGATGTGGTTATCATTGATACACCGCCTGTATTAGATGTTACGGATGCTATTGTATTAGCGGAAAAATCCGATGGCGTTATGCTTGTTGTTAAAAATGAAGTAGCTAGTCCTAAAGATCTAATAGAAGCAAAAAAACGACTGACTCAGGTTGGTATTCCTCTACTAGGATCCATCGTAATTGATGCGTAGTAGTAATTAATATAAATTTGATTTGATAAATCAAGCGTATCCATAAGGTACAGAAAGTCATGAGGTGATTGTATATGAAAATTAATTTTTCCCCTCCCGATATTACAGAGTTAGAAATCAATGAAGTTGTAGAAGCCTTAAAAAGTGGTTGGATTACAACTGGTCCGCGCACAAAAGAATTAGAGAAAAAGATTGCGGCACAGTTAGGTACACCTAAAGCTGTTTGTTTAAACTCTGCTACCGCGGCGCTTGAGATGTCTCTTCGTGTATTAGGTATTGGCCCCGGCGATGAAGTAATTACTAGTGCTTATTCCTATACAGCTAGTGCAAGTCCTGTTGTTCATGTGGGGGCTACATTAGTTCTTGTAGATACCCAAAAAGATTCATTTGAAATGGATTACGATGCAGTGGCTCGTGCTATTACTCCAAAAACAAAAGCTATTATCCCCGTAGATATTGCTGGTGTCCCTTGTGACTACGATCGTTTGCGTTCCATTGTAGAAGAAAAGAAATCTCTCTTTACACCATCTAATGATATTCAAAAAGCATTGGCACATATTCCTATTGTAGCGGACTGTGCACACTCCTTTGGGGCCTCATATAAAGGTACACCAACAGGTAATGTAGCTGATTTCAGCAGTTTCTCCTTCCATGCAGTAAAGAATTTTACAACTGCTGAAGGGGGCTGTGCTACATGGCGACACATAGATGGTATCGATGATGAAGCTATTTATAAGCAATTCCAATTATTATCTTTGCATGGTCAAGATAAGGATGCTCTTGCTAAAACAAAAGCAGGCGCTTGGGAATATGATATTAAAGGTACCTATTATAAATGTAATATGACCGATATTATGGCGGCTATTGGATTAGCTCAATTTGAGCGGTACCCAAAATTGTTAGCACGTCGTAAAGAAATCATCGAAGCTTATGATGCAGCTTTTAAAGACTTACCGGTTACATTGCTACATCATTATACTGATGAACATCAAAGTAGTGGGCACTTGTATTTAGTACGTTTAGATGGACGAGATGCTGAATATCGAAACAAGGTAATTGAAGCTATGGCTGAAGCTGGTATTGCAACGAATGTACATTATAAACCAATTCCGATGCACACGGCTTATAAGAATTTAGGATTTACCATCGATGATTATCCAAATGCTTATAATCAGTTTAAAAATGAAATCACATTGCCTCTTCATACATTGCTAACAGATGAAGAAGTGCAATATATCATTGAACAGTTTAAAAGGATTATTACGGAATGCTAGTAAAAAACTTTCACGATCTCCCAAAAGAGCTGCAGTGTGAAGCTGTGCGTCCTTATTTTGAATTGTTAAATCAAAAGCGTGGGAGCCTTTTATGTAAAAGTATTTTTGACCGCCTTATGGCCGCAGGGATGCTCATTATATTGAGCCCTGTATTTCTTGTGTTAGCTATTATGATTAAACGGGATAGCGAAGGAGAGGTTTTCTTTCGTCAAACACGGGTTACACAGTATGGCCGTACCTTTGGCATCTATAAATTTCGCACAATGGTAAAAAATGCAGAATCATTAGGTGCTCAAGTGACATCACAAAATGATATGCGTGTTACTAAGGTTGGAAATATGCTTCGTAGTTGTCGTCTTGATGAATTACCTCAGCTGATTAATATCCTTTTAGGAGATATGAGCTTTGTCGGCACAAGACCAGAAGTGCCTCGCTATGTGGAGGCTTATACCGATGAAATGAAGGCAACCCTATTATTGCCAGCTGGTGTAACTAGTGTGGCAAGCATTGCTTATAAAGATGAAGATCAACTTTTACAAAATGCTCAAAATGTAGATGAAGTCTATATTAATGAGGTATTACCAGGCAAGATGGCTTGGAATTTAAAGAGTATTAAAGAATTTTCTTTTCTACAAGATATTAAAACGATGGTTGATACAGTATTAGCTGTATTACGTTGAAAGAGGTCCCTATGAGTACATCTATGACAAAGGAAATACAAGAAAAAGAGCTTGCTATGTTGCTGTACTTTAAAGAGTTTTGTGACAAACATAATTTGCGCTTTTACCTCTGTGGCGGTGGTCTCATTGGGGCTATACGTCATAATGGATTCATCCCTTGGGATGATGATTTAGATTTATTTATGCCACGTCCCGATTATGAAAAATTAGCTGAATTATGGCCTAAATATGCAGATATAGAACGGTATACTTATTGTCGAACTGATCGAAATCATATCTATCATGATGCGGGTGCTTCTATTAGAGATAACAACACGACATTTATTAATCGTCATAGTATGCACGAAGATATTTGTCATGGTTTGGCTCTTGAAATTATGCCGATTGATGGCTGTGCACCAGGAAAAATCAGTCGTGCACTGCAGCTTATGTGGGCCATGACCTTTGCACTTTTCAATGCCCAACGGTTGCCTGATAATAAAGGACCGATGTATCGTGCATTAGCAGGATGTATTTACAAGGTATTTTCTAGTCAGTCGTTACGGTATCATATTTGGCGTTTTGCGGAAAAGCAAATGACTAAATACGATTTCAATACGAGTAAGGAGTGTACTGAATTAATTGGTAGTTTGAAGGGTATGAAGCTGCGTCATCCTCGAGAAGACTTCGAATCTGTTGTATATAAGGATTTTGAAGGTCATCAAATACCAGTTATGAAAGGGTATGAAAGATATTTACGTCTCATTTGGGGCGATTATATGCAACTACCACCAGTAGAACAGCGCGTAGCTAAACATGATGCTGTATTTGCTGATTTGCATACACCTTACAAGGAGTATAGAGGCATACATTATGCCAAAAACGAAGCTTAACCTTAAGGAGGGCCTATGAAACGAATAGCAGTAATCTTTGCGGGTGGCGTAGGTGCTCGTATGAATAACAGCAAGACGCCAAAACAGTTTCTTGAATGGAACGGTAGACCTATTTTGATTCAAACTTTAGATGTATTTGAACAAACGGACTTAATTGATGGCATTATTCTAGCCTGCAAAGCAGAGTGGATTGATCACACCAAGAACCTTATCAAAGAGGCTGGGTTACAAAAGGTTCTATCCATTGTTCCAGGTGGAGAAAGTGCTTTAGATTCTCAATATAATGGATTGGCAGAAGCGAAGCGTTTATTTCCTAATGAAGATGTTACTGTATTGATTCACGATGGTGTTAGACCGCTTGTAGATAAGGAAACAATAGAGAGAAATATCGAATCTGTAGAAACAAAGGGGTCTGCTATCACTGTTACACCTGCTATTGAAACCGTTATGGTTACGGATAATGGTTCTATCAATCGTATTTTAAATCGCAGTGAATGTCTTATGGCAAAAGCACCTCAAAGCTTTAAACTAGACGATATTCTATCGGTTCATGATCGAGCAAAAGTAGAAGGTATCCATGATTTTATCGATTCTGCGTCCATGATGATGCATTATGGTTACACATTGTATCCAGTATTAGGGGAGACAGAAAATATAAAAATTACGACACCATCTGATTATTATATGTTCACAGGTATTATTAAGAACCGTGAATTAGGAGGATTACAAGATGAGTAATTCCGTTATTAAACGCGAGTTAGCAGCTTTACTACAAGATAAAAAGCACTTTGATTTCCTCCGCCATCAGCGCATTCTTGTGACAGGTGCGACGGGACTCATTGGCTCTATGTTTATAAAACTGCTTATACTTGCCAATGAAGCGTATGGTCTAGATATACAGGTAATAGGTCACGTACGTAGTCATGACAAAGCACAGGCTATTCTAGGTGATTATTTAGATAATGATTCTATTACACTTATCGATGGTTCTTTAGAATCTATTGATGTGCCTTGTGACTATATTTTACATGGTGCAGCACCAACACAATCTAAGTTCTTTATGGAGCATCCTGTAGAAACGATTCGTACTTCGATTCATGGTACGGAAGCTATGCTTGAACTAGGCCGTCATAAAACGGTAAAGAAACTTGTATACCTATCGAGCATGGAACAGTATGGTGTTCCTTATGAATCGGGACAGGTGATGACTGAAGAGCGATTAGGATATTTAGATCACTTAAATGTGCGTAGCTCTTATTCTGAAAGTAAAAGATTATGTGAGTGTTATTGTAAATCTTATGCCGTAGAATTTGGCGTTCCAGCTGTTATAGCTCGATTGGCACAAACTTTTGGACCTGGTGTTCCTGTTTCAGATAATCGCGTATTTATGCAATTCACTAAGAGTGCTCTAAAAAATGAAAATATTGTACTTCATACAAAGGGTGATTCTATGTCTAATTATTGCTATATTACTGATGCATTAACGGGCATTTTAACCCTTATGAAGGACGGAGAAGCTGGTGAAGCATACAATGTATGTCATGATGAGGAAACTCGATCTATAGCAAGTATTGCGCATTTGGTAGCAACTCATGTAAGTCATGATAAGAGTGAAGTCATTTTTGATATTCCTGATGATGTTCAAGGCTTAGGCTATGCACCGACAGTGCACATGTTCTTGAGTTCAAAAAAATTAAAGTCCTTAGGATGGCAGCCTAAGGTAACAATGGCGCAGGCGTATGTAAGACTTGCAGAATATATCCAAGAGGAAGGCCTATGAAAAAGGAAATAATCATTGTTACCATCTCCCTTGGTAATGATGGAGCTGAACGAATTTTAACAGAGTTGGCTCGTCAATGGGTGCATGATGGTCATCATATTACGGTCATCCAAACTAGTCCCAATCGTTATGGTAATGAATATGCCTTAGAAAATGGGATAGAGCAAATTGAAATTCATACCACAAGTTCTAATAAAGTGATTCGCTTTATGCAAGAAATAAAAGAGCTAATTAAGATTTTAAAGACTAGACCGAATGCGACATGTCTATCGTTCTTGTCTGCATCAAGCTTTATATTGGCTATTAGTTCCTGGTTTGTAAAGAATCGCATTGTCTTTTCAGAGCGAAATAATCCACGTAAGGTACCTATCGGTTGGCATCAACAAGCACTGCGTAATTTTGCTTTTCGATTTGCTGATGCGTTAGTATTCCAAACGGAAGATGCTCGTTCATATTTCCCTGAATCGGTACAAAAGCGTGGTGTTATCATTCCAAATCCTATTAATGGTAAATTGCCACCACCAATTGAGGGAGAACGGGAAAAGACAATCGTTACAGCATGTCGCTTGCATCCGCAAAAGAATTTGCCTATGATGATCAATGCTTTTAGTATGCTAGCAGACGAGTTCCCAGAGTATAAACTCGTCATTTATGGGCAAGGCGTTTTAGAGGATGAACTACGAGCTCAAATTAAATCTCTTAATTTAGAGGATAGAATTTTATTGCCTGGCTTTGCTAGTAATATTTTAGAGAAGGTCGCACCTTGTTCTATGTATGTTTCATCATCTGATTTTGAAGGTATTTCAAACTCTATGCTTGAAGCGCTAGGCATGGGCTTGCCTACAGTTGTTACAGACTGTCCAGTAGGTGGGGCTCGTATGGTCATAACAAGTGGAGAGAATGGTATCTTGGTGCCTGTAGGAGATACACAGGCTATGTATGAAGCCATGCGTAGCGTTCTAAAAGACCCTGCATTGGCAACTAAACTTTCACAAGAAGCCATTAAGGTGCGTGACAAATTCCCACTATGCAAAATTGCTAAACGTTGGTTAGATGTTTTATGAGTTGTAAGGAGGAGAACCATTGAAGTTAAATATTACGGCTATTGCTGACCGCATGATATGGTTCATAACTCTAATTTTTTTAGTGTTGTCGTTGACCATTTCCTTTGCCCTTGGCGATGCGAATTATGGTGCCTATGTATTATTTGTATGCCTATTTGGACTTATTATTTGTTATCTCATTCGAGAGCGGGGAGTTATTAAATTTAGGCTTACCTGGATGCATGGTTATATGCTCCTCTTCATTGGAGCCTGTTATCTGAGTACTATTAATGCTATAGAGCCATCTGTAGCACTCAGTCGAAGCTTTGATATCGTCAAGATATACTTTATGCTTATCATTTTATACATGTGTTATCAAGATAAAAAATCGGTGGACACATTATTAAAGATTGGTATGTGGACTGGTTATATAGTTTGTTTTTATACTGTATATTTCTATGGTTTAGATTATTTTATTACCGTTTTGTCATCTTCTGCTCGAATTGCCAATGATGCATTAAATGCGAATACAGTAGGTTTATTAGGGGCCAATGCGATCGTTATGACATTATATTATATGTTGTATGATCGTCCTCGTTGGTGGAATATTATAGCCTTACCTACATTGGGAATTTTAGCGGCTACCGGCAGTCGTAAAGCGTTAGTGTTCGTTGTTGTTGGTACAGTCTTACTATTTGTGTTTAAAAGTTTACGCAGTGCTAATGTAGTGAATTCTATTGTGAAAATTATAGGGTCCTTATTGGCTCTTACGTTAGTTGGTATTGCAGTCTTACAATTGCCTATGTTTTCAGAGGTACTAGACCGTATGTCGAGTATGGTGGATGCCTTTTCTGGTACTGGTGGCGATTCATCAACTATTATCCGTATGGCTTTGGTTGATATTGGGTGGGATTTATTTTATCAATCCCCTATAACTGGGGTTGGCGTAAATAACCCTTCAGTATTTACCTATTTCGTATACGGTAAAGAGAATTACTACTTACATAATAACTATATTGAACTATTAGCAGGTACAGGGGTAATCGGCTTATTGGCATATTACTCAATGTATATATACATTGCCTATAACTTAATTCGTTATCGGAACTTTCATAGTAATGAATACGTAATGGTACTGATTTTGTTCCTTTCTCAAATCGTTATGGATATGGGCATGGTTTCTTATGAAAGTAAGAGTACATATTTTTATATGATGATGTTTTATTTAGAGGTGCAATTGCTCCGGAAAGGACGTAAAAATGAAGCTCAGCAAGTTGTGTAAAGTTGGCATGTCCTTTTTAACAAAACCTTACTATCGCACGAGAGTATTGATCAAATTAGGTTATTATGACTCTTTATCTGATGAAGAGTTTTTAAAGAAGGTATTTCCTAAATACATGGGCTATCCTTTAGATTTAGAGAATCCAAAAACTTTCAGCGAAAAGTTACAATGGCTAAAGGTTAATTATAGAGAGCCTATACAAACGGTCATGGTAGATAAGCATGAGGCTAAAAATTTTATTGCTCACCGTGTAGGTGATCAATATATAATTCCCACACTTGCTGTTTGGGATTCCGTAGAGGATATTGACTTTGATGCGTTACCTAATCAATTTGTGTTGAAGTGTACACATGATAGTGGGGGCATCGTTATTTGTAAAGATAAGTCATCCCTTGATCGAGAGGCAGCTAAAGCAAAGTTAAGAGCATCTCTAAAACGTGATTATTCTAAAATTGCCAGAGAATGGGCTTATCAGAATGTACCGCGTCGTATTATAGCAGAAGAATATATTTCTGAATTGGGCAATGACGATTTATTAGACTATAAGATGTATTCCTTCCATGGAGAACCAAAGCTAACTGTAGTGTGTTCAGATCGCTTTTCAAAGACTGGAACGCGTATGAACTTCTATAATATTGATTGGGAGCCTATGGGAATTCATTTTGGTCATTATCCTCCATTACCTACGGAGTTTCCGAAGCCAGCTACGTATGAGGAGATGAAACGTCTCACAGCTGAGCTAAGTAAGGATTGTCCGTTCTTACGTGTTGATTTTTACGAAATAAAAGGGCGCCTATTTATTGGAGAGTTAACGTTCTTCCCTGGTGCTGGATTTGAAAAGTTTCGTCCTATGTCAAAAGATTATGAATTAGGGGAGTGGTTACACCTTGAAACTGTACATCGGAGCTGATTTTGTTCCTACGGATATAAATAGAGTATTATTTGAAACTGGTAATATAGAAGCTTTAGTTGGTAAAGAATTATTAGGACTCTTTAAGCAATCTGATTTAAATGTATTTAATCTAGAGGTACCCTTAACTGATGCATCTACACCGATTGATAAATTTGGTAATAATTTAAAGTCGCCTACGAAAACAATATACGGTTATAAGGCTTTAGAGCCTATATTTTTAACATTGGCTAATAATCATTGCTTAGATTATGGTGTAGAAGGGTTAACAACTACATTAGAGCTATTAAAAAAGCATGATATTAAAAATGCTGGTGCTGGTGCTAATGTAAAAGTAGCTAAAAAGCCATTTATCTTTGAAAAAGAAGGTATACGTATAGGATTTTACTTATGTGCAGAACATGAGTTTACCGTTGCTTCTTGTCATACAATGGGTGCTAATCCATTTGATGTATTAGACAGCTTTGATGATGTAGAAGCTTTAAAGAAGACCTGTGATTATGTTATCGTCCTATATCATGGTGGGAAGGAGTTTTATCGCTATCCATCGCCAATGTTACAAAGATATTGCCGTAAATTTGTTGATAAAGGGGCAAATCTTGTAATTTGCCAACATAGTCATTGTATAGGATCCCGTGAAGATTATGGTGAGGGTACCATTATTTATGGTCAAGGTAACTTTATTTTTAATTCTGAATCTTATATAAACCATAAGGAATTCGTAAAAGATTCCTTATTAATCCGTGTAGAGGCAACAAAGGATAGTTTTATTGTCTCTGAAGTGCCAATTCGTAGTACAGAAAGGGGTACCCGTTTGGCTACTGAATCAGAAGCGTCTGAAACTATGGATTCATACAATCAGCGCAGTGAAGCAATTAACGATCCTCATTTCGTAGTACAAGCATATAAGGATTTTGCTGATACACATGTAAAGCGATATTTGCGTGAATTTTTAGGTAGATCCTTTATTATCCGCGCAATAAATGGCTTATTTGGACGAAAATTAATGCAACTCATTTTAGGAAAAACAAGTTATTTAGCAATTCAAAATTACTTAGAATGTGAAGCTCACCATGAATTATTCTTGCGGGGCATTAAGAATATCAATAAAAAATAATGGATACAAAAATAGTAGCTGCTGCTAAATGGTCTGTCATAACAGAGGTTTTAGCAAAGCTTATTACACCACTAACAAATATAATATTGGCCCATATGCTAGCACCTACGGCGTTTGGTATATTAGCAACAATTATGATGGTTATATCCTTTGCAGAAATGCTTGCTGATGCGGGATTTCAAAAGTTTCTTGTACAGCATGAATTTGAAAGTGATAAAGAAAAACAGGAGGCTACAGATGTAGCTTTTATTGCCAACTTAGTGCTTTCTTTACTCTTATGGGGGGCTATTATAATCGGTCGTGATGAGTTGGCTATATTGGTCGGTAATGCTGGTTTAGGTATACCGTTAGCTGTAATGGGGGCCATGATTCCGCTATCTGCTTTTAGCAGTGTACAGATGGCACTATATCGACGGGATTTTAATTTCAAGTTTCTTCTTAATATCCGGCTCATTACAATTCTAACGCCTATATTGATATCCATACCTATGGCACTCATGGGCTATGACTATTGGTCGTTAATCGCCGGTATGTTAGGGGCTCAGTTGTTCACGGCTTTAGCCTTATTAAAGAGCAGGAAGAATCAAATCCATTTATTCTTTAGTGGGCAGGTCTTTATGAAGATGTTCAGCTATAGTGCATGGTCACTAGCTGAAGCATTTTCCATCTGGCTTACAGCGTGGGTGGATACCTTCATTATTAGTCGCTTTTTAGACGCCTATTATTTAGGAATATACAAAATGCCTATGGCTATTGTAACGACTGTTATGGCCATGGCTACTTCATCCTTGGCACCTGTATTATTTGCAGCCTTAAGTCGAGTTCAGAATGATCAACAAGCATTTTCAAATACATTCTTTACCTTCCAACGCTATATGGCTCTATTCTTAGTGCCTATAGGAATAGGATTGTTTGTATTCCAAGACTTTATTGTTGATCTCTTATTGGGACCACAATGGAAACTAGCAGGTATTGTATTGGGATCTTGGGCCTTGAGTTCCGCTATTATGACAGTAACAGCGAATTTGATTTCTGAAGTATTCCGTGCAAAAGGAGTTCCTAATTTATCATTCTGGACTCAAATATTGCACTTAGTTGTATTAATACCTGTAATTTATATTTGTATTCAGTATGACTTTAGTACATTTGTCTATGCTCGCTCAATAGTACGCATGGAAATGTTAATGGTTGCCATGATTTTCTTAGCATTATTTATACATATGAGTGCTCTCCGGGTGATTACTAATATAGGTGTATATCTAATTACCGCATCTATTGTTGGCGCTATTGCATATAGTGTTTTACATGTATATGATGCGGTGTGGTGGACTATAGCTTGTATGATGTTATGCGTAGTACTATATGTAGTTATTTTATGTATCATTCCATCTGAGCGTGCCATTATTACTTCTGGCGTTAATAAAGTGTTACGTAAAGTAAGACGCTCATAATTAACAGAACTATGAAAGGAGTACATATGCTTTCAAAAAATGTAGATTTAAACAATACGGTGATCCTAGTAACGGGAGCCGCTGGATTTGTAGGGGCCAATCTTGTTATGTCCCTTTTATCTGAAGCAGAAGGAACTCAAATTATCGGCATAGATTCTGTTAATGATTACTATGACGTGGCTTTAAAGGATTATCGTTTGCAACAAATTGACGAGATGAGCAAAGATAATGAAAATACGTGGATCTTTAAAAAAGGTAATATTGCAGATAAAGCTTTTATTGAAGAAATCTTTTCTACTTATAAACCAAGTGTTGTTGTTAACTTAGCGGCACAAGCTGGTGTTCGTTACTCTATTACAAATCCAGATGCTTATATCGAGTCTAATATTATTGGTTTCTACAATATATTAGAGGCTTGTCGTCATTCTTATGATAATGGTGAAAGTGGAGTAGAGCATTTGGTTTATGCATCATCTTCTTCTGTGTATGGTGCGAATAAACAAATTCCATACTCTACAGATCATAAAGTAGATAACCCAGTTTCTCTGTATGCGGCTACTAAAAAATCAAATGAGTTATTGGCTTATTCTTATGCCAAGTTATATAACATTCCTAGTACAGGGCTTCGTTTCTTCACTGTGTACGGTCCAGCGGGGCGTCCGGATATGGCGTACTTTGGCTTTACTAACACGTTGCGGAGCGGTGGCACTATAAAAATCTTTAACTATGGTAACTGTAAACGTGACTTTACCTATATCGATGATATAGTAGAGGGCGTATCTAAGGTTATGTATGCGGCTCCAGAACGTCGCAACGGTGCCGATGGTTTACCAGTTCCTCCGTATGCTATTTATAATATTGGCAATAGTCATCCTGAAAATCTTCTAGATTTTGTGCGTATTCTTTCAGAGGAATTAGTTGCTGCTGGCGTATTACCAGAGGATTATAATTTTGAAGACCATAAAGAATTAGTGGCGATGCAACCAGGCGATGTACCTGTTACCTATGCAGACACAAGTGCTCTAGAAGAAGATTTTGGATTCAAGCCAAATACATCTTTACGTGAAGGGTTACGGAACTTTGCTATATGGTATAAAGAGTTTTACATGACGGAGGGCAAATAAATGAAGATTGCAATTGCTGGTACAGGCTATGTAGGCCTTTCAAATGGTGTTTTATTAGCACAACATAATGAAGTGGTGGCCCTCGATATTATCCCTGAAAAGGTTGAAATGCTAAATCGTAAAGAGTCACCTATTGTAGATGCGGAATTGCAGGAGTATTTAGCTACTAAGAAGTTAAACTTTAAAGCTACATTAGATCCTGTAGAAGCTTTTAAAGGTGCTGAGTATGTTATTATTTCAACTCCTACTAACTACGACCCTCAAAAGAACTTCTTTGATACCTCTTCTGTAGAACAAGTTATTAAAACAGTATTAGATATTAATCCAGATGCTGTTATGATTATTAAGTCAACTGTGCCAGTTGGGTATACAGTTCAAATGCGTAAGGAATTTAATACAGAGAACTTGATTTTCTCTCCAGAGTTCTTACGTGAAGGCAAAGCTTTATATGATAATTTACATCCTTCCCGTATTGTGGTAGGGGAAGACTCTGAACGGGCCCGCCGTTTTGGACAACTATTAGCTGATGGTGCTATTAAGGAACAAGTACCTCAATTATATACGGACTCTACGGAAGCAGAAGCGATTAAATTATTTGCTAATACGTATTTGGCATTGCGCGTTGCATACTTTAATGAGTTAGATTCTTATGCTGAGGTTCGTGGCCTTAGTACAAGCCAAATCATCAATGGTGTTTGTTTAGATCCTCGTATTGGAGACTTCTATAATAATCCATCCTTTGGTTATGGTGGGTATTGTTTGCCAAAAGATACTAAGCAATTATTAGCTAACTATAATGATGTTCCACAAAATTTAATCTCTGCTATTGTGGATGCTAATAGAACTCGTAAAGACCACGTTGCAGATGTTATTATAGGGAAGAATCCAAAAATTGTTGGCATTTATCGCTTGACGATGAAAATGAATTCTGATAATTTTAGAGCGTCTGCAATTCAAGGTGTAATGAAGCGTATCAAGGCAAAGGGGATTGCCGTAGTTGTTTATGAACCGACTCTTGATGCAGAAGATTTCTTTAATTCACCTGTTATTCGCAACTTTGAAGACTTTAAACGTGTTAGTGACGTTATAGTGGCTAATCGTTGGGATAAGAGCTTAGAAGATGTGAAGGATAAAGTTTATACAAGAGATATTTTTGACCGCGATTAAGATAGATATGTATTATGGCGTTTAGGAGAGTAATATGAAACGTTGGATACTATATATTCTATTAGGTCTAATTGTATTTTTTATATGGGATAATTCGATGCAAAAT
The DNA here is from genome assembly GCA_900552715.1 of uncultured Veillonella sp. Classification (GTDB taxonomy): domain Bacteria; phylum Bacillota; class Negativicutes; order Veillonellales; family Veillonellaceae; genus Veillonella. The sequence goes on from USAV01000008.1 coordinate 21,379, forward strand.
GGCGGATCTTCAGATGGATTTAGCTTGCTCTTTGCAGAGACCTTTGCTCCTATAGTAAATAAGTTAGGCTTTCATGGAAATATATGGACCTTGAATAGGATTGTTCGAAAGTTAGCCCATCTCACAGAGTTTACAATCCTTGGTGGTGTTTTATATACGATTCTACGTCGATATATTACATACGGTACCGTAATAAAGACCATAGGTTTAGGCATGTTGATAGCTGGTCTTGATGAATTTATACAATTGTTCTCACCAGGGCGTAGCTCTCAGATTTCTGATATTTTGATTGATACTGTTGGTGTTGTTATTGGTATTCTAGTAGTGAAGCTAGTCCATTACATCAGGTATAAACGAAGTACATTTAAAAATTAATTTGTTAATAATATACAAATATGTAAAAATACCTCATAATCTTAGCGATTATGAGGTATTTTTAATGAAGATAGCATGAAAATATAAAAAATATATTAAATGAACATATTATAATTTATCTATTTTTATATAAAAACCACTGTACAAGCCACTTTTCCCTTGATATAATCATGAATAGAAAATGAAAAATAAATGAGATAAACATGAACTTTATAAAGAGAACGATTTCTGTAAGGGATTATCGTAAGTAGAAGGGAAAGAATATGAATCGCGTGGTTGACTTACATGGTTGCATTTTGCCAGCTGTGTTAGGGCCTCAAGGGCCACAAACAATGGCAGAATCAGTAAAAATGATAAAATCCTTGGCTGAACAAGGTATTACAGATATTTTTAGTACACCTGATGTAACCGTATCTATGGATATGAATACATGGGATGAGATGGAAACAACATTGAATGATGTGAAGCTTGCTGTAGGGGAACAACAAGTGGATGTAACTATTCATGGTGGTGCTCGCGTTTTGCTTTGTGATGAAATGATTGAATATATTGCTTCTCATCGGAAGCAGTATCTATTGGGAAATAGCCATTTTATGTTAGTGTCCATTCCTGAAAATAGCAAAGTTCATCACATTAATGCATGGTTGCTAGCTTTGCTTAATATGGGGATTGTTCCTATTATTAGTGAAGTAGAGACACATCGTCAATTGTTTACTAAACCAGAGCAATTGTTGGAATGGGTAGATAAAGGGATATTAATTCAATGTAATATGGCTTCCTTTAATCATAGCAATGCTAACTATCATAGAGCTATTGAATTATATCGCAATGGTCTAATTCACTTCTTTGGTACTGGTTACTGTAATGAAAGTGATGTACAAGCACATCAAGGCTACGTAGAAGCTATTTCTAAATTAGATAGTACGTACAAAAAAGATTTGTTGCTGAATATTCATCTCAATGAACGCGATCTTTTAGCTGATCGCACATTCTATCCAGCGGTTCCTTCTAGTTGGGTAGGTCAAAAATCCAATTTCTTGACACGTCTATTTGGTTTTACATTATAATTTATATAGGTTCTTTTATTCATGCTGTATTGGCATGGCTAAAAGAGCCTATTTTTACTTTATATTGTATTTGTTCTTGAAAACAACCACCATATATAGTATACTGAGTTAGCGGTAAAAAATAGAGAGTTTAGTCATAATTCTTTACATTTTTACATATAAATTTATAAAAAGTATGGTTTTCCGTACTTTTTTCTATGTCTTAACATATATTTCAGCGGTAACAAAATGGGGAGGTTGCCAATATGTTGCAGGTCATTAAACGGGATGGTACAAAGGTACCATTTGACAAGAATAAGATTGCTTTGGCTATAGAAAAAGCTGAGCATAGTAGTACAGGGTTGTACGAAGAGGGGTTGGCACAGCGTATTGCTGATGAAATTGAAGAATATGCTACAAAGCTCCAAAAAGACATGACAATTTATGCTATTGAAGATCAAGTGTATTATAAGTTGATTGAGTATCATAATCCTGCAACGGCACGTGCCTATGAAGGTTACAAAGCTGTTCAAGCTTTTAAACGTCGTCAAAATACCACTGATGATGATGTAATCGGTTTATTAGATCGCAGTAATGTCAGCGTTCTCGATGAAAACTCTAATAAGGATGCTGCTATTGTATCTACACAACGTGATTTAATCGCTGGTGAAGTATCTAAGGATATCGCTCGCCGTAAATTAATTCCTACAGATATTTTAGAAGCCCATGATAGTGGTGCTATCCATTTCCATGATATGGATTACATTATCCAGCCTATGTTTAACTGTTGCTTGATCAATTTGGAAGATATGCTAACAAATGGTACGGTTATCAATGGTAAGAAAATTGATACACCTAAATCCTTCCAAGTTGCATGTACAGTAACAACGCAAATTATTGCCCAAGTTGCATCTGGTCAATACGGCGGTCAAAGTATTAATGGTATCGATCGCATTTTGGCGCCATTCGTACGTAAATCTTACGAAAAAATCCTTAACAATGTTATTGAAGAACAAGTTGAGATTTACGGGATGGAACCAAATATGGAAAAAGCCCGTGAAATTGCGTGGAAACGTACGCGTAAAGAGGTTAAGGATGGCATTCAAACTATCCAATATCAAATCAATACATTGATGACTACAAATGGTCAATCTCCATTTGTTACATTGTTCATGTATTTTAAACCTGATTATGAATACGCTAAAGAGGCTGCTCTTATTACAGAAGAGATCTTGCGCCAACGTATTAAGGGTGTAAAAAATGAAGCTGATGTATATATTACGCCAGCATTCCCTAAATTGATTTATGTTCTTGATGAACATAATGTAACGCCTGATAGTCCATATTACTATTTAACTGAACTTGCTGCACAATGTACGGCTAAACGCATGTATCCAGATTACATTTCCGCGAAGAAGATGAAGGAAAACTATGAAGGTAATGTATTTAGCCCAATGGGATGTCGTTCTTTCTTATCTCCTTGGAAGGATGAAAAGGGGAACTATAAGTTTGATGGGCGCTTTAATATGGGCGTTGTAAGTTTGAACTTACCTCAAATTGGCATCTTAGCTCGCGGTAGTGAAGAAAGATTCTTTGAAATTTTAGATAAACGTCTTGAATTAGCGGAAAAAGCATTACTATTACGTTACAACTTATTAAAGGATGTAGTGAGTGATGTATCGCCAATTCATTGGCAACATGGTGCTATTGCGCGCCTAAAAAAAGGAGAGAAAATCGCTCGCTTCCTAACTAGTGGTTATGCAACAATTTCTCTTGGCTACATCGGTATTTATGAAGCAACTCGATTGATTACCGGTGAGTCTAACACAGGTGAAAAAGGTCGTGTATTTGCCATGAAAATTATGGATCGTTTAAATGATGCCATCAATCTATGGCATGATAAACATAATCTTGGCTTTGGTTTATATGGTACACCTGCTGAAAGTTTAACAAATCGATTCTCTTCTCTAGATCGTGCTCGCTTTGGTGTAATTGAAGATATCACTGATAAAGGATATTACACTAATAGCTATCACGTAAATGTTCGTGAAGAAATCAATGTATTTGATAAGTTTAATTTTGAATCTGAATTCCAAAAGAAATCGACTGGCGGTTGTATTTCCTATGCGGAAATTCCGAATATGACTAATAATATTCCAGCCGTTTTGACTATGATTCAATATATTTATGACCATATTTCTTATGCTGAGTTTAATACTAAGTCCGACTACTGTCACGAATGTGGTTTTGATGGTGAAATTAAGGTCAATGAACGTAATGAATGGGAATGTCCACGTTGCCACAACACAAACCGCGATAAATTAACTGTAATTCGTCGCACCTGTGGTTACCTAGGTGAAAACTTCTGGAACGAAGGGCGTACGAAAGAAATCAAAGATCGTGTAATGCACATTTAAAATTATTAGAATTATAGTTTCTATAAATACATGGTAAAAGCTGTGCTTAAGGCACAGCTTTTACTGCGTTTGTAAGAAATAGAAATATATCTATATAGTGTTAATCAAAGTTGATAATTACTTTTATGGAGGTAATTATGAGATATGGGCAAATAAGACAATATGATATTGCCAATGGGGAAGGTATTCGTACATCTATATTCGTAACCGGTTGTACACATTGTTGTTATAACTGTTTTAATGAAGAATACCAGGATTTTAATGCCGGTAAGGAGTGGACTCAATCTGAAACTGATTTAGTTGTATCCTATGTGAAAAGTCCAACATGCTCAGGTTTAACCTTGTTAGGTGGGGAACCGTTCCAAAATGTACAAGGTTTATTGCCGGTGGTGCGGGCAGTCCGTGCGGCGGCGCCAGACAAGAAAATTTGGGCCTATTCAGGTTATACAATAGATGATATCTTAGAAGATAAGTTGAGAAGCGCTTTATTACATGAAATTGATATTCTCGTAGACGGTCGCTTTGTAGATGAACTAAAAGATCCAGCATTGCGATTTAGAGGGTCATCTAATCAACGTATTATAGATGTTAAGAAAACATTAGAAACAGGCGAAGTCGTATTAGCAATGGAGTAAGTATGGCATTTGATAAACGTTTAATAGGCCTCATAATTATCGTTGGATTTATAGCGGGATTAGTAGGGGCTTCTTATACACATTTATTACATGGGATTCAGCACTTTGTATATCATTATTCTTCTGCTGATCATATGAGTTTTGGCACTGCTGTAGCTCGTGTATCTCCGGTAGAGCGATTGATACCACTGATTATTTGCGGTCTTATAGGCGGTGTTGGTTGGGTACTTATTCACCGATATGGTAAAGGTGTAGTAGATATTAAAACGGCTGTATCTGGTAAAATGGATATGAATCCTATTACTACTGTTTTACATGCAACTTTACAAATTATTACCGTAGGTATTGGTTCACCATTAGGGCGAGAAGTCGCACCACGTGAAGCCAGTGCAGGGATTACAACTTTTTTAGTTAAACATTTTGATATTAAACAAGAAGATCGCCAACTATTGATTGCTTGTGCAGCAGGTGCTGGCTTGGCAGCGGTTTATAATTCACCGTTATCGGCAGCGATTTTTACGTTGGAAACATTGCTTCTTACATGGAATATACGCGCTATGAGTGCTGCTCTTATATGCTGTGGATTAGCAACCTTTGTAACGAGACAGGCAGGTGTAGGGGATGTTATTCAATATACAATGGCTCAACCTAGCTTGGGTAGCCATTATGTTGAATTCTCCATTGCCTTGGGTGCTGTTGTTGCGTTAGGTGTAGTTTTATTTAATATTACACAAAGTAAGTTACCGGCTATTCATCGTAGCAGTCCTGTTATGATTCCCATTTCTATCGTAGCATTTACACTTATTGGTGTATTAGCTATGTATTTTCCTGAAATCCTTGGGAATGGTAAAGCTGGCAATGAATTAACCTTTACCAATGAAATTACATGGACTTATGCATTAGGTTTATTTGGTTCTAAGTGGGTAGCAGTACTACTCGCATTAGCAGCAGGTGCGTATGGTGGCCGTATTACTCCATCTATGATGTTGGGAAGTACGCTAGCTATAGTATTTGGTACCATTTGGTCTATTGCTGTTGCCCCTATATCATTAGGTATGGCAGCCTTCATCGGTGCCGTAGCATTCCTTGGCCTTGCTCAAAAGATGCCGATGACATCTTGTGTATTTATGCTTGAGTTATCTAGGTTTTCTGTAGAAATGTTGTTCCCTATAGCGTTAACTATGGGTACAGCGCTTATGGTAGAGCAAATTGTTCAGTCAAAACTAAAGAGTGTTAAATAGTAATCTAAACACATGGATGCTTCCCTGTATTTTACAGGGGGCATCCATTTTGTTTTTTTGGATCTAATTTCCTTTTCTAGATATAGACTGAATACAACAAGCCGGAACACAAGAGCGGCAGTCCATACGGCAAGATCATGTTCCGTCTGGCCGGCGTCGATACGGCGTGGTTCGGCGGCAATCATCGGTCGAATGCGAATACATCGGTTCGCGCGAATATGATGGAAAATATGCGCTGCCAACATACGGTGCATGTTGATGTCCGGTCGTGTGAAAAATTGTGTAAAAATTAATATTTCATGAATATGGGATAATTTTTGTACATCTTCTTGTGGGACGTTTTATATTTTGTAGGATGTTTATCGCTAAATATAATAAGAATTTTATCGTATAAATGCCCGTAAAATGAAGATTCTTTATCCTAATTATTAAATTTATTAATTAAAAGATAAAAATGAAGAAAAGATGAAAAATTCATTTACAAGATAGAATTTTTTTGATATTGTGTAGTCTAGGGTGAGAGTAAGATGAATAATCATTCAAAAATACAATATTCGGGTCGTTAATCTGAATATTATCGTTGTGTTGGAAGTATAGATGATCACCCGTCTCTATCATTTCTTTTTTTTATTTCAAATTATGTTTACTGTGTGTGAAAATGCAGACGGATGATGTTTTTACCGATAGCTCGGTAGGAAAGGAATATCATGAATCGGATTTATAATGTTATTTGGAGTAAGACTAAAAAATGCTACGTTGTAGTATCTGAAATCGTAAAAACAGGTGGCGGTAAAGCAAAATCCGTACAAATTGGTACAACTTGGGCACGCATGAGTGCAATTATGGCGGTATCCGCATTATTGACGGGCGTTATGATGCCGACCGATGCTTTAGGGGCATCGATTAAAAATGGTATCGGCGCACAAGCTGAAAATGACGGTGGTATCGCAATTGGTGATAGCACAAATGCTCGGGGTATTAATTCTATTGCTATCGGTACAGGTGCAAAAGCAGCCGGTGAAAGTACTGTAGGCACGAATATCCCGACAAGTACAATAGCTATAGGTCAAGGGGCACAAGCTTTAGAAAACGGGGATATCGTTATCGGTCGTTCCGCAAAGAGTATTGTTTCTACGCAACATGGTAATCCTGGATCCGGCGCTGTTGTTATGGGGGCGGATGCTGCTTCCTACGGTGCTCGTGGTGATGTGGCTATCGGTGCATCTGCGGAAACAAATGTAAAAATTAAGAATGATGGCGGTACTGTTAACCCTAAATATGCGCAAGGTGTAGCTATCGGCAGCACTGCGAAAACTTATGGTACACAGTCTCTTGCTCTCGGTGCAGATACAAGAGCTATCGGTAATTCATCTGTTGCCATCGGCGGTGATGATATCGATATGGCTCGCACTGAATTGGAAACAGCTGTGCCTCAATTGGCTGCAGGAAACGGTATTAAAAAGAGCTTTAACAAGGAAATTGAAGATAAATTCGCCGGCACTCTTGGTTCGGCATCTATTAATGTAAAAGGTAAATATGCAAATACGGCGGCTATCGGTGATGCAACTACGGCTATCGGTACATTGAGCGAAGCCTATGGTACAGGCTCTACAGCAATCGGTATCAACTCTTTGACTAAAGGTGTAGCCAGCACCGGCATCGGTATCATGACACGTAGTTGGGGAACAAATTCTCTTGCTCTTGGTACGCAGGTTGGTGCTTACGGTGATCGTTCATCCTCTATCGGTGATACTAACCAGGTCGGTTTAGATATGAAAGACGGTTCTAAATCCGGGAAAGAGTCTGCTGCTGTTGGTTCCAAGAATACGATTTACGGTAATCAGGCGTATGCTATCGGTGCTGGAAATACCATCGGTTCCGCTACTGTTATGACTACGACGGAAGCAAATGGCAGTGGTGCAGGTGCCGATCAGGATAAAATTACAACTATTACAGATGGTACTGTTAAAGGTAATATGTCCGGTGCATTCGGCTATAAGAACAGTATTACGGCCGATAATTCTTATGTAGTGGGCAGTAACTCCAATGTTTCCGCTGATGGGGCTATGGTTCTCGGGAACAATGCTTCCGTGACGGCGAAAAATGCTGTGGCTCTTGGTAATAATACAAAGGTAGATAATGAAAGCGCTGTAGCTCTGGGGACCGGTTCTGAAACGGCAGCAGCTGTAGCGACACCTTCCGCAACCATTAACGGGGCTGTACATAACTTTGCAGGTATTAATCCGTCATCTACCGTAAGTGTCGGCAAGGCAGGCATGGAACGGACAGTTACTAATGTAGCGGCAGGTCGTATTTCCGCTATTTCTACGGATGCTATCAACGGCAGTCAATTGCATGCAGTTACTTCGGAGATGGATAAGGGCGTGGTATATGCCGGTGATGTGAAAGCTGCATCGGCTACAGCTAATCAATTTACTCGTAAATTTGGTGAACAGACAAATATTGTCGGTGGCGTGACTGATCCGACAAAACTATCCGATAATAATATCGGCGTTGTATCCAACGGAACGGATACATTAAATGTAAAATTGGCGAAAACGTTAACCGGTCTAGAAAGCGTTACTGCCGGCAGTACGACTATCAACAATAACGGCTTGACTGTAGGCGGTAAGACTTATGTAACGCCGAACGGTATTGATGCGAACAATCAGAAGATTACCAACGTGGCGGATGGTAGTAATTCTAATGATGCAGTTAACTATGGTCAGTTACAAAAAGCTATCAACGGTACTGCGAAGGCATCCACTGTGAAAGCAAAGGATGCGAATATAACCGTAACGGAAGGTACGAATGCGAATGGCGGTAAGGAATTTACTGTCGGTTTAGGCAATAAAATCAATGTTGGTACTGCCCACCCTGTAACTGTAGATGGTGATACAGGTCATGTAACAGGTCTCACGAATACGGATTGGAATGTGGATAATCCAGTGGCTGTATCCGGTCGTGGTGCTACGGAAGATCAGTTGAAGAAGGTTAACGACAAAGTTAATACGAATAGATCCGACATCGACAAAAATAAACAGGATATTGCGAGTAACAAACAGAACATCACTAAAAATGCCGGAGATATCGTCAATAATACGCAGAATATCAATAAGAATAAACAGGATATCTCCGATATCAATAAAACTCTTGAAAAAGGCTTGAATTTTGCCGGTGATACCGGTGCCGTAAGCAACAGAAAATTAGGTGATACCGTAACTATCAAAGGCGGTGCTGATGCAGCTAAATTATCCGACAATAATATCGGTGTTGTATCCGACGGTAACGGTACATTAAATGTAAAATTGGCGAAAGAATTACAGGGGTTAACGTCTACAACTTTCACAAACGGTGGTAATAACACTGTTATTAACGGTGACGGTATGACAATCAATCCTGCCGGCGGTAATAAGGTGAGCCTCACAAAGGATGGCCTCGATAACGGAGGTAATAAGATTACGAATGTAGCCGATGGTACGGATCCTAAAGATGCGGTTAATAAATCCCAATTGGATAAGGCGATAGCGGCTGCGAGTACAACGGTGACAGCCGGTAAAAATATTATCGTTACACCTAGCACCAATGCGGATGGGTCGAAAAACTATGAAGTGGGCCTTAAGGATCAGGTGACAATGGGCACAGATCTGACAAAACAAGTGGCTATAGACGGCAATGCCGGTACAATCAAAGCCGGCGATAAGGTTGAAATCGATGGTAATAAAGGTACTATTAAAGCGGGCAATGTAACGATTGACGGCGAAAACGGTACCATTAAGGCCGGCGACAAGGTAACGATCGACGGCAAAGACGGCAAGATTGCGGCAGGGAAAGTTGCTGTTGACGGTAAGGACGGCTATGTGACAGGTCTGGAAAACAAAGATTGGGACCCTGATAATATCTCAAGCGGTCGTGCTGCTACAGAAGACCAGTTGCAGAAATCTCACAAGACCTTGGATAATAAAATTACCAACTTGGGCGATGAAATCACGAAGAAAGGTATGGATTTTGCCGGTAATACAGGCGAATTCCATCGTGATTTAGGTCAAAAGGTTACCATTAAAGGTGAAGGTACAGAAAATGATGATAAATATTCCGGTGAGAATATTAAGACCGTAGCTGAAAATGGTAATGTTACGATCAAGATGGCGAAGGATCTAAAGACTGACAGCTTAACTACCGATAAGGTGAAAGTCGGTAAAAACGGCAAAGACGGCGTATCCATTACAGGACCTAACGGTGCTGACGGTACGGACGGCAAGGTAGGCATTGCTGGCAAAGACGGTAAAGATGCTGTATCCATGTCCGGTAAAGACGGTGTCGGTCACATCGGTTTAAGCGGTAAGGACGGCCGCAATGCGGATATTACCGTTGATAAAGGCGATCCTGACCTTAACGGAAACGAAATCACTCGTATTAAATACCGGGATGAAAACGGTAAGACACATCAGGTGGCAACCAAAGATGACGGTATGAAGTACGGTGGTGATACCGGTACGGTTATCAAGAAACAGCTTAACGAACAGGTGAATGTAGTCGGCGGCATTACCGATGCCAATAAGTTGACCTCAGAAGATAATTTGGGTGTCGTATCCGACGGCAACAATAACCTTAAGGTTCGTATGGCGAAGGACTTGAAAGGTCTAGAAACCGTAACGACTAAGGACGCTGACGGTAATACAACCGTTATGAACAGTGGCGGCGTGACAATCACTCCGGCCGGCGGCAATCAGGTGAGCCTCACAAAAGACGGTCTCGATAACGGCGGCAATACGATCAGTAATGTCGGTCCTGGCGTAAACGGTACCGATGCGGTTAATGTAAATCAATTGAAAAATGCTACTGGCGGCTTGTCAAATGCCATTAATGCGGTAGCGGGCGAAACGCAACGTGTGGGCGCTCATGCGGCGGCACTTTCAGCATTGAAACCTATTCAGTATGATCCGTTGGAACCGACTCAGGTGATGGCCGGCATCGGCAACTATCGCGGTGAAACGGCGGCGGCTCTAGGCATTGCACATTACACGGCGGAAGATACCATGTTCCATGTAGGGATGTCCGTAGGTAGCCACCATAACATGGTGAATGCCGGTGTAACTCGTAAATTCGGCACTTCCGATGCGAAGAAAGCTGTTCCTGAACGTTATAAGGGCGGTCCTATCAGCTCTATTTATGTGTTGCAAGATGAAGTAACAGCGTTGAAAGCTGAAAATGCACGCATGCAAGAAAGCCTCCATGAGTTGTCTTCTGTTAAGGATGATAATGCACGTATGCAAAAACGTATTGATGAATTATCCTCTGTGAAGGAAGATAATGAACAAATGAAGGCTCAAATTGCATTGTTGATGCAACAAGCAGGTCTTACAAAATAATCGAATCTGAATATTCGAGTTCTTCATGGCTCATGTAAGGATTGTGAAAGCCGCCCTTCGGAGGGCGGCTCATCATAAGGAGGATGTATGAAATTCAAAAAAATTATGCCTGTATTGGCGCTTGCTTGTGTATGTGCAGTTGGTCAGGCGGATGCGGCTCGGGATACTTTGATGATGCCAGAACAACCAGCTGAACCATTAAACGTGATTGAAGCAGAAGTGGCTATTCCTGTACCTAGCGAAGAAGTTCGTGAAGTAGTGAATGCTTTCACACAATTCCAATTGGATCAAAAAGATAAATATATCATGGACGACTCTCGTATTATGAAGGGCCAAGAACGGTACCGTAATAATGCATTGTATTATATGAACGTTCGTCGTAGCTGGTACATTGTGAGTCATCGTTATAAGAAAGACAGCTATGCACGCATGGCGTTAGATCGTTTGTACAATGATTATAAAGACTTCTTTATGAATCATGTGACTGTGTCTGACGATGAAAAGATGGACTATGCACAACAAATCATAGATATCTTGGAGCGCAATACGGCCAATGTACATGATGATGAATTACGTTTCTACATGAATGAAATGGTTATCTTTAGCTTGAAAGAAGCTATGAAAGACGGCAACAATCGCGTGAAACCAGCCGAATAAGAAGATATTCCTAAGATGATGGAAGAACATCGTAGGGTGGATCTTCGACAAGCGATTTATGCACCAACAATTCAATAAAATTTAGACCACATAAATTATGAAAGCCGAGGCAGTGATTGCCTCGGCTTTTGTTATTGTCTTTAGACTGGTTCGCGACGTAGTCGCGAATCATAAAACCACCCGCTATGCGGGTGCGGCAACGA
>USAV01000009.1 GCA_900552715.1 uncultured Veillonella sp.
GTGATAAGCTTTTTACGTCATTCATTGACATTGAACCTCCTATGTTGAAATGTTGTGGTTGCCAGACCAACTTCATTTTATCACTAGGAGGTTCTTTCCTTTTCTCTAAGAAATTTTACCGACCCCCAGTTTAACTGGGGGTTTAGTCATGCCTATTCGGCGTACAATAAAACAGGTAGCTTGCATGATATACAAACTACCTGTACTGGCTATTATTTAAATTTTGTTCCTCTTTTTAGCGTTATCAGAGCTGAAATATCAACCTTGGGGATTAGGTAATACGCTGCCCCCTACATAGCGCTTAACGATATGTCGATCATCACCAACATATAACCAACGCTCTAACCGCTCCTCTAAGGTGCGTTCATTTGGGTCAAATAGTGATGTATCATCAATGATAAGGGCATCTAGGTCACAACCTTTTTCAAAGCTACCAACCTTACCAAAGAACTTGCCTCCACCCTTCGTAGCCATATAGAAGGCTTCACTTAATGTGAGGGGTGCATAATTTGAATCTACTTCCACCCATTTCATTTTAGATAATCCAATGGCTTCTGTAAGAACCTTTGCCATTGATACCATATGACCACCAGAAATATCAGAGCCTAAACCAATTGGTATATTCCGTTTCATTAGCTTACGAATTGGTGCAATACCACTTGATAGGTTTACATTGGAATATGGACAATGAGATACCATAGTTTGTGTTTCAGACATACGATCCATTTCTACATCACTTAAATGAATGCAATGAGCCATTACCGTTGGCGTCCGCCCCATCAATTTATGTTCATAATACACATCTGTATAATTTGGTGACTCAGGATGTAATGCTCCTACCCAATCAATTTCACCGTGATTTTCAGATAAATGGGATTGAACTGGAACCTTGTACTCTTCTGATAATGTACCAAGGCCATCCATCAACTCGCTCGTGCAAGATGGTACAAAACGAGGGGTAATAATAGGTTTTACTAAAGGGCCAAATGAAACAGATTCTTCTAACCACTCTTTAGTATCCACTAATGATTGATTCGTTTCTTCAATCAAGAAATCTGGACTATTGCGGTCCATATTAACCTTTCCAACATAGGCAGATAATCCAGCTTTTTGTAAAAGTTCCATCAACACTAATGTGCTCTCTTTATGGATAGTGCCGAACAATATGCTTCTAGTAGTCCCATTGCGCCATAAGTCTTGTACAAAGGCACCATATACTAGCCGTGCATAATCTAGATTACTAAACTTTGCCTCCTCAGGAAATGTATAGGTTTCTAACCAAGGTAAAAGTTCTTTATCCATCCCAAGGCCACGATTACAATACTGTGGAGCATGTGCATGTGTATCTACAAAGCCTGGAATAATGAGATTATCACCATAATCAGTAACCTCACAATCTGCATAGGCTGGTGGAATACTTTCACCACAATATACAACTACACCATCTACGGCAATGATATAGCCATGTTGAATCGATATAAATTCTGAAGGACGCGGTGTATATAAGATATTCCCTTTTAAAATAACTGTCGAATTCATATACCCTCCTCGCGTAATTAGAGCCCTAAAATGCTAAGCTCATATAACACGCTAGTTTTTTCTTTAATAGACTATGCTATATGATTCATAGTATATGCTATTTAAATAGCAAAGTGAATGATGAACGCCACAGTCATAATTTACATCTCATATTCTTTTTTCAATACATAACCATACGCTTGTTTATAGCCATTAGCTTGTTCAGTAATGTATACGCCTTGTATTTCTGGCGCAAACCCCGGCAACAGATTAATACCTTCCTCTAAAGCCAAGAAATAGTCGCAAGCTGTCTTCGACCAACGTTCTCCTGGTTGCACACACAATACACCTGGTGGGTACGGAAGAGCTCCTTCAAGAGCAATACGCCCTTCTGCTTCGCGTAGCGGCACTAATTCTCCTTTGTTACGTTGAAACTCAAAATTTGCCTCTTGTGGATTCATTACATAGTTAGGGAAGTATTCACGAGAAAATAGCCGTTGCTGTAAGAGGCTTACATTTCTAGACTTATAAAAATCATGCATTTCTTGACATAGCTGACGAATACTATAGCCTTTGTATGTATCTATATGACTATAGTAAATAGATGGCAACACTTCTTCCATCGGTGCATCTCGGTCTATGAGTTCTTCAAAGCGAACGAGTTCCTCCACGAGCTCATCCATCTTATGCTTAGATTCTGCAGGTGTCATAAGGAATAAGATCGTATTTAAATCACATTTTTCAGGAATGATTCGATTTTCCCGTAAATAATTAGCCAGAATATTAGCAGGAATACCAAACGCTTCATATTCTCCGGTCTCTACATTAATTCCTGGTGTAATCAATTGGAACTTACAAGGATCGATAAAATACTGCCCCTTACCATAGCCTTTAAATGAATGCCACTTCGCTTCTGGTTCAAAGGCAAAGTAATTTACATCTCCCGCCATGACCTGTGTATTTCCGTCTTCCCATTTTTTGCCATGCACTATCGGTGGCACTAACGGGCGAAGATATTTGCATTGCTTCAATACAGCTTTACGAGCATCAATAGCAACTTCAACACACTCACGCCACAGTTTTTGTCCCAACTCACCTTCATGGATTTTAGCATTTACATCGAGAGAGGCAAATAAGGGGTAAAATGGCGAGGTTGACGCGTGCATCATAAAGGAGTTGTTAAAACGTTTATGATCTACATAACGGTCTTGCCCCTTTATATGACTATCCTTCTTATGAATTTGAGAGGTTTGAGAAAAACCAGCTTGTTGCTTATGTACTGACTGGGTTACTAAAATCCCAGGATCATTGGGCCCTAACTCTAATAATAGGGGACTACAATCTTTCATCATAGGAATAAACTGTTCATATCCAACCCATGCAGAGTCAAAGAAAATATAGTCACAAAGATGTCCTATTTTATCTACTACTTGACGAGCATTATAAATCGTACCATCATAGGTGCCTAATTGAATGACTGCTAGCCGAATAGGACGTTTAGCTCGAGCCTTTTCAGGGAATTTTTCTGCAATCAAAGATCGAATATAACTTTCATCAAAACAATGATCTAAAATACCGCCAATGGAGCCAAATGGATTGCGCGCTGTCTCAAGATATATAGGCGTAGCGCCAGACATAACAAGACCACCATGGCAGATAGATTTATGATTATTACGATCATATAAAATAATATCGCCCGGTGTTAAAAGAGCATTAAGTACTACCTTATTCGCTGAAGATGTACCATTTAATACAAAATAGGTCTTGTCAGCATTATAGACTTTCGCAGCATGCGCTTGCGCATCATAAGCATAACCTTCATGAATTAAAAGATCTCCTAATTTTACATCCGCATTACAAAGGTCTGCTCTAAATATATTCTCCCCAAAGAAATTGTAAAAAGCGCGACCTGTAGGATGTTTATAGAAAAACTGACCACCTTGATGTCCTGGGCAATCAAATTGTGAATTTTGATCCCCTACATAATCAGATAAAGCCTTGAAAAATGGTGGTAAAATAGAGTCTTCATAGCTTGCTACAAGCTTTTCTATCTCTGATTTACAGTCGTCCATATTTGTAGAGGAAAACTTTATAATAGATGTAATGCGGTCCTTACAAAAAGATATATCCTTAGATCCATCAAAGCTTAGGACAATAACAGGTATACCAAAGGTATGAATTTGATTATTATTGATAAGCGCTAAGTCACAATCACCAATAACAACGGCACCAACATCTATAAAATCTGTATCACAAACAGGAACACATATACGACCCTCTAAAGAGCCAATTTTGGATTGTACAGAATCAGATAAAGCAACCTTTAAATGTTTCACAGCCTCCTCCTTTCATAACTACATATCATTCATATACTACATCAATATATAAAATAAAATATACTATTAACAACATATGACGAATAAAAAGACTCCCTACTCAAAGAATAGGGAGCCTTTTAGTTTTAGATTATTCAGCTGCTTCTTCTTCAGCTTCAATATGCTTAGGAGCTTCTGGTTTCATCAATGGGAACAACAATACATCGCGGATGGATGCAGAGTCTGTTAAGAACATAACAAGACGGTCGATACCAACACCTAAACCAGCTGTTGGAGGTAAACCGTATTCAAGAGCTGTAACGAAGTCTTCATCCATACGGTGAGCTTCATCATCGCCAGCTTCGCGTTCTTTCAATTGATCCAAGAAACGTTGTTTTTGGTCGATTGGGTCATTTAACTCGGAGAAGCCATTTGCCAATTCACGACCATAAATGAACGCTTCAAAACGTTCTGTAGCCAATGGATTTTCACGACTTGCTTTCGCAAGTGGAGAAATTTCTTTTGGATGACCATATACGATAGTTGGTTGAATCAAGTTTTCTTCTACATAATCTTCGAAGCAAAGATTTAAGATTTTACCAATACCATCATTTTCTGTATATTCTACATTTAAACGATCTGCAATAGCACGAGCTTCTTCTACAGTAGTAACTGCATCAAAGTCTTCACCAGTGTATTTTTTTACACCTTCCGCCATTGTGATACGATTCCAAGGTGGAGTCAAATTGATTTCTGTACCTTGGTATGTGATTTCTTGTGTACCTAGAACCTCTTGAGCACAGTAGGACACAAGATTTTCTGTTAAGCGAATAGCATCCTCAACATCGCCATAAGCTTGGTAAGATTCGATAGTAGTGAATTCTGGATTATGACGGTTGTCGATACCTTCGTTACGGAAGCAACGGTTCATTTCGAATACGCGGTCCATACCACCAACGATCAAGCGTTTAAGGTATAATTCTGGTGCAATACGCATGTAAATATCGATATCAAGCGCATTGTGGTGAGTGATGAATGGACGAGCTGCAGCACCACCAGGAATAGCATGCATCATTGGTGTTTCTACTTCCATGAAACCATCACGCATCATGTATTCGCGAATTTTAGCAACGATTTGGGAACGTTTTACAAATGTATCACGCACTTCAGGATTTACAATCAAATCAACATAACGTTGACGGTAACGAAGTTCTGTATCCTTTAAACCATGCCATTTTTCTGGCAATGGACGTAAAGATTTAGATAACAAAGTTAATTTGTTAACTTTAATTGTAACTTCACCTGTATGAGTTTTAAATACATGACCTTCTACACCGATGATATCACCGATATCAAGCATTTTTACGTATTTATAAGCATCTTCGCCCAATACATCTTTACGGAAATATACTTGAATATCGCCGGATTTATCACGAATATTGGCAAATGCTGTTTTACCATGGGAACGGATTGTCATCAAACGCCCTGCAATAACTACAGGTTGACCATCATATTTCAAGAAGAAGTCATCTTTAATTTCTTTTGCATTATCTTTTACAACAAAACGTTGACCAAATGGATAGATGCCATCCGCTTCGTATTCAGCCAATTTGTCGCGGCGAATTTGCATTTGCTCATTCAGCTCTTCTTGTACATTTTTAATTTCTTCACTCATGTTATCGCCTCTTCGTCAGTAAATGTAAATTATTGGATTGCTAACACTTTGAATGTAACAGGACCATCTGGTGTGGAAACTTCTACTTCATCACCTTTACGTTTGCCCAAAATAGCTTTACCTACAGGAGATTCGTTAGAGATACGATTGTTGAATGGATCCGCTTCAGAGGAACCAACGATAACATATTCTAATTCATCATTGTACATTGTATCTAGTACCGTTACTTTACTACCTACGGATACAACATCACCTTTTACGGATTCGTCGATGATTTTCGCAGTGTTAATTTTATTTTCAAGCTCTACAATATGACCTTCGATGAAAGCTTGTTCATTTTTTGCATCATCATATTCAGAGTTTTCACTAATATCGCCATATTCAATAGCAGTCTTAATACGTTCAGACACTTCAATACGACGTACAGATTTATAATACGTTAATTCTTCTTCTAATTTCTTTAAACCGTCGGCGGTAAGTAATGTTTCTTTTACGTCTGCCATGGGTACCCCACTCTTTCTACATATAAATTAAATAAGAAAAAAGTGCCATAATAAGATGACACCTTATCTTTTATTTCTAAATTATCTCAACCATTATATAAAAATACTGTACATTTGTCAATCTGACTACATTTCAGACAATATTTTACGGTATGATTCTAGCTCATTGTGAAAGCTTGTTACAGTATGAATTGTATTCACACGATTGCGCCAGTATGCTGATTCAGGGAGGCCCTTCATATACCAGCCTGCATGAGTTCGTATTTCCTTAACGGCCATACGCTCCCCCTTATATTGACACAATAGATCAAAATGCTTTAACAACATATCGAGACGTTCAATATCAGTTGGCGCCGGTAACACTTCACCAGTCTCTAAATAATGGTGAATGCGACCGAAGATCCAAGGATTACCCTGTGCACCACGACCTACCATTACAGCATCACACCCCGTTTCATCGAGCATGCGCTTCGCGTCCTCTGGCTCCACGATATCCCCATTGCCAATTACAGGCACGGATACTGCCGCTTTTACGGCCTTAATATAGGACCAGTCCGCATGACCACTGTACATTTGTTCCTTTGTACGGCCATGTACAGCAATAGCTGCGACCCCCGTGGATTCGATGCGCTTTGCAAAGTCTACTACATTGATAGATTCACTATCCCAACCAATGCGCATTTTCACCGTTACAGGTACATCGACAGCCTTAACTGCCGCTTCTGCTACGCGTGCCGCCAAATCAGGATTCTTCATAAGTGCAGAGCCATCCCCTGAGGAAACAACTTTTTTAACAGGACAACCCATATTGATATCTACAATATCTGCCCCCGCATCAGCTACAACCTTTGCTCCGATGGCAATCGCCTCTGGATTAGAACCGAAGATTTGCATAGAAACAGGCCGTTCCACATCTTCAAGGCGCAACAATTCATGGGTGCGTTCATTTTTATATTTAATGCCCATAGCGCTTACCATTTCGGTACATACCAAGGCGGCGCCATGCTCTTTAGCAAGTAAACGATAGGCAATGTCGCTAACCCCAGCCATTGGCGCTAATATGGCTTGTCCATCAATTTTGACGGATCCTATTTGCCATTGTTTATTGTTCATATAATTCTATATCCCCTAACAAAAAGGGTACAGCATAAGCTGTACCCAAATGTACACTACTTCGTTACATATACGTAACTATATTATAGTAGCATTATTTATTTCTTTCGTAAATAAGACGTAAGCCTTCTAATGTAAGCATAGGCTCTACATGGTCAATGCAGTCTGTAGCGCTGCTGATAAGCTGTGCTAAACCGCCTGTAGCCACTACAGTTACTTGACCGCCCATTTCAGCTTTCATACGAGATACGAGACCTTCTACTTGGCCTACGTAGCCATAGAACATACCAGATTGCATAGAAGATACGGTGTTGCGACAAATCACTTGACCAGGATCTCTTACATCGATACGTGGTAATTTAGCTGCTCGTTGGAATAAAGCCTCCGCAGAAATTGTAACGCCTGGAGTAATTACACCGCCCATATAATCGCCATTACCTTGAACCGCACAATAGGTTGTAGCCGTACCAAAGTCGATAATGATTAAATCACCTTTATATTGTTCATGTGCAGCCACAGCATTTACGATACGGTCAGCCCCTACTTCACGAGGATTATCATACTTAATAGCAATACCAGTCTTAGTACCAGGTCCAACAATGAGAGGATTTACATTAAAATAACGTAAACATACCCGTTCTAATGTAGGCATCAACGGTGGCACAACTGAGGAAATGATAATATCCTTAATATCTTTCACATTAACCTTGCGATCGTGGAAGAATAAGTTCATCATCAACATGCCATATTCATCGGTGGTCCGAACGCGATCCGTGGAAATACGCCAGTGACCTACAAGCTCTGTCTTGTCGTATACACCGAGAACAATATTGGTGTTCCCCACATCAATTACTAATAACATGAATGCCTCCTATTTGCGCGGACGAATTGACACGTCCCCTGCCACAATACGTTTAACTGTCCCATCAGGGATTCTTACTAATAAGTTACCATCTTCATCAATATCTGTAGCTACCCCTTCATAGGTATTTCCTGGTGCTCTCACTTCAATTTCCTCACCGAGAGTCACCGATAATTGGCGCCATTCATTTAATGTTTCCTCAAAGCCACTATCGAGGACTTCATAATATTGATGTTCTAAGGATTCCAAAATAATTTTAAAAGCTTCTGTCCGTTCAATATCAATGCCTTCCATTGTTAATGACGTAGCAATTAACTTCAATTCTTCTGGTAGTTCTTCTTGTTTAGTCTTAACATTGACACCTATGCCCATAACAATATAGGAAATTTCCTCCATAGAGCCGGACATTTCTGTCAAAATACCAACTAATTTACGACCATTTACAAGGATATCATTTGGCCATTTAATACCCGCATCTGTAAGGCCCATTTTATGAAAAGCCTTTGTTAATGCTACGGCTGCCATCAATGTACACTTCGGTGCTTCTACTGGTGCAAAGTCAGGGCGTAAAATGAGACTAAACCATAGACCTTTTCCGAATGGAGAATACCAGCCCCGCGATAAACGACCGCGGCCAGCAGCCTGTTCCTCTGTAACAACAACAGTGCCTTCTTCTGCACCTTGTTGTGCTAAACGACGAGCTTCAAGGTTTGTAGATTCGGTAGTGTCCATATAGACATACCGTTTGCCAAATACATCTGTTTTTAAGATTTGCTTCATTGCTAATGGACTCAACAAATCAGGTTCCTCCAATAATCGATACCCCCTCTTGGTATAAGATTCTATTTTGTAGCCTTTTTGACGTAATGCTTTGATATGCTTCCAAATAGCTGTGCGCGAAACATGACACGCTTCCGACATATCTTGTCCCGATACGAAACTACCTTGGTTTTGTCTCAAGAATTCTAATACTTCATCACGCATAGTTTAGAGCCCCTTTCTTTGTCAACCTAGGTTTACAATTCGATTGTACAAGTGTACCCTATAAAATGCAAGGATTATTTAAAATAATTAATGGTATAATACATGTAGTATTAAGTTATACCTTATGTAAAAGATAACAATAGTATAGTCTATCATTATCTGGGGAGATATATGCAACAATTTACATTAGAAGAAAAAAATGAAGTTCTAGAGAACCCATTTATCCATATTCACAGAAAACTTGATGTTCTATTAAACATAGGCAAGTTACTTATGGAATGTGGTGCTGATACAAATCGGATCATTGAAGAGATGTTAAAAGCTGCCACATTTATGGGGATACCTCATAATTATTTAAATATTCATATTTCATATACCACTATCATGGTGAATCTATTGCATAAAGAGCGTTCCATAACAGTTTTTAGAAAAACACCAGTTCATGTTCCCAATATGGCCATGATCAATGCCGTATCTAAACTCACATGGCGCGCCTTCGAACGACATTACTCGCTCACAACCTATGAACAGCTCATTTCAAAATTAGATTCTACTATACCTGTATATCCTGATTGGATAAAAGGTATTGCATGTGCACTAGGTTCTGCAGGGCTCGCCTTTCTATATAGTGGTGATATGATAGCTTTTATAGTAACAATTATTTGTTCTCTAATCGGCTATTTCACACGTACTCTATCCGTGCGTTTAGGCTGTAATGAGTATGTAGGTATTGCATTAGGTGGATTTGCCGCTATGGTTTCTGCCTACGGTTTCTATTCACATATTGAACAGGATTCATTAGTTTATGTTCTTGTATGCTGTACCTTATTTATGATTCCAGGCGTACCGCTTATTAATGCCGTCATTGATACAATAAACAATCATATCTTATCGGGTATTACACGAGCCATTAGAACAATTCTCATTGTAGGTAGTATGACCTTAGGTATGGCCATGGCCTTATACTTTAATCCAATGCCTGCATTTAGTTTTGTAGACATTAAACCTCATGTACTATCCATTGAACAGATTATAGGTTCTTTTATGGCCGCTGCCTCATTCGCTGTTTTATTTAACGCTCCTGTACGCCTCTTGCTCTCAATCGGCATTGGCGGTGTATTATGTGTCTTTATTCGCAATTTACTAGCTGTTGAATTGGGATTCTCTATTGCTGGGGCCACCTTTGTAGGGGCCGCCGTGATGAGCATTATTTATGTAAAAGTTTCTACCTGGCTTAAAACATCTAGTACGATCATTATCGTTCCGTCTGCTATCGCATTAATGCCAGGGATTCTATATTATCGTTTTCTATTCGATATTCTTCACATCAATGCACTCAATGAATCTGGCCTTGTACATATGGTACAAAATGGTGTAACAGGTATTTTAACCATCGTTGGCATCGCTGTCGGTGTGGCCATACCGCATGTATTAGCACAGAAATACTTAAAATCACTTAAGGAACGTCGCATACAAGAATATTTAGCAACCCGTCACATCCATGATGGACAATAAAAAAGAGCTGGTCTCCAAGGAGATCAGCTCTTTTTATTTGGACAGTATCCATTATTTAATTTCGTTAGAAGGTGTTTCACTAGGCGCTTCCACTGTAGAAGTGCGCTCATTAGCGTCAACAACCTCTGGTACTACAATACCTGCTGCTTCTAACGTAGCTTTAGGTTCCTCTATTTCAGGGGCTTTCGTTGTACCATATTTGTAAAGATTATCTACTGCTTTTGCATCGATTGTTTCTTCTTCTAATAAGGCATTCGCCATATCATGTAAGAATTTCTCGTTATCGCTAAGAAGTTTTGTTACATCTTTATAAGCATCTTCAACAATACGATGAATTTCAGTATCGATTTTTGCAGCAATTTCTTCACTGTAGTTGCGTTCATGGCCAAGGTTTTTACCCAAGAATACTTGTTCTTGCTGTTCACCAAATACGATTGGACCAAGCTCATCGCTCATGCCCCATCGCGTTACCATGGCGCGCGCTGTATTCGTTACACTTTGAAGGTCACCAGAAGCACCTGTACTGATTTCATCCAAAATCAAGGCCTCTGCCACACGACCACCAAGAGCTACGCGAATATCCGCTAATAATTGAGATTTTGTTTTGTAGTTTTGTTCCTCTGTAGGAAGCATCATAGTATAACCACCTGCTGCACCACGAGGAATGATTGTTACCTTATGAACAGGATCTGCATGAGGCAACAAATGTGCCACAATAGCATGACCAGATTCATGGTACGCTGTTAACTTGCGATCCTTATCACTCACAATATGACTGCGGCGTTCAGGGCCCATGCTAACCTTTTCACTAGCCTCTTCAACTTCAGCCATAGTGATTACTTTTTTGTTAAGACGAGCCGCTAATAAAGCCGCTTCATTTAACAAGTTACTTAAGTCGGCACCAGTAAAGCCTGGTGTTTTCTTCGCAATTGTTTTCAAGTCTACATCGTCAGCCAACGGCTTGTTGCGAGCATGAACTTTTAAGATTGCTTCACGACCGCGTAAGTCTGGACGACCTACGATAACTTGACGGTCAAAACGACCTGGACGCAAGAGCGCTGGGTCAAGAATATCTGGGCGGTTTGTAGCAGCGATGGTAATAATACCTTCGTTGGCACCGAAGCCATCCATTTCAACGAGCAATTGGTTCAATGTTTGTTCACGTTCATCGTGACCACCACCAAGACCTGCGCCACGTTGGCGACCAACCGCATCAATTTCGTCGATGAAGATAATACATGGCGCATTCTTTTTCGCTTGTGTGAAAAGATCACGTACACGAGATGCACCAACACCTACGAACATTTCTACGAAATCAGAACCGGAAATCGTAAAGAATGGTACGCCTGCTTCACCAGCAACAGCTTTAGCAAGCAATGTTTTACCTGTACCTGGAGGTCCCGCTAACAATACACCTTTCGGAATTTTAGCACCGATAGCTGTAAATTTACCTGGATCCTTCAAGAATTCTACTACTTCTTCTAATTCTTGTTTTGCTTCTTCCGCACCTGCTACATCTTTGAAGCTAACCTTAACATTACCTTCACCCATCAATTTAGCACGGCTTTTACCAAAGTTCATCACTCGGCCACCGCCACCTTGTGTTTGTTGCATAATGAAGAAGAACAACACTACCAAGATGATAATAGGAATAGCAGAACCTAAAAGGCTCATCCACCAAGCTGGTTGCTCAGGTGGCGCTGCTGTAATTTCTACGCCATTATCTTGTAATGTTTTAATTAATGTTTCATCACTTGGCGCATAAGAATTGAATTCTGTTCCATTTTTTAGTTTACCTTTAATACCATGATCATTGGTAATCGTTACGGACTCAACCTTTTTCTGTTGTACTTGTTGAATAAATCCTGTGTAGCTTAATTCAGATTTATTCGCACTTTGACCAGAGAAAGCGTCAATGGCGATAACGAAAGCGGCAATGATAAGTAAATAAAGGACGATATTTTTTGTAAATCGACCCAAAAGATTACCCCTTTCAATAATAATTTTTAGTTGTATAAACGAATTGAGTACATCTCATTGAGAGATGCACTCATATATTATATCATATTTTTAATTTTGATACATTTCTTCCTTCAAAATACCGATATATGGTAAATGACGATATTTTTCAGCGTAGTCTAAACCATAACCGATAACAAAGTAATCAGGAATAATAAAGCCTACATAGTCAACATTTACATCCATCTTACGGCGATCTGGTTTATTCAACAACGCTGCAAGGCGTACGCTTTTAGCACCACGAGCATGTAAATTTTCTAATAAATAATGTAATGTTGTACCAGTGTCTACGATATCTTCAACAACGAGTACATGCTTACCCTCTACAGAGCGATCCAAATCTTTTAAAATTCGTACTACCCCTGTACTTGTTGTGCCGCTACCATAGCTAGAGCAAGAAATAAAGTCAAAACTTACATCTACACTATCATCAATAGCGCGTGCTAAGTCTGTAAAGAAAACGACAGCTCCCTTTAATACCCCTACAAGCACGACAGATTCATTTTTATAGTCTTCGCTAATTGCTTTACCCAACTCTGCTACACGAGCTTGTAATTGTTCCGCTGTATATAAAATCTCTTTTGCATCTTGATGCATCTATATGACCTCCACGATTCATATTAATGTTCGCAATATACTTTTATTGTATCACATTGAGCGGTTACTTTTATACTTTTAATAGTGAAAGTTTTCTCTTCCCCGGTGTTAACAATATCGAGTAATTGCTCTTGATGGGCTGATGTAAGCGTTATATCTGAGTCCACAGCACTCACTAAGCGCTGCCATAAGCGCCGTTGTATTGCCAAAGATTCTTGTCGTAAGGCACGGCGAGATAAACTCACCCCATCAGCACCTACAGTCACAAGTTTTTCAAAAGCTTGCTCCGTTAAATCAGACATAACTAATACATCTTCATGTACGGAATTTCCCAATCTAGCAATAGCATCTACTACATTAGGGTTAATAGCTTCTAACTCAGGTATAATGCGATGCCGAATCCTATTTCGTTGGTATCGCACATCTTCATTCGTACGATCAACACAATAGGAAATCCTCTTCACCTCTAAATAAGCCAATAAGGTTTCTTTTGTAACCTCTAACAGTGGTCTAATTACAGGAGTAGCATATTCAGAACTTACTACGGTCATTCCTGTCAACCCATTTAATCCCGAACCTCTGATGATATGTGCTAGAATCGACTCTGCTTGATCATCCTTGTGATGAGCCACCGCAACATAATCATAGTTTTCAGACTTTGCAACCTCTGTAAGCCATTGATACCGTACTTGACGCCCCATAGTTTCTTCAGACATTTTTTGTTCCTTGCTCAAGCGAGGCACATCAAATGTAGCAGAATAAAATGGTAGTCCTAAATCGTCTACTTGATGTTGGAGCCACAAAACCTCTTCCTTGCTTTCAGGACGAATGCAGTGATCTACGATAGCCACACCTAATTCATACGTTGTATGTCGATGTATGGCAATGTCTTTCAACAAATGCAATAGAGCCATTGAATCAGGTCCACCAGAGCACGCCACTAAGATTCGACTATTTTCAGGAAATAGATTATGCGATTTTAAGGTGTGATTAACGGTTCGAACGAGTGCTTTCATATTCACGGGCCATCGCCTCCATACCATCTTGGTCGCTCACAAATACATGAGGAACCTCATAGGCATCCATAAAGGACGTCAAAATTTCAGCACCGGCTACAATAATATCGGCACGGCCTGCAGGTAAACCTTTTACCTGTAATCTTTCCTCGCGACTCATGTAACGCAAATTTAAAATGATGCCCTCTACTGTTTCACGACTTAATTTATGACCTTGCACCTTTGTGCCATCATAATTTTCAAGGCCTAAATCTATAGCAGCTAGCGTAGTTAAGGTACCGCCGATACCAATAAATTCACCAAATTCACCTTGAATCATCATTGGGTCCCAAAGGAATCGAGTTTCTTCCCATACCCGTTGAGGTCCTTCGTCAGACATAGATTGTAAACGCACCGCTCCCACTGGATAAGAACGACTCCAATATACGCCGTCTTTATTTCCTAAAGCGAGTTCTGTACTACCCCCACCAATATCGATAGTCGTATAATGACGACCATCATTCAACTGATCTCCCAAGGCACCATTAAATCCATAAATAGCCTCTTCATCACCTGATAAAATTCGCCATTCCATAGGGCAGTATTCCGTGATTCGTTCCATAAATTCAAGCCCATTTTGAGCCTCACGAACAGCGCTAGTAGCAAAACCAAAGCAATAGTCCGCACAATATTGGTCTGCCAATTTTTTAATATCCTTAAAGGCCTGATACGATGCATCCATCGATTCAGATCGCAATGTACCATCTGCATTTCGTTGTCCCAATCGAGTGGTCCATAACTGTTTGGGCTCATAGTGCCATATATTGTTCTCATAGGTAGCCAATAATAAGCGCACTGAATTAGATCCAATATCGATAATAGCTAACTTCATAATCGCTCCTTACATAATTAGTATTCCTCTAACACTATTATACTGTGAATGCCTATACATAAGTAAAGAGATGGCTCAATGCCATCTCTCACTATTAATCTCGACGACCGCCTCGGCCTCCGCGTTTACCTTCTGTATTGCGTTTTAAATCATGCAATCGTTCATTGCTATCGCGCAAGAATGATTTCATTTTGGCTTCAAAAGCCTCTGTGCTTTGTTTAGATTGAACACGACGAGGACGTCGTTCTTCACTTGCTGTCTCTTTAGGCTGTGTCTGACGAATAGAAAGGCCAATTTTGTTACCTTCAATAGATAAAACCTTAACCTTTACTGGATCTTCAACCTTTAATACGGCATTAATATCTTCGACATACCCATGAGCTACTTCAGAAATATGAACTAGACCTGTTTGTTTCTCTCCTAAATCAACAAATACGCCGAACTTTGTAATACCGGATACGGTACCATCAATAATGTTACCAACTTCGATTGCCATGCAACCTCCTAATTAATGCGGAAACCTCAAACTACAAACTAATGCGAATCTAAATTATTAAAGTTGTCCCTATTTTACATAAGGTACTTCACCAGGTTTCACAAGGCCTAGTTCCTCTCGAGCCACCCCCTCAATGGTCTTTGGATCTTTCAACTTAGCCTTTTCCTGTTCTAATTCTTCATTTCGCTGTTTTAATTCTTGCAATTGTTGCTCAATATGTTGTTTTTCTTGATATACAGCCACCAAGCGATAGGCTTGCCCTAACAATAGCAGCACCATAATCCCTATACCAATTCGCTTGATCCACATGAGGATAATACGTTGATCCTGCGCTTTGCGATTAGGGCGAACCCGTTTGCGCGGCCTTTTTGGACGTTGTACTTCCATAGTGTCTTGACTCATAATGTCCCCCAAAAATATTCATCATCTGTATACTGTCATTTTTTAATTATATCATAGAACCTTGTTAGGGACTAAATAAAATTATCTATAGTTTCTGTTAGGTTGATATATTCTCTCTCTATAGATATTTGTTTTTATCAGCACTAGACTTATATAACAGATACGAAGCCTTACAAGGACTCTGCTTTATGAGCATATTCACGAATAACAGCACAAGACTTTTTAAATAAAGCTAATTCCTCTTCAGTAAGCTTTAATTCAAATACATCTTCAATGCCATCTTTACCAATAACTGCTGGTGTAGATGCAAAGATACCTTCTTCACCATATTGTCCGTCTAGATAGCAAGAACATGGCAATACTTTCTTTTCATCATGGAATACAGCGCGAATTAATTCTGTGGTTGCACTGGCAATGCCAAATTCTGTGGAACCTTTACCGGCCAATACATGATAACCGCCAATTTTAACATCATCTAGAACTTGTGTATGGTCAAGTGTCGGGAATCTATGAGGCAATTCTTTTTGTAATTCTACGAGAGGTTTTCCTTGTACGTATACATGAGACCATGGCACCATAGCACTACCGCCATGTTCACCTAAGCAATAGGCTGTAATTGTACGATTACTGATATTAAAAATGCGAGCCAATTCTTTTTGTAACCGTGCAGAATCTAAGGCTGTACCGCTGGAAATAATGCGTTTAGGATTCCAATTTAAATGTTTACATAAATAAGTCGCTACAACGTCAGCAGGATTAGAGATAGAAATAATAAACCCATCAAAGCCTGACTTTTTAATTCGAGGGATAACATCCTTTAAAACCTCAACGGTATCACCAAGACTTTCTAAGCGATCTTGGTATAAATTTGGTAAAGGACCTGCACTAAATACGAGAACATCGCAATCCCCACATTCTTCAATTGGGCCAGCAGTAGCTGTCACTTTGTGAGGAATGTAGCTAACCGCATCATTGATATCCATGGCTTGTGCTTTAGCTTTTTTCTCGTCAATATCCATCATATACAATTCATCTACTTCCCCTTGTAGAGCAAGAGAAAATGCTACATGAGAACCTACATGTCCAGTGCCAATAATACCTACTTTACGTAACTTCATAAGGGCCTCCTACCTGTAGTACTAAAAGATATCTATCCTCTAATACGCTTCCACTTAAATCAACGGTTCCAAATATATGAACCGATAAATTTAAGCTATATTAATATACCTTAAATCTAAAATACATAAACTATTATATACCTATTTTCTCATAGGTATATAAGAAAATAGATATAAAACGATAAAAAAGACTAGTATAGGAAATCCTATACTAGTCCTTACCTTATATAATTAGTCTCGTCCAGTAAAGAAGCTGACTACAGCAATCACGATAACTGCACCAACGATGGACGGAATCAATGCCATGCCTGCAAGGCTTGGGCCCCATGTACCAAGCAACGCTTGGCCTACGGAAGCACCAACTAAGCCAGCAATAACACGAAGAATAATCCCCATACTTTGCGCTTTTTTAGTAATGCGACCAGCTACAAAACCAATGAAACCGCCTACAATAATTGACCAAAGCATAATATACCTCCTATAAAGTCATCTCATCAAGATTAAGAGGGAATAAATCCTTGTTCTCCATCACTTGTGGTGACTTTTCTAAATATTGCTTTCGCATTGACCATAAAATCTCCAAATCCTTTTGATCTAACTTGGACAATGCATATATCATCGTGAAATCTGAACCATAATGGCCACGCAAGCTATCAGGTACACCTTTAGGTCCTTCTCCACCGAGACGATTATTAAAGAACCCTTGTATATGTCGATTATCTAAATCAATGATAATAAACCCTGACGCATCATATACATATAATGTATGATTGACACGTTTTAAGGCACGTACCGTATTCGTTATAAAATACTGGTCCTTCATATCGATCAGGGATGACTCATAACCAGAATGGTAAAAGTCACCATAGTAATGAGCCCCTCTATCGGTAGATTCCAATAAATCCTTAAGTATGGATTGTTCTTGACTACTGAAATCAGAGAAAGTTTTTACTGTAGTAATCTCTCGCAAACCACGTTGGTAATTCTCTGTCTTCGGTGGCTCTATATGTTGACCACGGAAGCTAATAGGCATCAACCGAAGTGTATTATCAGATGGATTATAAATACCATAGCCTTCATAACCTAAAAAATAAACTTTTGAGTCCATGGACTTCATCGCTAATATTCGTTTTGAAATAATGGCATCACTAGAATTTACTAGTGTATGCTCTTCTGGATCTATACGCACTGTTTTGCTGTCATAATTACCGCCAACGGCAAGCCAATAGGACAGGCCCATTACAATCAACGCTAGCACGCACAGCCCAATACGTTTTATATTCATGTATACTCCCTATGAATCCCCAAGCATAAAACGTAATAATATATTGCGCTTACAGGATGTTCCTATTCATATAATCCCTATTCATAGGTACAACTGCAGCCTTAATGTTTACTATTTTGTAAATGTTTACGATAAACTTAACTGAGTTAGTCTCTCGTCAATGGTCATTCCTTTATATGTAAAAGTTGGTAATAACTCATGTAAAGGTTCTAAAACAAAGGTACGTTCCCAAAAGTAAGGATGTGGTACAGTAAGGCTTTCATCACAAATGGAAATCATAGTCCCGTCTTCATCGAAAGCCAAAATAATATCTAAATCCAATGTACGTGGGCCCCAATGAATGAGTCGTTCACGTCCAGCCCCCTGTTCTAAGGACTGTAACAAACTTAACATTTGATGAGGGGCTAAAGAGCTTTCACAAAGCCACATACCATTAACAAATACATCCTGCTCCGTATATCCCCAAGGTTCGGTTTCGATTAAGGGCGAACTAATAACCTTTGAAACCGCATCATGTTCCTGTAATGATTGAAAGGCCAAATTAATATGCCCTCGTTTATCACCAATATTTGAACCTACACTGATGTAATAGGTATACATCAAATTTGACCTCTTGTAGTGACAACCTCAACATAATCTAGGATACCAGCAATAGGTACAGATGGTTTGCGCACCGTTACAGATAAGCCAACGATACCTTGATAATGTTGGTATAAAGAGTCGGCAATAAGTGCACCTAAACGCTCTAATAAATTATGTTTTTCTCCAGTCATAACAGATTCTACAAGCTCATATACTTCTACATAATTGATAGAATCCTCTAACTGGTCACTTTGACCGGCCTTTGTAAGATCCGTAGTAATTTCAACATCTACAAAAAAGCGCTGTCCTTGCGCTTGTTCAGATGTCAAATTGCCATGGTATCCATAAAATGCCATGTTTTTTAAAACGATTTTATCCATTATTCACCTCGTAATAGGCCATCTGCTACGGCCAAGGCGCGTTTGTGCATTTTCACATTATGAACACGCACCATATCAACACCTTGGAATACACCCGTAATACAAGCCGCTACCGTGCCTTCATCGCGTTCTTCTGGAGGTAAACCGCCCAACATAGAACCGATAAAACCCTTACGGCTAGGCGCAAGTAAAATAGGGTATTCATAAGCCGTTAATTCGCCTAAACGTTGCATAACTTCAATATTTTGTTCTTCTGTTTTACCAAAAAATCCGATACCTGGATCAAGCCAAATTTGTTGTGGTGTTACACCAACCTTTAAGGCTTTATCTACAGCAAAGAAGAAGTATGCCTTCATATCTTCAATGATGTCACCATAGTTTGTATCATTACTATTGTGCATGATGATTACAGGTACCTTGTATTTTGCGGCTATTGCTGCCATATCAGGATCATAGTGTAAGCCCCAAATATCATTTAAAATATGAGCGCCCTTTGAAAGTGCATAATCAGCAGTTTTAGCATGATAGGTATCGATAGATACAGGTACTGTAGATGCATGTAGTACAGGGTCTATCAATTGGGCTAAGCGTTCAATTTCTTCATCTGCTGTCAATGGTGTGCAACCAGGGCGCGTAGATTCTACGCCTAAATCAATGATATCAGCACCATCTTCAATCATTTGCGTTACATGTGCTGCTGCCGCTTCTGGAGTATTGAATTTACCACCATCAGAGAAAGAGTCAGGCGTACCATTTAGTATCCCCATAATAAGGGTACGATCGCACAAAGATAAACTTTTGCCATCATTCCATGTGTAATTTCTACGTTTAAACATTTGCCTGTCCTCCACCTAACATTGCCAACGCTTCATCTCGTAATGTGCCAGTCTCTGCTAGTACACCACGGCTTTCTAATGTAATAACCTTTGAATCTTGCTGCATGGTCCCTTTGATAAGCATACACAACTGAGTCGATGTAATGCGTACGAATACACCATGAGCAGATAAATCATTCATAATTGCATCTGCTAATTCTGATGCTAACCGCTCTTGTAGTTGCGGCCTCCGGCTAAGAATATTAACAATATCTTGAAACTTGCTAAGCCCTGCCACACACCCATCCTTAGGTTGGTACACAATATCCACGGTTCCAAAGAATGGCAACAAGTGGTGCTCACACATAGAGTAAAAAGGAATTCCTGTAACCGCTACAAGACCCTTATAATCAGTACTAAATGTTTCACCCCAGGCTGACTTTGTATCTAATCCTACGCCACTGAATAATTCACTATATAATTCTGTTACACGACTTGGTGTTTTCTCTAGCTCTGGCGCCTCAATATCAACAGATAAAGCCGCTAAAAATTGCTTTATCCCGTCCTTTGCACGTTGATTCATCGGTCCTCCTAAACGATTTTCGTCGTCCAATCCTCAATATTCCAAATATCCGTAACCCAATCTTTATAAAATTCAGGTTCATGACTTACTAAAACGATAGTTCCTTTGAACTCACGCAAAGCACGACTCAGTTCTTCTTTTGCATAAATGTCCAAGTGATTCGTTGGTTCGTCTAATACGAGTACATTGTACTTATTTTGCATCAGTTTACATAAGCGAACCTTTGCATTCTCACCACCAGATAACACGCGCATTTGCGATGTAATATGCTCGTTAGTAAGGCCACAACGAGCAAGCGCTGCACGTACTTCTGCATTAGTCATTGCCGGATATTCATTCCAAATATAATCTAAGGCAGTTTCAGAATTGGATGGTGTATCTTCTTGAGCAAAATACCCAATTTGTAAGAAATCACCTTTTACCAACTCACCACTCACAGGTTTTAATAACCCTAAAATTGTTTTCAATAATGTCGTTTTACCTAGACCATTAACGCCACGAATAGCGATTTTTTTATTTCTTTCAATTTGAAAGTCTACTGGTCGAGTCAACGGTTCATCATAGCCTAACTCCAGACCAAAAGCCTCTACGATAAAACGACTTGGCGTACGACCTTCTTTAAAACTAAAGGAAGGTTTAATATACTCTTTTGGTTTTTCCAAAATTTCCATTTTCTCCAAGCGCTTAGCTCGAGAATTGGCCATGCCACGCGTTGCAACGCGAGCTTTATTACGTTGGATGAAGTCCTCCATACGCTCAATCTCTTGTTGTTGACGCTCATAAGCCTTAGCCGCTTGTGCCTTTTTCACTTCGTAAGCAGCTTGGAACTGATGATAATCGCCAGTATAACGCGTTAAGACCGCTTGCTCGATATGATAAATAACATTAACTACAGAATTTAAGAACTCCATATCATGAGAAATCAGGATAAAAGCATTTTCGTAGTTTTGTAAATAGTTTTGCAACCATTGAATATGCTCTACATCAAGATAGTTTGTCGGTTCGTCCAATAGCAAAATAGTTGGTTTTTCCAGTAATAGTTTTGTAAGCAAAACCTTTGTACGTTGACCACCACTGAGCTCTGTAACATCTCGATCGAGCCCAATATCCATAAGACCAAGCCCTGCAGCGGTACGTTCGATAACCGCATCAATTTCATAGAACCCACGTTGCTCTAGAATTTCTTGCCATTCCCCAACTTGTTCGAGCAGTTTATTCATCTCATCTTCGGATACATCACCCATACGATTATAAGCGTCATTAATCTTTTGTTCCATGACGAACAAATCATCAAAGGCGCGTTGCAATACGTCGCGGATGGTCATCCCTTTTTCGAGGACTGCATGTTGATCCAAGTACCCAACAGTGACTTGGTTGGACCATTCAATTTTACCTTCATCAGGAGGAATTTTACCTGTAATGATATTTAGGAATGTAGACTTGCCTTCGCCATTGGCACCAATGAGGCCTACATGTTCGCCTTTTAATAGGCGGAATGATGCATCATCTAAAATTTGTCGCGCTCCAAAACCATGGGTTACATTTGAAACGGTTAAAACACTCATATCTATCTCCACCGGAATAAAAGCCGTCTTGTTGAAGACGGCTTGTTTCATACTTACTTAAATATTATATCTATTGTACCTTTTTGACCTCTATATGTCAAAAATAGAACATCACTTATGCATCGCATAACGCAAGGCTACAACAGCCATAATCTTAGCGCCCTTAATCGCTTGTGCCAATCCATAGTCAGAACCAGCTGCACATGTAAACTCTGGCGTATGCGCTTCTAAACCTAATCCAATCTGTAATGTAGGTTGCGCTGTTGGTACTTCATAAGATACATTCCCTACATCAGTGCTACCATCTGCCTCATCATCAGGCAAGATACGAGGCGCTTCATCAAACTCGGTCATTACCTCTGTAAAGAGATCTAATAACCGTTTATCTTGACGCATATCCTTAAAGAGTGGCTCATAGTGATGCATTTCAACTTGAGCACCATAAGAAACTGCAATCTCTTGAGCAGCCTCTTTAATAGCAGGCAAAATAATACCTTCTAAATCATCTACCGTTCTACCGCGAACAGTCATACGAATTGTCGCCTTAGGAGTTACTACGTTCGGCGCCGTACCAGCTTCGGTAAAGATGGCACCTACAATAGCCCCCTTAGGGAATGTTTTCTTTAGCTCTTTGATTCTTTGATATAAATCTACCCCGCAGTCTAACGCATTAATACCAGTGTCAGTAAGTGAAGCTATATGACAAGACCGCCCGTGGAAGGTAACCTCTAGGGGATGTGTTGCTAATGATGTGCCACCTACCTCATTTTCACCGCCCGGATGAATGATAAGTGCCGCCTCATAGCCCTTAAAAAGTCCCGCCTCAGCCATATACACCTTACCACCAATGGTCTCCTCTGCAGGGCAGCCAAAGAATGTCACACCCCAATCCTGTGGTGCACTTTGACTAAAAGCAACAGCAGCACCTAAACTCATCATAGCGATGAGATTATGACCACAGCCATGCCCTAGTTCAGGTAATGCATCATACTCGCCTAAAAAGGCCATTTTATGTGGTGCCTCACAATTATAGTCGCTCCGTAATGCAGTTTGTAACTCTGGCAGATCAGTTAAACCCACTTGAGATGTAAAATTATGGTTCTCTAAAAATTGATTAATTACATTAACTGCTTTATGCTCTTCTAACCCCAATTCTGGATTATCGTGTAAATATGAGGAGATATCGCGCAATTCCTCTGTCATACTATCTATGATGGCACAGGCACGAGCCTCTCGTTCTTGTAATGTCATAACTTCCCTTTTTAATTTCTAATTTATACTATTGATTATTTATTCTAACTAAGAAGAATGTGTCTATTTCGTATAGGGATGAACAATTATGGTATTTGATATATACCTAAAGTTAATCATCGCTCCTAGTGGTAGTGTTTGATGCGGCGTTCCATGACCTGTTGGTACATAGCATACAAAAGGTTCTGGTAATTTAGGATCTCGATTATCTTCCATATATCGTAGTGCTTCATAGCCTAAATCATAATCCCGTTCATCTTCGTCACCTTCGCAATCTGTAAATGTACCGATGACCAGTCCTTTTATGCGACTCAACAAACCACTGAGGCGAAATTGTTGTAACATGCGATCTAGCTTATACGGTGCTTCCCCTACATCTTCAATGAATAGTAAGGTATCCTCCCAAGATTTCTCCTCTAAAAAATAAGGTGTTCCGCACAACATTGATAGCATCGTCATATTGCCGCCCTGTAAAATCCCTTCCCCTAGCTCAGTACCAATGGCACCACGCGGCGGTTCAGGTAATGGTTCTATGACTTGTAATTTACCTTCTACAGCTACAAATAAAGCATCTATATCTGCCTTACGTTCTTCTTTAAAGTCGACGCCCATCGGCCCGTGATAGGTAATAAGTCGGCTATATCGATTAATAGCCATATGAAGAGCTGTACAATCACTATACCCTATAAAAGCCTTACGATATTTACGTATGGCCTTATAATCTAACAAATCTAGATAACGCATCGTTCCGTAACCACCGCGCAAAGCTAGCACCGCATCACAAGGTGCGGTGGTCATCATATATTGAAACTCTTGGGCTTGCTCCTCTGGTGTACCACCATAGAGTCCTTTACGATGTGCACTTTCACCAAAGAGCACATTATAGCCCCTGAGGTTACAAATTTCTTCTATTCTATGTAAATCTTCATTGCTTGCACTGGCAGGTGCCATAATACCTATGGTCATGCCCGGTGCTAAGCGCTTTGGTTCAATCCAGTTCATATGTCCTCATAAAATACAACAAAAGACGTACACATAGTGTACGTCTTAAGTGTATCTTATTTGTATGCTTTTTTAAAGTCAACAAGGCCCAATGTAGTCCAGAAATAATTTTGAATACTTCCATTTGTTACATATGGTTGTGTTGTGAAATACAATGGCATTACTAGAGATTCATCAAAAATCATCTGTTCTGCTTTATGCATCAACGCATCCCGTTCAGCCCCATTTGGTGTCGTACGAATACGAGCGATTAACTCGTTATAATCATCACTATGGTACTGACTATCATTGTCTTCAGCAGAGAATACTTCTAAGAAGTTTTGTGGATCACTGTAATCCGCAACCCAAGAAGCACGAGCAACTTGGTATTTACCAGCTTCGCGGTCGGCTAAGAATACCTTTGTCTCTTGATTTTGTAAGCGCACATCTGCACCAAATGCATTGACCCAAGCATCTTGTACAGCTTCGGCAATCGCTTTATGTAATTCACTTGTATTATACAAAATCGTAATTGGAGGCAATGGATGATTTTTATCATAGCCAGCGTTTTTCAAGATTTCTTTAGCTTGTTCTACATCTTCATAAACAAGATAGCTACCCGCTTCACGGAAGTCTTCACGTCCATTACTTTCAAGCATGCCGTAAGGAACAAAGGCATAGGCCGCCTCTTTACCACCGCGAACAATATTGTTAACGATGTTAGCACGGTTGATAACCATGGAGAAAGCTTTACGTACCTCAGGATCTGTGAACGGTTCTGCTTTTACATTGAATACGTAATAATAGTTACCAAGCATAGGTCCAATATGTAATAGACCTGCCTCTTCTAAGCGTTTTTGGTCCGCTACAGGAGGCTCAACCGTCATATCTGCTTCGCCACCTTCAACCAATGTAAGGCGTGTGCTTTGGGATTCACTAATAGGCCAATTCATTTTCTCTGTTTTTACAGAATCTGCATCCCAATAGTCAGGATTCTTAATGAAATCCATTTCTCCATTATGCTTCCAGGATAGTAAGCGGTATGGACCATTAGATACAAATGTATCTGCATTGGCAGCCCAGTTTTCATGAGCCTCTACAGCTTTTTGACTCACTGGATAATAGCTATGAGAAGCTAGTAATTTTAAGAAATACGCTGTTGGATTCTCTAAAGTAACTACTAATGTATTATCATCAGTGGCCTTAACGCCAACATCATCAGCTGTAGTATCACCATTATTAAAGGCTTCGCCATTTTTTAATACATATAACATATATGCATTGTCCGCATGGACTTCAGGGTCTAATACGCGTTTCCACGCGTATTCAAAGTCATGAGCCGTCAAAGGCTCTCCATTAGACCATTTCAAATCAGGTCGTAAATGGAAGGTATACTCGCGACCATCATCAGAAATATCCCAGCTTTTAGCAAGTGCTGCCTCTGGTTCACTTTCATCATTTAAACGAACTAAACCGTCAAATAATTGAAGTTGAACTGTATGCTCCGGAGAGGTAGTAGACTTTGCTGGATCCAATGTGGATGGTTCCTGCTCAATAACATATCGAATGGTATGCTCATCAATTGGTTGTTCCCCGCGAGGATAACCAAATACAAATAAGAGCACACTCACCCCAAGAGCAAGGACCATGAGTTTTAACAAATTTCGTTTATCCATCATGGCAATGCTTCCTCTACAAATTCTTTCATGATACGCCCTACTCGAGCGCCTAACTCTTTACCTCGGTCATTATCGATATCGCTCATCAAGAGGATAAAGCAGAAATGACCTCTAAATGTTTCTAATACGCCCCCATCGTGCTCTACACGATCAAGGGATCCTGTTTTATGGTGAAAGCGGGTATCTTCACCCCAATAAAATGGCAAGATATCACGGAATTGTTGGCGACCTAAAATATTCCACATTTCTCGGCCATAAGCATCTCTATCGCGACATTCAAAAATATGTTTATAGAGACGAGCTAACGCCATAGCAGTCATACGATTATCACGGCCTTCGGCGAGAGCTTCAAAGTCCATCATCATGCGATTTAGTTCTATCTCATCTACGCCTAGCTGTTCTGCACGAGCATTAATATTTTCCATTCCAAGAACTGTAATGAGCAAATTTGTCGCAATATTATCGCTGAGAACCATCATAAGACGGCATAACTCAAGATAGGTAAAGCTATGCTTTGCTACTAATTCTTGTAAAGCACCACCACCTTCAACACGAGGTGTTCTAGATAGTGGAACTGTGTCATTAAGGTCTAACCGTTCAGTACGAGCTAAATGGAACACATACTCCATGATGAGTACCTTAATCAAACTTGCACTAGAATGTACCGTATTCTCCCCTTTAGAAGCGATAATAGTCGGTTCCTCTTCATCGTCAAATTGTAGTACTGCATAGGATATATTCCCTTTTGGTGCTAATTCTTTGATAACTGTATCCAGTTGATGCTCTAAGGACTTGCCAACAAGTAACTTTTCCATACTATTCTCCCATTATATGTGCCAGCATGCGATGCGGCGATCTGCCCAATCACGAAGAGGTGGACGTTCTGCAAAGCAACGCCCCTCTGCTTCTGGACATCGACCACTAAACAAACAACCTTTTGGTGGATTTAGTGGATTTGGTGGGTCCCCTTTAAGCGGTGCTCCAATTGGAGCATGCGGTATAACAGGACCGTTTAAGGCGGTCAAAGCACGAGTATACGGATGTTGTGGGAATTCGTATAAATCCAACGCTGGACCTTCTTCCATAACAGCACCTAAGTACATAACCACCATGCGATGACTAATGTATCGCACCATATTTAAATCATGAGAAATAAAGAGGTACGAAATACCATGTTGTTCTTGTAATCTCTCAAGCAAGGTCATAATTTGTACTTGAATGGATACATCTAGTGCTGAAATCGGTTCATCACAGATGATACACTGTGGCTGCATAATGAGAGCCCGTGCAATACCGATACGTTGACGTTGGCCACCTGACAATTCATGAGCATAACGCTCACCAAAGGACATGTTCAAACCAACTTGATCAAGCACTTCTTTTACACGAATAACACGATCGCGAGGTGTATATTTTGGATCTAGCTCCAATGGTTCCTCTAGAATCGCATTAACCGTAAGACGTGGATTAAGAGATGCATAAGGGTTTTGGAATACCATTTGCATCACAGGATGAACAGCTTTACGATCCACGTAGGGATCAATTTGGCGCCCATTCATATAAATAGAACCTGATGTAGCTTGATGTAAGCCCATCAACGTGTAGCCAAATGTGGATTTACCACAACCTGACTCACCTACGATACCGAGGGTTTCCCCTGGTGATTGATATAGACTCACGCCTTGTACAGCGTGTACCGTGTGTTTTGGCTTAAATAAACCACCTGACAGAGTGAACTCTTTAACGAGGTTGTCAGTTTCCCATACGTAACTCATTAAAGTCCCTCCAACTTAGCTAACCAACATGTAAATTGATGATTTTCACCAACATTTGTAACCATAGGAATACGATTACCACAGATACGCATAGCCCACTTACACCGTGGATTAAATGCACACCCTCGTGGTAAATCAAACAGATCTGGCGGTTGACCTTCAACGGCTTTTAATTCACCATGCCATTTACCTTGTGGTAAAGCGAGTAACAAGCCCAATGTATACGGATGACGAGGTTCATTAAAGATACCTTCTACCGTAGCAGATTCAACACATTTGCCAGCATACATAACCATAACACGATCGCAGATTTGAGCAATAACGCGGAGGTTATGAGAAATAAAGATAATGCCAATACCAGC
Organism: uncultured Veillonella sp.; assembly: GCA_900552715.1. Taxonomy (GTDB): domain Bacteria; phylum Bacillota; class Negativicutes; order Veillonellales; family Veillonellaceae; genus Veillonella. The sequence continues at coordinate 28,263 of USAV01000009.1, forward strand.
TTCTACAGCTAAAGTTTGCATAAGGCGCAAGATTTGAGCCTCTGTTGTAATATCTAGAGCCGTTGTCGGTTCATCACAAATCAAAACCTTTGGACGACCAGCGACAGCCATGGCGATACATACGCGTTGGCGCATACCACCGCTCAACTCATGAGGATATTGAGATAATCGTCTTTCCGGTGTTGAAAGGCCCATCTTCTTTAACAAGTCGATGGCGATAGCTCGTTCATCATAATCCTCACCATATGCATTGGTACGATGGATAACCTCATACATTTGCTCCCCAATCGTCATGATTGGATTCAAAGATGTCATAGGATCTTGGAATACCATGGCAACAGTAGTACCGCGCAATTCATTCCAGTCATCTTCAGTGAATTCAAGGCAATCATTGCCATCAATCATAAATGTATCGGCTTTGATTTTTGTTTTACCATATGGTAGTAATCCCATTAATGAATTAACTAGCACTGATTTACCACAGCCAGATTCACCAACAATACCTAAAATCTCACCTGGTTGTAAGGAGATATCTTGATTGCGAATAACCCGTAAAGGGCCTTGGAAGGTATCGATGGTAATGGACACATTGCGCACATCAACAATTGCGTTATTCATTATCTATCTCCTTCCTTAGGGTCTAATACATTACGTAAGCCATCACCAAGGAATGCGAAACCAAGCATGGTAACACTAATGGCAACAGCAGGAAAAATCAATTGGAACGGATAAGAGCGCATGCTACTAATCCCTTCAGAAGCGAGTACACCCCAGCTCGCCATAGGTGCATTTACACCTAAGCCGATAAAACTAAGGAATGCTTCTGTAAAAATAGCCTCTGGGATGGCCAATGTCAAAGTAATAATGATTGGACCTACACAGTTTGGCAAAATATGACGCAATAAAATGCGATATTTTGGAATGCCCATCGCTTCAGCAGCAATGATATATTCTTCGTTTTTAACTTTCAAAATTTGACTACGTACGATACGGGCCATATTCAGCCAGTACGCAATGCCCAATGCTACGAAAATAGATGTTAAGCCAGGGCCAAGTACAACCATCAACAAAATTACATACAGTAAAAGTGGAATACCGTACAATACATCTACCAGCCCCATCATGATGCGGTCAACCTTACCACCAAGGTAACCTGCAATACCGCCATAGGTAACGCCGATAACAAGATTGATAAATGCTGCTACAAAACCGATGGTTAAGGAAATACGAGCACCGTACATAACGCGAGTGTAAATGTCGCGACCTAATGTATCGGTACCAAACCAATGACTAAAGCTTGGGCTTTGGTTCGCATCAATCAAGGATTGGTCCGCATAGGTATACGGCGAAATTAGGGGTCCTAAAATAGCTAATACAATCATCACCAAAATGATGGTTGCCCCTACTACGGCCAAGCGATTCACCTTAAATCTCGCCCATTTACTAGGACGTTTTATAAAGCTTGTAATTTCTTCTTGAGGAGTTCGTTCAATAGGTAAAAAATCTTCCTTATTCATCTGTCCCCTCCTCTGTCGTAACACGTGGATCAATTAATGGATAAATCATATCCACCAAGATATTAAGAAATACTACAAGAGCACTATAGAAAATCGTAATGCCAAGGATAACCGTATAGTCGCGGTTATAAATAGATGTTACGAAATACTGTCCAAGGCCTGGAATAGCAAAAATCGTTTCTACGATAAAGCTACCTGTCAAAAGGCTGGCAGCCAATGGGCCCAAATAGGTAATAACTGGCAAAATAGCATTCCCTAACGCATGACGTGTCAAAATAGTCCAAGAACTCAAGCCTTTGGCGCGAGCTGTACGGATGTATTCTTGTTGGTACACATCAAGCAACCCACTGCGTGTTAAGCGTGCAATGAATGCCATCGGTTGTGCAGCTAATGTCAATACTGGTAGCACCATATAAGATGGACCACGCCATAAGGCCACTGGGAACCAGCCTAGTTCAAAGCCCACCACATATACAAGAACGGCACCAATAATAAAGGTAGGCACAGAAATACCAATTGTAGATAATATAGTTACCGCATAATCAACGATGCCATTAGGGCGCATAGCACTAATAGCACCTGCTGCAATGCCACCTACTACAGCCACCATTAATGATAATAAGCCGAGCTGTGCAGAAATCGGGAATGCATCGCTGATAATATCGTTTACACTACGGCCTTCATACTTGTATGATGGTCCTAGATCACCAGTAATAACACCACCTAAATAATCACCATACTGCTTCCACACAGGATCATCAAGATGATACTTTGCTTCAATACTTGCTTTCACCTGAGGTGGTAATTTCTTCTCAGTTGTAAAAGGTCCCCCCGGAATTGCATGCATTAATGCAAATGTTACGGTAATGATGACCCATAAGATTATGATTGCGCCACCTAGGCGTCGAAACACATACCTTGTCATTGTCACTATCCTCCATAAAAAGTCTATCTGTTTTATTATACTACATTATGAAGTTAATTTCATGAATTACATCATTACATTTACAGAAAGCCCTACATAACGTACAATAAAATATATAATATTTTGGAGGTGTCTATGACAGAAGTACCTAGAGTCTTAACAATTCAAGACATGAGCTCCATCGGCCGTTGTGCCCTAACCGTTATGATCCCAATCATCAGCGCTATGCGTTGCCAAGCGGTTCCATTGGCAACAGCTGTATTGAGTAATCATTTAGAATATCCACACTACGAGTTTGTAGATTTATCGGCACATATGAGAGATTTTATGGACTGCTGGGATAAAAACGAAATCGACTTTCACGCCATTGTAAGTGGTTTTTTAGCATCCCCAGAACAAATTCATCTCGTGGAAGAAGCCATCGATCGCTTCGGTAATAAGGGCCAAATGATTATCGTCGATCCTGCTATGGCCGATGATGGTCGCCTCTACTCGATTTATACACCTGATATGGTAGTAGCTATGCGCAAACTTGTTTCCAAAGCTCACATTGTAAAGCCTAATTACACGGAAGCTTGTTTCTTATTAGATATTCCATTCTCTACAGATCCTATTAGCGATGATGAATTACGCGATCGTTGCAAGAGATTACATCAAATGGGTCCTGACATGGTTATCATGACCAGCGTACCATCTGAAACACATGCGGTTATCGCGGTCTATGATGGACCAACTGATTATTTAAAAACTTATGATATTCCTCTTATCCCTGTGAAAGCTACAGGAACTGGGGATATCTTTACTGCTGTATTATCTGGTGCAGTAATGAGGGGATACTCACCGTATGATGCAGCAGAGTTGGCAATGAATTTTACTACTAAAGCCATTCAAGCTACAGTAGATACTGTAAAATCTATGAAACAAGGGGTAGCGTTTGAGCTAGTCTTGCCAGAATTAACTCAACTATAAGCTATAAAAAAGGGGAACTTATGGATTTACTCTATGTTGTATTACGAACACTGCTCATTTGTACTGTCGGTTTGCTCATTGCATTCCAAGGTCGACGTATGGGATTATCGATTTTTAATCTAACGGGACGGTTAAATCGACTACAATTTATCATATGCTTCATTGTTTTAATGATTTTATTCCACATCGTTCACTACATTGATGATCTATTCTTGGACTTTGTTGTTTCTTTACCTGCCTATTGGTTTACAAGGGTTGTTATATGGATTTTATTAGCATCCTTATTCCCATTATCCTGCATCTTATTTGGCCGTCGTATTCATGATATCGGCTTTAATGCATGGGCCGGGATTCTCTGGTCAGTAATTATTATTTTCATCAATACTTACTCTGCTGTATCTCCATTCAATTACTTACTGGAACTTTTCGTATGGCTCATCGGCTTCCTCTTCTGGGTATTGCCGGGACAACCGGAACCAAACCAATACGGAAATCCTCCATTTATGCCTGTCAATCGACCAACTTACGAGTCAATGCAACAACCAGGATCTGAATCAGAACGAGAAATTAGAAAAACCGTTCGAAAACGTCGTAAAAAACGGTAAAACATAAAACAAACATAATAAAAAACGTATCTCTATTAAGAGATACGTTTTTTATTTATACCATAACATATGCTGTTATTTAATAATCAATGCCTAGTAATTCATGAGCAGCATCAATTCAATTAATGTACAACCAATATAGGCGATAATAAACTTAACCTTCTGCTTGCGCATTCTATCATCGTCAGCAATTTTAAGTCGATTGGCAAGGAATCGTTTATCCCGAATTTGTAATAACAAATGTTTAATACGCTCTTGGCTTTCATTAGCAGTACATTCGTCACAATCCGATGTGAGTGTAGCTTGCTGCATGAAAATACGACGGTGTAATTTACGCATTTGAATTTTAATATTGTTATGTACAAAAGCACTTTGCCACTGTTTTCGAGAATCAAAGTACATATACAGATATCTAGGAATATTCATAACCAAGAAGGAAATGATAAAAATCCCTAAAGAAAT
>USAV01000010.1 GCA_900552715.1 uncultured Veillonella sp.
ATTTAACACTACTCAAATCAACTTGATCATTGATTTTTTAAAATTAATCCAGAATTTTAACCAGGAAATTAGTGTCGAAACACAAAAAAAAATAACAAGTACTATTCAACTTTATTTATAACTTCCCGACCGTAAAGGGGGCGGTCGGCGTCGGTCGGCCGGTGAATCCGATACATGGTTTGTGATTTATGGAGTATACTTTTATGTTCAAATTAAAATTATTTCCCGAGGATTTTTTCAATATATGTATTAAGCGTAAAGTAGAAATTAAAAAGTTAGATAAACTTCCTAAGCTGGATCATAACTATTTGTTATTTATTACTAAGTATCAGGAAGTAGAAATAATACCTGATATTTCTCTTTTTAATTATGAAGAGGCTTTAAATGAAAATAGATACCTAGAGTGTAATTATCCAGAAATATCAAGGTGTTTTTGGAGTATTGGGCAAGCAGGACAGGGAGATGGATGGTTTTTAAATAAAATAGATAATACCATTTTTCATTATAATCATGATGCTGGAGAGTATACCAGATCTTGCTTTACAAATTTAGGGATAGATTTCTCACAATTTATCCAGTTGGCTTTGTTATACAGAGATTTAGAGCACCTATTAGATGAAGGAGAGACACTTACGGATAATATAAAAACTGAATTTATATATTCAGTAAATAGTATAAGTAATAATTTGTTTGATGTTTATCCATTTAAGTATTTTTAATTGGAATATTCAATACATTTATTAAGCAAGTCGTAGACCGCACAAAGCCTTCAGTCTTGATGTAAAGTGTATATGGTTCGCACACAGTTTCTGTATTTCAGACGACCTCAATCCTTTTTCGAAGTCGTCTGAAATATTGTTTCTTTAACAATCTAGGCCAAAACCGCCTACGAATATGGTCAGGACGGTCGGTCGGCTTGTGAATCAGGATCCGATTGGGCTGTTGGGTGGGGATAATCTTTATGGAAGAGGATAGGATTATGTTGGATAGATTATATTTAATCAAACTGATTGATCAGTTGAGGAATTTTGAAGGATCAGAAGAGGATGAAGAGGTACTCCTTGAAAAATTAGTAAATTTGGTCACAGATCCAAATATATCAGATTATATATATTGGACAAACATGAGCTCCGAGGAAATAGCTGATAAAGTACTTAGTTACAAACCTATTATCCTCCCTAACTTAAGCAATTCTTAGTCTACATGAAATTTTTAGTTTTAATGTAACGCATATGTGGAATACATACATGTACTATGTGTAATAAACAACCTAAGAAGAAATGTTGATTATTTGACAAAATTATAACTGAAAGGAGTAATGAAAATGAAAATTAAGAGTTTAGTTGAGAAAATGGGTGGAGTTGTAAGGGTCGGAGCAAAGCCTTTCGATCCTGTATCACGAAAAATAATGTCAAAATTTCTAGATGTTGATAGAAAAGAATTTTCTGATTATTTAGATTATTTGACGTGTTTTGGAGGAGAGACATATCTAAATGAAGTATTTTATAAATTAACCATGTATAACAATGGACTACCAAGCTATTGTTATCCCTCTGATTCACCAATAGAAAATGTTGTAATAAAGAAAGGGGAATTTGGTTGTTTCTATGGGGAAGGGGAATCGTATCAAACTGGCTATTCATTGAGCAATGCTATAAAAAAAATGGAAAATAGGATTCCTAAGAATTTTATACCTATTGCTGAGAATAACTGCGGAGATAGGATATGTCTTTGTATAAAAGGGGAAAAAATAGGACAAATTTTTTATTGGTACCATGAAAACGAATGGGATGAAGAAGATTATTTTGATGATTTTGGAAAAACTATGCCTGAAGAAGTAAAGATGCAAAATATGTATTTAGTCGGAGAAGATTTGTATGACTGTTTTAATCGTATGGTCTTAGAAGAAGAATAATTGTCTGAAATATTGGTTCTTTAACAACCTCATCAGCATCATCGCCCCCACCTGTTACACCACAAGATACAGCTACGACGCCTTGGGCAGAAGAATAGGCATAGTCCTTTTAATTTGAGAGAAGTAACTAGAGAACAACATGCAGCGCTTGACCCTTATAGGAATCTAGGAGATTAGCTATGAAAGCAATAGAAATTTTAAAGAATTTTGTGGAAGAAAAATTATCAACTGAAGAATTGGAAATGGCGTTGTATTCCAATCAAGAATTAATTTCCCTGTTGGAAAATACTAAAGCTAAACCTTATATGAATAGTAATTCCACTTATGAATATTTAATTAGTCAGGATTTGACATCTCTTGATGCAAAGTTAAATTTGATGGATATTTTCAGGGGAATTTTAGATTACAAGCATATCCCGTACTCTTCGAATTCAACGACAGAAAAAAATTTTGATTTGATTTTGGAGGCTATTCCTAACTGGATACCAGCTGATATGGGTTATTTAAATTCCTTGTATGCTAAGTACAAACCTAAGACGGCGACTACTTTTAAAAAGATTATTAAGGAACATTTCATTTGCATGGATAAACATCCCAAATGGTTACAGGAGCCTGATTGGCCTATCGGTGATAATATTCCCGCAATGTTTCTAGGGCAGTTAGATATATCGAAGTTGAAGCATGATACTACTTATTTGTACATTTTTTGGGATAAAAAAACAGACAGATATATAGAAGTAATACAGTCTCTATAAATGAGCAAGCTGTAGCCAATGAAATCTACAATTCCGATGTAGCGTGCGAATGGAACGCACGCACGCGGCTTCTGCTTCTCGGACAGCCTCGAAGAGGAAGCCGGATTCGTTTGGGCCGGCAGCCATTTACTGCAAGAAATCCAACCGGACGGCAGATATACCTATATCTAGACCAATCTGGATTCCTACGAGCCTTTGGCACAAATTCGAGGCTGGAGCAACGAAGATGGAGAAGGCGTCCAACAAGCCCACTACTTTCACTGCGACAAAATCGGTATCCCACGTGAAATGACTGATGATAAAGGTGACCTAGTTCGGGGATTATTACGGATGGGAAACAAATGCGTATTGATATTATAGGAAAATAGATATGTTACATTTAACTAATTTACAAACAAAAGGATATGATGAACTTATTGAAATTGATGGAGAGGTTGTTTATCAAGTATTTGCTATTAAGAAAAATAATGGAACTTATAGCACATATTACTATACAGTACCAAAAAATAAATTGGATCAGGCTGAAGATTATGAGATAGAAGAATTTAATGAATTTAATGAACTTGAATTAGCTATAAAACATATTCAATCAAAAGGAGCTAATCTATCAAGATTTAATATATTTAAAGGTAACAAGCCTCTTTAAGACCTTTTTTTGACCATAGGTTGGATCGAGCCCCAACAAAACATCAAGGTCGTCTTAAATCAATTCTCAGAAGACCTTCCCTATGATTTTTATTGAAAAAATACTGACAAAGGTATGCCTGGGAAAATAGTCGGTTAGCCATCACCAATGAAAACGGTGCGTGCTACCGCTTTAACTACGACGGCCTCGACCGATTGATTGCCGAAAATGGAGATAAATATGCCCTTTCTGAAAATTCCCTATAGAGATTATCCTAAAGAAGGATTGTTCAAAAACCTTTATCGAGAAAACATCTATAAAATAGAGGAATTTAAAGATGAATTTAAGTATTACGAATATACCCCAATAGAGAAAATTATTATTGATGAACATAATTTAGTACCATTCATCTTTTTTTCACCAGAAGGAATAAATTATTTAATGCCTAAAATTTTTGATAGCATCAGTAATGGCATTAGAAATGATGATATTCCAGTAAATATAGAAGAATTTATTATAAATATACCTACCGCAGAAAACATCACTCATGCTTTAAATCTCTTAAAAAAAGATGAGCTTATAATTCTTAAAAAGTATTTAGAAAAAATATTATTTGGGGGCTCATCAAATTTGATACAGCAAATAGGTGAACATTATTTATTCAGAAGTATTGAATATCTCGAAAAGTTAATAAATAATTCCTAAATCTACTTATTATTTTGTTAATCAAATATATAAGCCAAGGTTTCTAGAAAAGGTCAAACCATACCCTTCCCCTTCTCCCGTGGGAGGTGGCAAAAACAAAATCCAGAAGGCCCAATTATAGAACTACCAAAAAGTAAACATGATTTAGGGAATAAAAAAATGCACCCCTTTGGCAATCAAAAAGGAAAAGATGTGGCTTATTACCATACTCATGGGGCTTATGACTCAATTTAAATTTTGGTATTAAGGAAAGCATGATGAACAAAATCTGTCTCTTTATTATATTAGTATTTCTTTGTTTTACTTCAGCTTTTGCAAAAGATTTTTTAGACAAAAAGGAGAGTAATATGTTAGTCAGTTCAGAAAATATGGCGATTGAGCTTGCTGAAATATACATAAAAAATGTATATGGAAATACTGTTTCAATAAATCAAAAACCATACCGTATTATTGAAGAGAAAGATGTCTGGATCATTAATGGGGCCCCTCCACAAGCACTAGGTGGTAATTTCCATATAGTTATTTCTAAAAAAGATGGGAGAGTAGAAAAAATAACCCATTCAAAATAGCAAGCTGTAGCCCGTACGAAACCTCTAATCCCGACGTAGAGCATTGTGGTACGCACGAAGGCGGTTTCGCCTGTCTAAATCACATCAACGAAGACGGAGAAAGCCGTCAACAAACCTACTACTTCCACTGCGACCAAATCGGCATCCCGAGAGAGATGGCCGATGACGAAGGAAAGCTGGTTTCCTTCTTACAAAAGAAAATGAAAATTTTGGTGTTTTTTTTCCTGATATTCCCCCTGAAGAGTGGGAAGAGGATACTGAATTTGAAAAATTTGAAGACTGGCTAGAAAACTTGATGAAAGAAAAACTAGAGGAGATTTAAAAAAATTTTTGGATTACCAATTTTAAAAATATTTATCATTTAGTAAGTCTAACAAAAATAACACCATGCCGTCTGAAAACACTATCCTAAACCTTTTCAGACGGCCTTTCTCGTTCTTTAACAATTCAACTTTTCACTACCGTTTACGGACGCGACGGCAAAAAGCTGCGCGGTTTCGCCTACCGAAACCACATCATGGTCGAACACAGCCAGCCCGACGGACTGGTGTCTCGCTACGAATACGACAGCTACGACCCCTTGGTACAGGTATGCAACTGGACCAGTATGCCCGTGAGACGGGGCTGCATTACAACTTCTTCAGGTATTATGAGTCTGATGCAGGTTGGTTTGTTAATCAGGATCCGATTGGGTTGGATGGTGGAGATAACCTATACCTATTTGTTTTCAATAGCCAGATATGGGTCGATGCACTGGGACTTTCCAAAGCTCCATGGGGGAAAGGTAGCTTTGATTCTTGGTTTGATTGTGCAAATGTTGCAGATATTCGCAAAGTTATGGCAGATCCAAATACTAAGAATACAATACCAAATGCTTTGAGAAATGGTGGAGGATGTTGAGGAATATAGATTAATACCCTATTATGTTAAAATATAATTAACATTATTTATGAATAAAAAGAGGATATTATATGATTGATTCAACAACTAAAGATATGATTTCTGTGTGGATGGGGACATCTTTTAAAACACCTGATGAGTTTAATGAATATACAGATGGAATGGAGGACTCAGATTCTCATTGTCCAGCTTTTGCAGATTTTGGAGTTTCATTTATTGATTCTGATTATTTTGTGGCATTCCAGACAGATAATGGGGAAATTGTGCCAGTTGAAGTGTTAGCAGAAGAAGTTGGGGCACACTCTAATAAAGTTATAAAAGATATTGTGAAAGTAGCAAAAGAGAAAGGAATAAATGAAGGTAATTCTTTATATTACTATTCTAATGCAACATTTTATGAGGAAAATCCAGATAAACTTTACAATGATTTGAAGTTTATAGGAACCTTTAAAGACCCAAGAAAAAAATATCGCTAGTGATAGTGAAATATTAGTCAGGATATCTACCCGTACGGCAGATATCGAAATATAAAAGGTTATTAAACGAGCACTAAGTCAAAGTTACAAGTATTTCAGAGAACTAGGATCACTTTAAAATGAATAGACATGAATTAGAAGCCTTATATACTTTAAATAATCCTGCTACTAGCCAAGCTATAAAAATGTTACCTCCAGAGTGGCATATTTTATATCCTTCATATCTTCAATTTTTAGAACTAAGCAATGGATTATTTGGAGATGAGATAACCCTTTTGGAAGCCGAGGATATCCAACAAAGGAATATTGACTATGAAGTAAAAGAATACTTGCCGAATTTTCTTATGATTGGAGATAATGGTGGAGGGGTTGCCATTCTGATGGATAATAAAAATCAAAATATTTTTGCTGTCGGCATGGGAGTAATGAGTGAAGACTCCTTAGAAAAAATATCATCTTCTTTAGAAGACTTTCTATTAGTAAAAAAAGGAATGTTTAATTATTAGCAAGCTGTAGCCCGCACAAAATCTTCAATCCTGACGTAGGGTGTATGCGGTATGCACGAGGTTTCTGTTTTTCAGACAGTCTCAATCTGTTCTTTGAAACTGTCTGAAATATTGGTTCTTTAATAATCCGATTATTGATCAGCATCAAGGCCGTCTGAAACATTCGTTCTTTAAAAATTTCTCATTCACGCATTGGGCAACCTAATCTACCGCCAGCTGCCTAATGGTGAAAACCAATATTACCAATACGATTTAGAAAACCAGCTCGTCCGTGCTGAAATCAAAACGCCCGCGGGAAATACCGAGATATGGAGATATGAGTTCAAGTCCCGATTGGAGAAAAGGTAAAATAAACAGAGACTAACGTGGCATCATCATGAGGATACAAAAAGGTTGGTACTGGTTAATTATAATGACCATAGAAGAAATCATGGTCTATATCACCCACAAAGAAAAGGTGGAAGAAGTATATGGGGAGGTGGTAGACCAGGTTAACGAGGAAAATTAAACGATCGCACTGGTAAACCATTAGCTAAATGTTAATTTAATCATAGAAGGAACAAAAAATGAATTTAGATAAATTTTATAGAAGAAAAATTAGTATATCAGAAGTTATTGATTGTGCTAGATTATTCAATGATGATGATACTGATAAATTTGCCAAATTTCCATACATATATATTTCTTCTGATGAAGATGAGGGTATTCTTGATTTAGAGACGGTTTGTTATTTGGATAACGGCCCAAAAATAATGGATGGAAAAGAAGTTTTTCCTGATTTTGTAAACGAAAATGGATTAGATATTTTATGTAGTGGGGATGTATTTATGGATGTTTACGATGACTTAGATGAACGGTATCCAAATTTTACAAAAGATCAATTTATTGATGCTCTAAATTATTACATGGATAATGATGATTACATTGAATTTTAAAATCTATATTTAGGTATTATTTTAGATTTCCTCTCTACGATTACGGATATATTAGTGTAAGGAAACTAGGAAACTTATCTACATTACAACTTGATACGTTACTACGAACCTCGAACTTGGCAGTTTGTGAATCAGGACCCGATTGGGTTGGCAGGTGGTAGTAACCTGTATCAGTTTGCGCCTAATGTACTGGGATGGATTGATTCTTCTGGTTAGGCTAGAACGGAAACTATTGATTCTCCATGTGATATTAAACACAAGTTTCGATTATTGGCTAGATTCCACAAACGTAAAAAAATGCCTAAGGCAGGGTCTGAATTGGATGCGCATACAGCTGCGCGTTTAGAAATCGGTGGTCGAGTATTTTATGGACATAATGGACACGGAATAGATACTACTTTTGACAAAGTCAATGCTATTACTAAGACACATGCAGAAGGGCACGTTACTCAAAGAGCTTTAAATGCTGGTATGAAAGGCAAAGCAAAAACAGCTGATATTTATGTTGATAGAGAATTATGCTCTTCATGTGGTAGAAACAATGGTATTGGTTCGTTAGCTAGAGAGTTAGGGCTTGAGTCAATTAATGTACATACACCTAGTGGAAGTAAAAGATATTTCCCACCTAAATGAGGAGGTTATTATGGAAATTACTTTGGATAACTGGAATGGATCTCATTGTAAGGAAGAGGTTTATCATATTAATTCCTCGGAAAGACTTTTAGAAATTTTAGAAAAATTAGATGCTAAGCAACATACTCTTGTAAATTTAGTTTTATCAGAAGAAAACTATTTAATGATTGGTGGAGGGGGAGGGAAATATGTTGTAACAGGTGAAGAAAATGGCATCATTTTCAATTTAATAAACCCTAAGGCTGGGAGTACCTTAAAAATAGAATTAAATACGGGAGGGCAAATTGGTTTATTTGAGTCTAAATATATTTTATCTAAAGAAATAGCATTCAAATGTGCTGTAAAATGTTTGACTATGGGATGTATTCCACAAAACGATTTAGATTTATCCTGGGAAAAATATTAAAGCAAACCTAGTAAGTTGGTTGAGTCAAGACAAAACTAAACCATAGGGTAGTTTGAAACATAACTTTCAGATGACCTTTGTTTGATTCCTTACGAATAAGCAAGCTATAGCCCGGAGAAAACCTTCAGTCCTGACATGGAGTGCGTGCGATACGCACGCACGCGGATTCTGTTTTTCAGACGACCTCTACCAAATCGCCTGAAGTCAGGTCATGGATGAGAGATTCAAATAACTATAGGCTTGAAAAAGGTGCGGGAAAAGGTGGAAACTGTTATCGTGGCGCACAAAATCGAAGTAGATACGATTTGACTGACCCAATCGGACCTAGACAGAAATCTAATTATGGTCATGATTGACATATAAAATCTACATTTGACATTGTTTCATTTTTATTGAGGAGTTGTATGCTATGAATTTAGATGCAGTTAATCCAGAATTAGAATCAAAGATTAATGATTTAGTCTGTGAGACTTATAATAAACCTTTTTTAGAACAAGAAAAGTTATTAAAAGAAGCATTTGAGCTAATACCCAAGCCAGTAACTCAATGGGCGCATCCAACGACAATGGTTACGATTGCTTTGTTTGAGTTGTATTATAAAAATCAAAAATATGAACAGGCTAAGGAATGGCTGAGTATTGCTTTAAGTGTTGCTGACTTAGGAACCACTAATGCAGGGACGTATCTGTTAGCTGGTATTTTTTATTATGACCTTGAAAAATATGATGAAGCTTATAAATATTTTGATATTGCTTATAATGATGCTGGATATTATCCATTTAGTATTGAGGACAAAAAATATTGGCAGTTTTATAAGCAGCGTAAAGACGAATTAAATCCTAAGAAAAAAACCCAAAAGTAAGATTCGATATTTTCAGACGACCTCTACCAAATCGCCATCAATATCACCGACCCCGCCTGTTACACTACCAGCTACGGCTACAACGCCCGATGGCTGCCCGAAACCATTACCGACACTTACAATACGACAGCTACGAACCCTCGGTAGTACTAGAGCAAACTCACAACAGCTTGGTAGAAATATGGAATTGGAAGGTCGGTCAGTTATGTCAGGCCAGGCTGCAGGTCACATAGTAGCATCTGGTGGTAAAGTAAATCGGTGGGAACCTGCTATAGAATCTCGTCAGATTACAATATTGATATTAATGGTCCTGCTAATGGGAGCGTTGTTGGTCATCCTCGCCCTCATAATGAAATGCATAATAGAAAATTTCATGAAAAGGTACGAGATAGATTAAAAAATGTAAGACTTAAGGAGGTAGCAGGATGAATTATTCTGATGATATATTTGAAAAGTTAGTTGCTACAATCGAAGAGGCAACAAGTCAGGCGGCTATAGATTTGTTCAATTCGACAAATGAAACTTTTTACTTCTTTGTGTTAAGTACCACAGGTGAGGCACTTGCTCCTTTTGTGAGTGCTTGGTCATATGAAGCACTAAAAAAACAAAGCATTGCTCAAAATTGGGATGCTTACGATATTGCAGATTTTAAATGGTCTTCGATAGATAGTCCTTACTTAGAGTTTGGTTCACAATATTTCCATCAAGTAAACCAAGCTTTCTTAGATCGTATTGATATTCACTCATTAAAAACAGAAGTGGAATATGAAAAAGAATTTAATTTCCGGATTAATGTGATGGAGGAAGCACTTCATCGGTGTGATATGAAGGGAATATTCTCCTTAAATCAAGCTCGTTCAGAAATAATGATTAATGTTGAAGTATTACCACCCGATTATACAAATACTATTCGTGCGAAAAAATTAAATCCTATCGAATCAATCCAATTTTGGTTAAAAGAAGCTGCTGAAACTGTGGAATAATTAACTTTTCTTGATAGTAAGCAAGCCGTAGCCTGCACAAAACTTCCAATTCCAACATAGGGTGTGGGCGGTATGAACACGGTTTCCGCTTTTCAGACAGCCTTACAAATTCCTGAGAGTGCAGTTTTCAAATCAGATGACCCCAAAACTCAAGGTCGTCTGAAAAAGGATGAACGCGTCTATCGGCATGCCCATCAGCCGTTTAGACTGCAAAACCAATACTTCGATGAAGAAACCGGACTGCATTACAACCTGATGCGGTATTACGAGCCAGAGGACGGGCGGTTTGTTAATCAGGACCCGATTGGGCTTTCAGGCGGAGACAATCTGTATCTCCAGTAGGAACACCGTATCCTATGAGAGCCTTACCTCCTGGTTCTAATGGAAAGCCTTATACCATATATAGGGTACTGAAACCAATTGATAATGTAGCTGCAAGTAAAATTATGTCGTTGTTCGGAGAAATTGGATTAGGGACACAGTATGAATTACCAAAATCTGTTAAATCATATAGAATCTGGGCATCTGGAAGAGGTGAAAATAGGAAAATGTTAAAAATTAATGAATTGAATTCATATCTTAAAAGTAAAGGAGTACCAGAAGATAGTTACTCAATCAATGAAGTAAATGATGAATCATTATGTATTGTTGAAGAAAATAAAAAATGGCATATATTCTATTCTGAAAGAGGATTGAGAACCGAAGAATATTGTTGCCAAGATGAACATTTGGCAATTCTATATTTTATCAATCGCTTATCAAAAATGTTAAAATTTTCTTTTGAATGAAAAAAAGCAAACTGTAGCCTGTATGAAACTGTTAATTATGGTATGGGTATACTACGCCGTGTAATTACCGCATTTAAAAAATAAGGACTTTTATGGAACCACTAAATTTATCAAATGAAATCTTATTAGGAGATATTTTAGCTTTGGACATTATTGATTTATTGTAAATGTAGTCTGCAAGCGTAGTTTGGGTTACCAACGCCAGCAAGGCGTAACATATATAAAATTTTAAATTCTGGCGTGGTGAGTGTAGTACGTTCCTATGCAGTTTCTGCCTTTCAGACGACCTCGAAGAAGAAAGCGGATTCGTTTGGGACTTTGGGACGGCAGATATACCTATATCTACACCGATCCCGACACAGCTACGACCCCTTAGCGCAAGTCCACGACTGAACAACCGAAGACGGAGAAAGCCGCCAACAAACCCACTACTTCCACTGCGACCAAATCGGCATCCCAAGAGAGATGACCGATGATGAAGGTAATCTGGTTTGATTCGGGGATTATTACGATTGGGGTAAACTGAAGAGTGAAACCAACGTAACAGTAACGGCGTACCAATCCTTCCGCCTGCAAAACCAGTATGCTGACAGTGATACAGGGCTGCATTACAACTTCTTCAGATATTATGAGCCGCATTCGGGACGGTTTGTGAATCAGGATCGGATTGGGTTAGAAGGTGGAGATAATATTTATTTATTCTCCCCTAACATACAAAGCTGGATAGATCCATTAGGGCTATTATCATGGAATACTGCTAGAAAACAATTTTGGAAAGCAGAAGCAAAAAAAGAAAGGAACCAGCACATGGTAACAGGATTAGAAATCAAAAATTTAATTCAATCTCATGAATACAAAAGGTTATTAGATAAGGCTGAACATGAATATAGAATTAAAATTTATGACAGTGACGACAGTATTTTACAAGAATGTAATTCTGTTGCTAATGAAATTAATAAATCAGGATTAACACCTGAGTTAATATTAGATTTTATTATTGAAAACGATAAATTAGTTTTTAATTTCTCAAAATTAAAAATATCAAAATTGTCAGAAGATTACTGTGACTTTGAGGAAGATGAAGAAGATAGTGATGATATTATATTAATTGGTCAGGCTAAGACTTTCCTCATTGTAAACTCTATAGAAATTTTACTATTGAGAAAATCAGAAACAGATTTAATAAATTTTTTGAAAGCAATTAAGATTCCTTCTTATAAAAAATATGCAAAAGAGTTATTTGAATTTTACCAAGAGAGCCTAAAGATATATTAAAACTATTACTACTCTATCTGTATTTTGATATCTTTTTATATCTCCTGACAAGCATAGACTGTGTTAAACCCCAACAGTGTAGTAAGGTCATCTGAAAATTTTCGGACGACCTCCCTTTTATATGCCCCTAAAAAAGCGAACACATCTGGTTCAGCAAAAATCCGGACGGGCATTATGTCATCGTGTCGCTGGAAGGTTCGATAGCGCTGCGTTTCGCGCCTTTGGCGGTGGCGGAAGACAGTTTGGACGAAGACTCTACCCTCTTCCCGCTGGTGGCGGTGGAAGATGCCAACGGCAACCATCAGCGTTTCGTCTATCATCTGCTGACCGGTCTGCCGCAATACGTCATCGACGGCAACGGCCGGGTGTTCTCGCTGAACTTCGGCAATGTGGCGGATGAGCAGTCGCCCTTGTTGGAATTGTTGTTCTAGTTAGTGTTTGTATATATTCAACGGCGGGAGTATGTGGTGCTTTTTTGGTAGGAGGAAGTCTTGTAGGAGCAATGTGAAGTTTAATATTGATATAGGAACATGATAATTATGAGCAATAGTGATTTTTATATACAAAATATGATTGAAACTTCTTTAGAACAAGAAGATTTCAGTCAAATAATTATACTACTAGATTCGCTACCATCTAAAAATATACGTAGAGCATTGTATTTATTATCAAAAATATTCCCAAATAAAATAGAAATTACTGAGAATGAATTTAAATTTATTAAATGTATATTATCCAATAATAAATTTATAGTAGTTCAAAGCATCTCTGATTTTCTGAGAGCAATATCTATACTCAACTTTAATGACCTACAAAAACAGGATATTTCTGATTTGATTTTTCAAAATCTAAATATTTTAAGCAAAAATTGTGATTTTGAGTTAAATATACTAATAACAAAATTAATAGAACCCAATAAATTTTTTATGCAAGTTGAGAAATTTAAAAATAATTTAGATGATTATTCAAGAAAATATTTATTAGATTTTATTTTTTACGAGAAAGAATATCTTGAAAATGGCTTTAATGAAGATGAAATCAATGATTTTATAAAATTATTGAGCTACCCTAGATAAAATAGCAAGCAGTGATCCGCACAAAACCTCCAGTTCTTGCTAACCTTTGGCACAGGTACGCAACTGGACCAACGAAGACGGAGAAAGCCGCCAGCAAACCCACTACTCCCACTGCGACCAAATCGGCATACCAAGAGAGATAACCAATAAAGATGGCAACCTTTTGTGGTTCGGCAACTATACCGGCTGGGGGCGTCTGAAAAAGGATGAGCGCGTCTATCGGAATGTACATCAACCGTTCAGATTACAGAACCAATACTTCGATGACCAAGTGTTGACAATGCTCGCGGTGTATATGATTAATGAAAGAATAAATTATGAATATAGAATTGCATATTGAAAGAGTACAATCTATTTTAGATCAAATGGATCTACAAAAGAAATGTAAATTTGCAGCTTGGTGCTGTAATGCACTGATCATTGAGAAAAAAATAAATGAAAATATGACTAAAATAACTAATTCAAATGTGAACTACCAACTCTGTGATGCTATCATTAAAGCTGGTTGGTATGATTTCTCCCAAATAAATATTGGAATATCTCAAAAAGCTATAGAGGATATAAATTGGGATGATGATGATCCATTAAATGACATGGTAGAAACACAAGGAACTATAGAATTATTAGCTTCGATTCGAAATATGTTACTAGGTATACAACAAAAATCATCTGATAGTTATTACTTTGCTGCATGTGCTGAAAACGTAATTAACTGGAAAGATGCTTTAGCAAATTTCCCATACTCCGAAGATGGCAAAATAGAGGACGAAAATTTAAAACGTGAATATGAAATTCAACTGTTATTTTTAGATGATTTAAGAAATAGTATAATTACCTTACAGGATATTAAGAAATATAGATAAATGGATGCAAGCCTGAGTAGATTATTTAGAAAGATAGGAGTTGAGTTGATGGAGTCTGAGGAATTAACTTCTAAGATTTTGCTGGAAAGTGTTTTAGAATGTACAAATTTTGTAGTGAATGAGGTGCCAAACTTATACAGTGCAGTAATAGAGAGATTAAAGCAAGACGATGAAGTATTCTTTATGAATTTTGTTGAAGATGAGGATAATCAGGATGATTATTATGGATATGTCTATAATAAAACAAATGGAAAAATCTACGAATATGCGTTCCATGATGACAAATTAGTGAAAAATAGGAAGTTATCTTTTATTGAAAAGAAAATTGGAGAGCTAACAACGAAAGATATTCTTGAATTACCTATAATAGACTTACTGTAATTCTTCTTTGAGGTCATCTGAAATGTTTGCTCTTTAACAACCTCATCACTAGTCAGCATCAAGGTCGTCTGGAATCTAACTTTTAGACGACCTTTGTTGTACCGTATTCAACCGCCGCTACGCCTACGACAAAGCCCGCCGTCTGACCGTCCTCAACAATGAAAACGGCGAGATATGGGAGCCATCAGTTCATGGAGGTGGTAGTTATGGGAGTGTTAGGAAGACCAGTTCTGAAGGCGAAGTAAATCATATGCCTGCTTATAAGGCTGTTAAATAGGGTGGTATGTCTGGGAGAGTCTCTACTATAAGAGTCCAGCAACATGGATGATAAAGGCAGATCACCGTAAAACAGCAAGTTGGGGAAGCTGGGCAAAAGCAAGTCAATGGCGATCACAGCAAGCTAAATTAATTGATAAAGATAAATTCGGAAAAGCAATGGAAATGGATATACGAGATATTAAGAGAAAATTTGGGAAAAATATAATAAAGGTATAAGTGAGATGATTGATTATGCAATTGGTGAAGGGCATATAACTAGGGCAAAGGTCGTAGATTAAAAAGGAAACATACAAAATGTTGAAAATATTAAATAATTCTTTGGATGGAATTGTATTGGGTCAAAAAAAGGCTGACTTTGATGATGTTATTTTAAATAATCCTAATTACTCATTAGAGTTTGATAGAAAACACAAGATACAATCTGATTCAGAATTGATTACTGTATCCTCCTTGAGGAATTGTGATGAATTTTGCTTAAATAGAAAAGTTATTAACTTTTCAAATCTTGACAAATTTTTAGAAGAGGAGGATCCTCTAATAGAAGTTTCGGATGAAGAAAATTATTTTTATATTTTTCCAAAATATAATTTAGTTTTATATGTTGACTATAAGGATAATTTGTTTCTGCAGATATTAATTTACGATGAGAGTATAAGAGATTTATATGATAATAAAGGTAAAAAGTACTCAGACTTTCAAAAAAGTAAACTTAAAAACCCAGCTTTAAATCATGATAAATTAATATTTATTCCTTATAAGAGCATAGGCGATTTTGAATTAAATTGTTCTCTATCAGATGTTATAAGAAAATATGACATATCAAATAATGTTATCCCGAAGGTAAAAAATATTATAGAGATAAACAATTTTGTACTAAGGTTTGATAATGAAAAGTTAACTGAGGTTACAATTTTCAATGATAAGAAAGTAGAGCTTGCAATATACTATAATGAAATGGATATATCATCAAAAAAAGGGCTTACTGAGTTATTAAGTCAATATGAAGTTATTGAGAGAACGAAATCTAAATATCTTTTCAAAGAATTAGGTCTAGTTGTAGAAAAAGATCTGTCCGAATTTCGTTTTTTTGAACAATCATTATTAAAATTTTGGGTAAATTTGCATAGACCTATTACTAGCTGGTAATCACAAGTGAGCTGTAGCAAGCCGTAACCTGCACAAAATCTTTAGTCCTGACGTAGGGTGTGTACAGTACGCACGTACGTGGTTTCGCCTATCAAAACCACATCAACGAAGACGGCGAAAACTGCCAACAAACCCACTACTTCCACTGCGACCAAATCGGCATCCCACGCGAGATTGCCAATAAGGACGGCAATCTGGTTTGGGGATTATTATGGTTGGGGCAAACTGAAGAGCGAAACCAACGTAACGGGTGTCCAAGAATACCTTTGAAAGATATACAACCAGACCCTATAGATTGGTGGTAATAAAAATGATATCAAATGACATTCAAGAATTACTTAAAAATATTACAAAGTCTCTAATTAAAATCGAAACAAAAGAGTTAGATGCTTTAATTTCTAGACAGTTAACCCATATAGATAATATTGATTTTCACAGATACGAAATATCCCATAGGAAAATTGAAAGTCTCAAATTTTCTTTCTGTTCATTTCGTGGTGCGTTCATAAGCTATAGTTCCTTTACTAATTGTAATTTTATTAATTGTTCTTTTATTACGGCAATAGTTTGTAATACAAAATTTACTAATTGTACATTTATTAATTGTGTATTCAGATCAATGCATATACAAGATCATTTAATATCTAACTGCTCTTTTCAAAACTGTCATATAGAAGATAATATATTTTCTACAAATAAAACATAATTTATGACAATGTTGAATAAGGCATTCGGGCCGCCTTTTAGGTGGAAAAATTCCCATGTCTTATTGAATTACAGAAAGAAACTTTTAAAAATGGCAAGAAAAAAACAGAAATGGCAGGTAGGCGATTATTTTGGCATTCCCATAGAAGATGATTTTTTAGCTGTTGGACAGATTCTTGGAAGATATGATTGGATAGGTGTAGCCTGCTTAATTACCAAAATGAAAATTTCCTCAAAAAACCTTCCTTTATATGAAGATATAAAAATAGATAAAAACGATGTTATTGCTGCTATGTTTATTACTGAAGAATCGTTAGATAAAGGATTCTGGCCAATTATTCAACAAGGTATAGTAAATAAAAATATACTGAAACAATATTTTCCTAATATTGATTTAATTGAACAAGGAAATATTATTGGTATTAATACCGAAGGTTCAGCTATTATTGATGATTTTATTAAAGCTTATTTTAGTCTAGCACCTTGGGATGACTGGCATGACCCAGAATACCTTGATAAACTTCTTATTTCTCCTGACAAAAAACCTGAAAGTCTCATCTATAAGAACAAATGATCTATTCCAACTCAAAGCTTATCCTGTTATTGATATGTAATTAAATATTGAAAAATACTTAACACGATATCTTAACATTTGAATACAAAATACTAGCCGTTCCAATTGCAGAACCAATATGTCGACCGTGAGACGTGGCTGCGTTACAACCTGATGCGCTATTGCGAGCCTGATGCGGATCGGTTTGTGAATCAGGATCCGATTGGGTTGGAAGGAGGCTTTAACGTTTATCAGTTTGCATCGAATGCTCAAGACTGGATAGACCCAAGTGGAAATATAGCTTTTGTACCAATTCTGATTGCAATGGGAGTGGGCGCACTCACGGGTGCGGCAACTGATGCGGGTATGCAGGTCGCTTCTAATGTGATTAATGGTAAAGATTAGAACGACATTGATTATGAAAGTGTTGCACTCGGTGCCGGTATTGGTGCGATAGCAGGCCATGTATTAGGCAAGGTAGGTAAATTGGCCATAGGTAAATGCCGAAACGCTTATGGCCCTTTTAGAAAATGGTATAGGAGAAAACCATCTTATAGTAGATCAGGAGGGTTTCGAACTAATAACTCTATCTCGTGGGGAGCTTCTCCGGCTAGAAATGGTAGATATGTTAACCAAATAGGAAATCCCAAATTGCGTCAATTTAATCAGTATATTCGCAATAAAAGACTTCCTCCAGGTCGATTGTGGTGGAGGACACGAGACACTGGACATTTCAATATTAAAAGGTACATATATAAATTAAGGTGAACTATGTATACAAAGATTAAAAGAGAGAGCAGTGAAAAAGAGACACAAAAAAATTTGAAAACTCTTCTGAACATAGTAAATAATTCTTCTTGTTATCGTTGTTTTCTTAGTATAAGTGGTCAAGATTTAGATTTTTTTAGAAAGCTAAAAGAAAATACTAAAGTTAATTTAGTATGGAATGGTAATTTTAAAAAAGGAATATTAGGATTTTTATTGGGATTTATTCCTGATCGCATAGGAATAGTTGAATTTTTAAAACCAATTGATGAAGTTTTTTTTGAAGATACTTTATATGACTGCGGCCCTTCAACAGTATCTATAGTGATTATGAAAGATCAAGATAAAATTCAGAACTTTATAAAATCATTTCAAGCTTCACCTGTTCCAGATGATTTTGAAGCAAGCGTACTCAAAGACCCCTACGCTTTAATCTACACTATTGGAATTAGTGATATTGATGATGGTATTAATCTTGAAGAGATAGTTACTATGACAAGTTTTTGGGTGGATAGATTAATAGATTCTCATGAATATATTATTAACGATAATAGAAATATTATACCAATTATTGTAATTGATAGTGGAGACGTTAGTCTATTTGCCGATATCAAAGAAGCTGAATTATATTTAGAACCAGACGATGTCAAACAAAATGCTTATGAAATATTTAATAGAAATGGAGATTTATTAAAACCGATTATATTAAAGAAGAGTAAAAAATTTCTTTTTGGTACCTTTGTAAAGGAGAGTATACAAATAATGCCATATATCCCTAATATAAATAATAAGGAATACCTCTTGGAATTATTATTCAAATTTTGTGATAATGTTAAAATTGAAGTACCAAAAGGAATTAATTTAAATAATTTAGTCGATAGGTTAATAAAAGAAATTGGTTTTACTAAATAATCGTAGTGTCAACTTTTAGAAGAGCAAGTGTAGCAAACCGTAGCCCGCATGTAGGGTGCCGTGCCCCAAGGTACGCCCCCAGTTTCTTCTTTCAATGGCTTACCAGGCCGTCTGAAAAACTTGTTAGACGGCCTAAGTAATCATATTCTTTAATAACCCGATTTCCACGGCTTCTGCCGCAACGGCTATTAGGAACAACTAATATTGAAGGTAAAGTTGCACCTCAAGATTTGGGGTTGCCTGGTGGACAAACACAAAAATATATTAATGTCTTAGAAAGGTTAATAAGACAATGAATCAGGAGCAATTTATAAAAAAGATCAATATAGTTTTAGTCGAAATTGATAAAATGATTAATAATTGTGATGAATATAGTTATACAAATAACCAGCAGTTGATTTCTATAAAAAATGAACTATATGACATGATTAACTATCTAAATTCAGAAAGTATTTTTCAACAAAAAAAAGGAAAAGAATTTTTATTGTCTCGGATAGTAATTGATTCTTGGCCATTTAATAATGAAGTTGGTAAACTCCTTGTAGAATTAGAAGAAGATTTCAATTCTTTGACAAGAAAAAATATAAAAATGTCTAAGTTAAAAATTTTGAATGAAACTCCTTTAGACTTTCAAGAAAAAAATTTTTTTGACGAATGGGAAGTCAGTTACCTTGATTTGATGGAAGTAAATCAAGGTTCTCCCTTAGTTGGAAGTCTATCCATTAATGGTCAAGTTATTATTAAAGAACAGGGGTTTGGAGGGCCGTTGTTGTATTTCAATAGAAAAATATATATTCCAGTTTTCATTAGACGATTTTGCGTTGTGGGATTTAGGCTTGCAACATTAAATTTAGATAATTTATCAATTGGGTATATTGGGGGGATCGAAGACTTGGTTTATCTGAAAGAGATAAAAGATAATAGAATTTATTTCTATACAGATATATATAAAAGCACAGAAAAGAAATTAACTTTATATGAACAAATATAACTCAAAGATATGCTGTAAACATCATAGCCAAAGGCCTTCCATGTTAATTAAATTTAAAGAATTTATTCAAAAGTATTGGATAAGTATAACAAAGCTCAAACAGATAGATACATGAGTAAGCAATTAACTAGAATTGGTGGTAAGGTTTTTGGAAAATACGGATCACGTAGTAAATGTGCATAGAAACTGATTGATAACAAAAACTTATAAAAGGAAAAATAGAATGAGTATTTTAAGTAATTATATAATTCAAGATTTAATCCAGAATGTATCTAAAGGAGTTACAGAGTCATTTAAATTTGTATTAGAAAGATATAATTCTAATGAAGTTTTTGCCTATACATTATATATTGATGACTATTGTTCATATCTGGGTTGGGCTGCTAACACTATTTCTCACTACGAAATAGAAAAAGTAAACTACCCAAAAGAAGACCAGCCTTTTATTAAATGGTATTACCCTCAATTTGCAATAGGACTTGGAGAGGTTCCTGAGAAAATAGATAGTATATTCAATAATGAGATTCAAAATATTCTTAATGATGGAAATACATTAATATCTGAAGATAATTTTGAGCAATATCAGGCGGAAGTATATGATTCAATTATAGAAGGAGTTAAAAAAGCGATAGCAAGCGTAGATAAGGAAAAAACAAAAAATGTAATATTTTTTGTTTCTATTGCAGATAGTGATAATGCTGAAATTATGGAAAATTATTCTGCTGAACAACTAAATTCATATGATAAATTTCTTACGTTCAAAAATAGATTTCAAAGCAAGCCGTAGCCGTATGAAACCTCCAATCCTGACGTAAGTATGCGCGGTACGCACGCACGCGGCTTCTGCTTCTCAGACAGCCTCGAAGAGAAAGCCGTCAGCAAACCCACTACTTCCACCGCAACCAAATCGGTATCCCTCGAGAGATAACCGATAAAGATGGATCGACCCTAAAGGCTTGGCAGTTTTTGCAATACCCCTTATTGCCCCTGAATTGATTGCGTTAAGTAAAGCTGCGCTTGTAACTTTAGGTATAGGTATTATTTATGAAAAAGGGAAAAAAGCTCTTGATACAGTAATGATGGCAGCAAATAGTAATCAAGTAGATACTGGGGTTGCTAATCAAGTTTATGAAAAAATAAATGAGTATTTTCAAAGCACGGAAAAAATAATATGGTAAATGATAGAATTTCAAGTTTTGACGCTTTTTTAGAATGTAAAGATCTATCAATCAATGACTTATTAGAAAAACTACTACATTCTAATACTATTATTCAATATGAAGCAGCAAAAAGACTACAATTTTTTCAGTATAAAGAGATTATTGATATAATCAGAAATATCCTCTTAACAAGTCGATATAGTAAACATAGAGAAATTGCAAATTTTATTTTGGGACAAATGCAAGAAAAACTTAGCACTACGGAATTGAAAGAAATTTTCTCTATATTAATTTACTCTATTCAAAATGACAAAAGTATTAAAGTGAAATCATCTGCAATATCTTCTTTAGGACATCTATTCAAAAAATATAATCTAGGAGAAGAAGAGTTTCGCACTATAGAAAATAATATTAGTTCAATTTGGAATATAAATAGATATTCTATAATTATTTCTATTGCATTTAGTTCTGCCTATTTCCCAAAAAGAAATTATATAAAAGAATATCTTATAAAAAATTTAAACAGCAAGCATCACAAAATTATTTCATGGGTATTGTATGGATTAAAAGGAAAACATAATAAATCAGAATCAATTGAAAATTTACTAATACATAAACTAAGCCAACTTAATGAAAAATCTTATATTTACAATGAAATTATTGCATTTTTAATTTCAATTAGTTCTAAAAAAGTTATCCCTTATATTGAAAAGACACTATTCACTCAAAGTAAAATCGATGATGAAATTTATACTGAACTTAAAAATAATTTATCGGATGAATTTGCGGAATTAAGAAAACAATTATTAGAAGAATTTAAATAGTTTCTTGACGTACGCCTCAACCGCAAATCTGTTTTCGTCTTCAAAACCAGTACGCTGACCGTGAGACGGGGCTGCATATATGGTTTCAACAAAAAATAAGGATAAGCAAACGGATGTGGGTTCATCCAAAGGCGTTGCTCGCTTTATGACTTTAGCATTCAAAAATTGATTTTAAGGACGATAATTATGAAAAGTAAAGAATTTATTCAAGGGCTTATTGAATATTTAAAAAATAATTTGAATATTCCTGATGCTAATTTTCTAAAAGATAGGATTAAATTTAAAAAAGGAAAATATGTTTATGGTGAAATATCCTTTAGCAATTCTCGTACTTTCGAGGGGGTCATACTTCACCTATATGCATACAATTCTGAAATGGGAAATTTTTTCTCACAAAATGTTCCTCCTTATGATAAATCGTCAAATCCATATGACTTAGTATTTGTACAACCATCTATCTCGCAGGCGCATTTTTTTAAAGCTCCCCCTATTACCTCATTTCCTTATGGAGATACCATTAAATTACCTGAATCTGAGAATGATGCAAAAAACATCTATTCAGATGTATTAAAGCATTTGCAACAAGATCATATTCCAATCATTATGGCCTTCCATTCCGGTAGCAAAGAAGTTTTAAAATATTTAGCACTTTATCCAGAGGCTTTTCGTTTTAAAGCATTAACCGCTATTTTTATTATAAATAAGAATGAATTACCACTAAATGATCCTTTAATACAGAATATTTTATTGTTTGATAAAAAAGTATTAGAAAATGATAATGGATTGTTTAGTAAGCATGATTTGATCTTCCTGGAAAATTCTTTTGACCAAAAACTAAAACAACAAATTATGCAATAATTAGTCCTTGTAACAAGCCGTAGCCCACACAAAATCTTCAATTCTGACGTAAGGTGTATGTGGCATGCACGCGGTTTCTGTTTTTCAGACGACCTCGAAGAGGAAATCGGATTCGTTTGGGACGGCAGATATACCTATATCTACACCGATTCCGACGGCTACGCCGTCTTGGCCCAAGTCCGCGATTGGACAACCGAAGACGGTGAAAGCCGCCAGCAAACCCACTACTTCCACTGCGACAAAATCGGCATCCCGAGAGAGATGACCGATAAGGACGGCAATCTGTTGTGGTACGGGGAATACACCGCCTGGGGGCGTCTGAAAGAGGAAAGCAAGGTAACGGATAGCGTATACCAGCCCTTCCGTCTGCAAATCCTCAGGATTTATTGGAAGTTGTGTTGATAAGGATACAGGAGATGAGACTCCGACTGAATGGGGAATAATTCATTCATCCAAAAAAGGAGTCCATATTGTTCCCGCATTGCCTGATATAACATAAATTCCATATTTTATTTGAGAAATTAATTATGAGAAAACAAGAAATTATTTTAAGTATGCAAATGGCTTTTCTTGGGGCAATTTGTAACAAAGTCAGACTTATTGCATTTGATATGACTGAAGAATTATTTACTCTTTATGTATATATTGATTCGCCACTGACAGATGATGAGTATGAAGCAATAGATAGTGCTGTTACAGATGTATTGGCTGATTTTCCAAATTTTCTATATGAAAAAATATGTATTATTGAAAATAATGATAATATTCTTTTATTGAATATGTATAAAGGATGTTTTTTTATGCGATTTGAAAATAAATTTGATTAAATAACTCGTTATCCCTACCGTTCAAGATAACCGCCTGAAAACCTACAACGGCACAAGTTACTACTACGACGACCTCGGCAACCTCTTATTGTTCGGCAACTACACTGGCTAGGGTCGTCTGAATGAGGAAATCAAGGTAACGGATAGCGCATACTAGCCCTTCCGCTTGCAAAACCAGTATTGCAATCGTGAAACAGGAAATAAATGCGGCATTGACAATAGAGATGAATTTAATCAATGGAAGCGCGAGTTCTGGTACGACCAAGCTTTAAAAGAATTATCTAGAAGAGGTATTAAATGATTAGCTACGAAACAATGAATTTACTTATTAAATATTTTCAAGATTACCCTGAGCTTAAAGGGATACCCGCTAGTAGTGAGGAAATTAAACATGCTGAAAATATTTTAGGAATAAAATTTCACGATGATTACATTGAATTTATTAAAAAATTCGGCGGCGCAAGCGCTGGTTTGGATATCCATGCTTTCAATAATTCAACATTAATTGGAAAAGAAACAGTTATCGAATTAACTCAGGGATTTCAAAAACTTTTAGAATTACATGAACAACCAATGAATAAACTTTATGCAATATCAGATGATGGTTCAGGTAATCCTATTTTAATGGATCAACAGGGACATATTTTTATTTATTACCATGATTCATCGGAAATGGAAATGTTATATGAATCACTTGATAGCTTATTTAAAGAAACATTGTTGGGGGAATAGCAAGTTGTAGCCCGCATGAAACTTCCGATCCTGACGTAGGGCATGTGCGGTACGCACAGGTACACCCCTTTACTATCATGTAAACAACATCCGGAAAGAAATTTAAAATGACTAACTTTATATCAACAGGTAGTACTTATTGGATTTCAGATGAAGAAATTCAAATTCTCGAAAAGAACGCCACTAATGGAGATAAAAACTCAGCATTCAAATTATATCAATACCATATGTTTGTATCTTTAGATCAAGATTCGGAATTTAAATGGCTAGAGATAGCGGCAAAAAATGGACATCCAATTGCCCAATCTAATTTAGCCGATTTATTTTTCACACAAGGCGATAAAGAAAAAGCCATATTTTGGGCTAAAAAGGCATATAGAAATGGTGCCAAACTACCAGACGAATTAAAAATATTGATAAATATCAATTAATTAATAAGATTTAGCGGATTATCGTTACAACCCCAAAACTTCTGGAGGAGGATTAAGAAAAGAAGCCAAGAAATTTCTTAGAAAATTGAAAAAAGTAGGTGAGAAATGCCCTTAAATTTTTAGGAGAATTTAAATGGAAAAAAATGGATACGTTAATTTTAACTTTTTAGATAGTAAACCTAATATAAATAATATATTAGTTGGGCTAGATTTAGACTATTCAAATAAAGTGATAGCGCCAGATGGTCATGAGTTAGCATTGGTTGCTTTTATACCAATTGAAAATCTATTAACTATTGCACCTCAATTTAAAACAGATTTTCAGGATATGGAATATAAAGATAAAGTAATTTACGTTTTTTCTTATTATGATAAAGAAGATTATTTTCTTGACTACATTACTGAAATTGACGATGCTATTCAAGGATACACGAGAGTTATCGTCGGAGATAAAAATCAGTTCAAGTTTAACCTAGATAAGTTTTATCCAATTAACCCTATTGAGAATTTAGATGAAATGAGTTTTCTAGGAGGACAACCTGAATATTTACAACAAGAGAGTGATGATTTTCTAGAAAAATATATTTTCATAGGTCAAATCTTAGGAATGGATCTACCTGAAGAAGTAAATGAAATTTTTTATCTAACTGAGAACATCGGATATATTTTTATAAATCGAGATCTATCCGGTGGATTATTCTTCGTACAAACGACTTAAACAAAACTAAAAAGGATTTAACCGGACCAAAGAAGACGGAGAAAGCAACCAATGCGAAATAGAGCCACAAGAGAATTTATTCTTCTGTTGCTCGTTTCTTTTTATTTATTGATATACTTGGTAAGGCAATTGGAGCCCGTTCCTTGTGTAGTACTATCGAGAACCCTTTATCGTTTTGGTAACGGGTTCTTTTTTAGTTTGAAAAACTCTTTCTATTTATAGTATGATTACTTTATATGTTTTTATTCTGTAGAAAGGAGCTCGTATGAATCGACTTAGTTTCTCACGAACTCAGATTTTAATTCTTGTCAGCGTGTGGCTAACATTTTTGATTAGTTTTGTTATGCGTTTATCTTGGGCATCCTTGATGCCTATCGTTAATGAGGCCTTGAGTTTTACGCCTCAAATGGGTACGGCTTATTTATCCGCCTTTTATATGGGCTATGCCATCATGGTTCTACCAGGTGGTATCTTAGCGGATCGCATTGGTTATCGTTACACCATTTTGGTAAGCTTACTTGCCATGGCAGTTATTACGGCATTGATGAGTACTATAGATAATTACACCTATGGATGGGTATTACGATTCTTATTAGGTATTGTATCTGGTCCGGTACAAGCATCTTGTTTAAGTGCTATTGGGGATTACTTTGGGCCTAATCAACGTGGTGCGGCCGTGGGTATCTTCATGTCCTGTACATCCCTTGGATTGACTACTGTAAACCTTTATGCACCATATGTGGCAACTAATTATGGTTGGCAAAATGCATTTCTTTTAACAGCAGTATTACCAATCCTTGTTTTCATTCTTAGCTACTTTACGGTTCGTAAGCCAAGTGCTGAGATTTTAGCTCAACGAGAAGCAGAGGTGACTGCTACATCTGCTCATATAGGGGAAAAGACTTCTTTAAAGGAAAACTTGTTACATGTTTTGAAGAATCGCAACATTTGTTGTCTTGCCTTTGCAGGCTTCTTTGCTACCGGTGCTACCTGGGCTGTGGCGCAATGGTCAAACTTGTACATGGTTAAACAGCTCGGCGTTAATGCCATCTATGCAGGTCATGTAATGTCTGCCTTTGGTTTAGCGGCGCTTATTGCGAAACCGACTATCGGTATTTTGTCCGATATTTTACCGATTAAGAAGAACCATTTGGTGGCGCTTGTTATGTTCTTATTTGCACCAGCATTGATCCTCTTTGCGAGCACCACAAATCCAGATATGCTCTTTATAACAGGTCCAATTCTTGGTATTGGTGCTTTCATGCATAGTGCTTTAACAAATGCTCTCGTAATTCAATCCGCAGCACCTCATTTACGCGGCACAACTGCAGGCTTTGTAAACTTGTTTAATCAGATCGGCGTTATGTTGGCACCTATGATATTAGGTAGCATGTTAACAGCTACAGGCAGTTATCAATCTGCATTGATGACCCTTGCCATTGCACCAGTTATCGGTGCTATTGCATTGTTCTTTGTACGTCTTAAATAATGTGAAAGCATCATACAATAGGTTCCTCTGATTGTATGGAAACAAACAAAATATGAAACAAAAGAGACTGAATTAGCTCTTCCAAATGAACTGCACCCCAAAAATTGGACACAATTTTTGGGGTGCAGTTCAAAATAGGGGACAGTTCAGTCTCTTTTTATACGTTACGAGTAACTATATTTTTTGATTATGGTTTTTGCGGTGCATGATAATCAGGTTGCGGTCTCCAATCACTCATAGGTGTATTTGGATCGGGCATGTCCTGATTTTGAATGTCGAGAATCCAATCACTAGGTCGAGGCCCTTGAGGCGGTGGTGGTGGAACCGGTCCATATACACCTAGTTTAGATGGGCTTAACCGTGGTTGATTAGCGGTATAGGGGGATTCCAATTGGTTTAGCGGTTGGTACACGCCTTCTGGTGGTCGAACACCAAATAATGGTTTGTCTTCTGCTGGGGCCGGTGTACTTAGTGGTTTATATGGACGAGGTGGTACATAGGGGTTTGTAAAAGTATATGTAATACGCTCTAATTCCAATGCATTATGTAGAATAAACTGGCCTATTTCAGCTACTGCAGAACCTTTTGAGGCCACATGAGCACCTGTAGATAGAACAGATCTTTGGGCGTTTGCTGTTTCAATAGGGGCTCCATTTACTTGGTAGAATTTCGCCGGTGCTACATGCCAATCCATGAGGTAAATATCTTTAGATGTGTTACCACGATGGTATGTATAATTAGTTGAATAATCAGCAATAATATTCTGCTTTTTATAGAGACTAATTGTACGAGCGTGAAGCGTACTATATGTAGGACCTGACTGTGCTAGGCTAAGTGTACTTAAGTCGATATACACAGTCTCCGAAGGGCTATTATAAGCAACTTGGTATTGAGTAGGCTTGTTCTCTAATTCATATTGTGAAATCGCACTAGCTGATTGTAATGTTGCTAATGCTAGTATTAAAAAGGGATATAGTTTTCTCATCTTTGACCTCTCTTATGTGGAATTAGTATACCATAGTCATACATGTAATTCTATAAAAAATGTATATAAAGCTCCATAATATGTATATTGTGTATAATCGTCTTTTTGTTATATGATTAATGCATAGTACAGGAGGTCTTGATATGGAAATTATCTGTTTTGGCGATAGCATTACCCGTGGTTATGACGTGCCTTATGGCCAAGGGTGGGTTGAAATCTGTGATGCATCTATAGAGGGCGTACATTTTACAAATTATGGAGAGGACGGATGCTCCGTTCAAGGTATGATTTATAATATTGAAGAATGGGCGTCTACAGCCGTAGCTGATCCAACGCGTCATATCTTCTTAATGTGTGGCACTAATGATATTTTGCAAGGTCGCGATAGTGCGTATGTGTTCAAGACCTTGGTGAAAGCTATTGAATTAGCGAGCACAAAGGGTAAGGTTATTATTGGTTTGGAAACACAAATTGATAGTGATATGGATGGACTCGACATTGTGGTGCGAGAGGTCAATGAACAACTGAAAGCCTATGCTAAAGAGCATGATTTGAAGGTTATAGACTTTTATACAACATTATACGAAGCGGATCAAATCGGCCAAATTGTCTTTGCCGGTGAAGTACATCCTAATGCACGAGGCTATCGTTTGATGGCTTATAAAGCGTTAGAAATATTTACAAGATTATCGTAAAAAAATAAATCTAAGAATTCAATTGGTAAGATGCATAAAAAAGCCCCGAATGAGATATCTCATTCGGGGCTTTGGTGATTTATATAGTCTTTAGGTGTGAAGGCTTGTAGCTTTCACCATTATAGTTAATTCGTAACGAATTATAGTTAGAATTAGCGAGTACGTGCGTTAGATACGCGAGCGGATTGTGCAATTGCGTATGCAGTACCTTTAACTAAATCGTAAGTATCAGCAGTGTTGCCAGATACTGTTACAGCTGCTACAGTGTCGTCAGTTACTGCGAACAATGCAGTTGCGTAAGGGTGTTGTGCACCATTTGGAACTGTTACAGCACCAGATTTAACAACGATGTAACGGTTGCCGTTGTTGAATACGTCGTAATGAGCAGCTTGTTTTACCCCATCATAGCTTTCATTGTAAGCGAACAATGCAGCTACTTCACCGCCTGCTACTTGACCAGTTTGTTGCATGGAACGCAATTTAGCAGCTGCTACAGCTGTTGGTTGAGTCATGTTAACAGTGATACGCAAGGAGTTGTTGTTTACAACTGCTTCAGTGATTACGTTTGTAGAGAATACATTTGCAACGCCGTCGCCAGCACGGTTGTAGGAGCTAGCAGTTTTCACTTGGTAGCCGTTAGTGTATGCAGGCAAGTCGTAAGTGTAAGATTTGCCGTTCAACAACAAGTCGAATGCGTTTAATTGGTTAGTTTTATAACGGGAAACATATGCACTGCCGTTACCATTAGCTGTTACGGAAGTTACAGTTTCTTGGTATACAGGTTGGCTGTTAGTAGCGATAGGGTCCATGATTTGAAGACCTACAGCTGTTGTTTCAGGTGCTACGAAGATTGGATCGCCTAATTCTTTAGATACAGGCATTTGTTGAGCCATGTCACCTGCTGTGTAAGGTACCGCTGGTAATGGTTTGTAACCAGGGCGTGGTGCGCTTGTTACATAACCAGATTGGTACGCTGGTGTAGCTGCTTGAGGTGCAGCGTAAGTATATTGCTCAGCTGCAGCGCGTTCGTAAGCACGTGCATTAGCATCAACAGATGCTGCGAAAGCAGAGAAAGACATAGTTGTAGCTGCGAATACTGCGAAAGCAGCTGCTAAATGTTTTTTGTTCATAATAATTCACTCCTAAATACATGATTTTTTACAAATAACACAAATACTAATCTGTATTATATATGAAATTCTGTTAATTGTAAATAAAATATAAAATATTTTCTTAATTATAAACAAATTTAATCTAATGAGTCAAATATTGTACAATTTGCCTTTAATTACCCCATAATTAGGCACAGAATATCATATTACTATATAATAATACGTAGTATAGTAATATATTATATCGAAAAATTTAGTTTAAATCTATACCTGAGGAAAAGAAATTTAAAAATAAGATGAAGTTTATGATTTCTATAAATTGAGATGGTGAAAGCTTCACTAGGGAGGTCTCATGAGTATTAGCGTCTATTATGGACGAGCAGGATCTGGTAAGACCCGTGCCGTATATGAACGGATACGTCAAGTCATGACAGATTGTCCAGGGGAACCCATAATCTTACTCGTTCCTGAACCAGCTACGTATCGGGTAGAGCGAGAGCTGGCTGAGTTTATGCCTGAAAAAGGCTTTACCACAGTTCGCGTTGTGGGCTTTGGTCGTTTGGGGTACCAAGTATATCAATCCATAGGCTCCAAGGGGGCCGGTCAATCAAGCTTATCTAGCTTTGGCCGGTCTATGTTGTTGCGCCTTGTTATGAAACGAAAACAGAAAGAACTAGGCCTCTTAGAACAGGCTACAAAACGGCCTGAGTTTTCTTCTGTATTGCAACAGCTTTTTTCTGAGTTTCGCGCATTCCGCGTTGGTCCTACAGACCTAGAACGTGGGGCGGAGTCCGTAAAAAATAAAGTATTACAAAAGAAATTGCGCGAACTTGCCATTTGTATGGCTGCCTATGAGGAGGAAATCAGTCGTCATGGGGAGCGCGATATCGATCCAATTATGGAAATCGTTGAGGCTTTGCCTCAATCTCCACTGATGGAAAATAGCCATGTCTTTATCGATGGATTCCATTGGTTTACACCTACACACTATGAGTTGATTTATACCTTATTTGATTTGGCAAAGGAATCGGTTATCACTATCGACTTGCCAATGGCTCCGAAAAGCTTAAATCTTGCTCGTCGAGGGGAACATCTCTTTAGTCGTCCTTTAGAGATTTATGATACCTTAGTGGCTCGTTATGGTACTCGTATTAATTGGGTTGGATTTGACGGCAAGCGAGGTCCTCAAATAGTTCAAGAGTTAGAGGCGAACTACTTTACTAGCCCTAGTAAGCAAAATACTACAGATACTACGATACCGCTCATTCGAGGCTACAACAGAGAACGGGAAGCCGATGCCATAGCTCGTCGTATTTTAGCTTATGTAGAATCTTCTCCAGAGGCTCGATACCGCGATGTGTGTATTATGCTTCGTGAGTCGGAAACGTACGGAGATACCTTAGAGAAGGTCTTCGGTCGGTATGGCATTCCGCATTTTATCGACCGTCAGCGGCCTATGAAAAACCATCCATTAGGCGAATTGTTGACAGCCCTCTTTGATATCGTGCGCCATAGCTACAGTCGAGACAGCATGTTCTTATTGCTTAAAACAGACTTGATGCCCCTTACCCGTGAGGCCGTAGATGAATTAGAAAACTACGTACTCGAGTTTGGTATCGACCATTATAAATGGGAACGTGAAAGCTGGCCCTATTTACGAGGATTTCATGAGGGGCAAGATGAAGAAAGTCATGTAGATGCACCGCGTAGAGCTCGTGTCAACCAAGCAAGGCAAATCATTATGGACATCCTATCCCCATGGTTTGACTTTGCCGCTCATAGCGAAGGACATACGGGGGCAGAATGGGGCGAACAGTTGTATGGTCTCTTAGAAACCTTGCAAGTGCCACAGCGTCTCTATGAATGGGCACAAGACGCAGAAACGGTGGGGGATCAAGAGTCGAAAGCCAGCCATGAACAGATGTACAATGCTGTTATTTCTTTCATAGACGAAATTTCTATGGTCATGAAGGATGAAGTGTTGACACTGGATGAGATGATGTTGCTCCTCGAAGAAGGCTTGAGCGATGTAAATTATTCTATGATTCCGCCGTCCTTAGATCATGTGGTAATCACCACCATCGAACGTGGTTATAGCCAATGGTGGCCTAAGGTATTCGTCATGGGCCTCAACCAAGGTGTATTCCCACAAAGCATGGGCGATGAAGGCCTTATCAAGGATAAGGAACGCCAAGAATTGGCCGATGCAGGCATTACCTTGGCTGAAGGGGCATTGCCTAAGGCTTT
>USAV01000011.1 GCA_900552715.1 uncultured Veillonella sp.
CCAACAAATACATCATAGAATAATCCAGATTTGAACTGCCCTTTCATCCCTAAACTAGTACCAGCGATAAATTTACCAGTTAATACATCAGTACTTGGACCATATACAGCGCCAAAATCTACGTTAGCATAAATACTTGATCTCCATTTAGGAATGTAACTAGCAACTTCATTACGCATATACCAACCGCTTTCAGACATTAATGTATTCTCACCATCAAAACCTTGCACGGTATATCGATTACCAAGGCTAATCATATCTCTAGAGAATAAACGTTTATCCCCTAATGTCCATTGTCCATGGAATGATGTAGTAATACTTGCTGGTCTATGCCCCCATGTACGAGGTATTTGATAATCCACATCTACTAAAAGTTGTGTAAACCGAGTACTTGGTGCTCCATTACCATATTCAGGTTGTGAACCAAACCAACCAACACCTTGTTTAATAGCTGCTCTAGAATATAACGTATTTTGTTTGATATATCTTCGTTCTGATATACCGAGTTCTACAGAGGCCGTATTTGCACGTTGTACAGCTACCTCTACATCATTAATATAATTTTTGGCATTACGCTTGCTAATAATAATATCCCAACTACGTTTAGTCGTTCTATCTCGATGGAATACATGATTCCAGGATCCTCTAATTGTCTTGGCATGGCTAGAACTAATAAATGGAGTAGCCATGGAATTAATCGTTTGGTGATATTTCATATCACTATAGGAGATACTAAAAGTATCCATTCCTCTAGGTATAGAATATGAAATAGTATGATTTCTAGTACCTTTATGCTCACCGTCTTGAGCTGCGTCTCGATTTATACTTAAATTTAAAGAATCGTTGGCATTAAAGACACGATCAATACCAATGGCCGCCGTCCACTGAAGTTTTCCCGTTTCTTTTAATCCAGAATCATCTATGGACACCATCCCATGGATAGGTGGCTTTTTAGTCGTTTCAAGTACAATATTTGTAGCCAATGGTTTAGAACCAGGTTCAAGCTCAACAGACACATTTTGAGAGCCTAGACTTTTCATTTGCTCTATACCTTGCTCTATATTACGAATATTTAAGATATCCCCTTCCCGAATAGGAAATGCATTTTCCCATGGCAATGGCTGTACGTAAGGTTTATATAATACAGACTCTACTCGACCTAGTTGTAAATTGAATTGTAAATTACCTGAAGCTAAGGATTGAGCGGGAATACCAATTCTAGAAGTAACATAACCATGCTCAATTAGTGCATTATTTAGTCTATTCGATAAAATATTTATATCTTCAAGGGTAAGTCTACGATTCATAAATGGTTTGATTGTTTTTTGCAGAAAACTAAATTCTTTAGGTACATCTAATTGAAGTTTCTTTTTTTGAGCTTCATAATACAAAGGACCTTTAATCAATCGTGTACTTACTGCAGAACTATTATCTACAAACGTAGTCTGATCCATAGTTGAATTTGTCATATCATCATATGTTAATTGTGCAGATTGACTGATAGGCTCTTCAACAATACGTATTTGAGATACAAAAAAAGATGGTCCTACATGTGCTGGCTGTTGTGCCGGTACTGTATAACCACCTTGTGATGATAAAGATCCAGATGTAATATCTAATCCACCTGTTTGTACTGTAATTCGTCCCTCTCCAAGCCGCGCCTCTCTCGCTAATTGCTGTTCTCTTGCTCTATCTAGTTGTGCTTGTGTATCAATTGGTTTAGCACCATAAATATGTATTGGTAGAATACAAGCTAAACTAAGACAGAAAAACAAATCTCTCTTTTTCATATACATCCTCTAAAAATAAATAATAAACTCATTTGTTATATTTTATTATGTTTTTTTTTCGGAAGTCAATAGAGAGTTTAAATTAAAAACACCTACCAA
This sequence comes from uncultured Veillonella sp., assembly GCA_900552715.1. Taxonomy (GTDB): domain Bacteria; phylum Bacillota; class Negativicutes; order Veillonellales; family Veillonellaceae; genus Veillonella. Next base: position 1,890 of record USAV01000011.1, read on the forward strand.
AGATAATCAATTCATCTTCGATAGGTGGTTTATTTTATTCACCCTTAGCAATACAATCTAAGAGTTCAATATAGCTTTCTTTGTTTAATGCTGGTGTAAAGTTGTCTAATACATCTTTAGCGCCTGCTGCGTCATCGTATAGTAAATCTACAATTGTCATAGCCAAGGCTTGTGCTGTTTTAATGTACGCTACATCAGGCACAGAGATTTCATATTCTGCACTGTGTAATACACCACTAATACAACCAACCCAAGGGTGGATAACAGGCATCAAGTGCGATACGTCACCCATATCTGTACTAGCCGTAATATGTGGGCCTTGATATACATTGGCTTCACCAAAGATAGGATTAGAATTTTCTCGTAATAATGCATTCATACGTTCATCATTACGCATAGGTAAATAACCAGGTAGGTCATTGATAACACATGTAGCTCCTACTGCATCACCACCAGCTTTTAAGGCCCGATTCACACGATGATTACCATCTACAATAGCATCGATATTAGAAGCACGCACATAACTTTCAACTTGTACATAATCAGGTACACAGTTAACCAATGTACCACCTTGATTAATAATTGGATGGAATCTAAAATAATCGCTTTCTTTGAAAGTTTCACGAATGGAATTAACCCCCATAACGCCCATCAAAGCAGCATTAAGAGCATTGATACCTTCATGAGGAGCTTGAGCCGCATGAGCTACCTTACCATGATACTCAATAAGTTTAGATACGAAGCCATTGGAGGTGCTGCCTAATCCCATCTCACCAGCTGGTGTTTTGGCAGTCTCCACATGCATTTGCATAGCCATATCTATATCATCAAAAGCACCTTCATAGATGAGCTGTTGCTTACCGCCCATATACTTAAGCTTACCTTGTTCACGCAATTTATTGCGGTAATCAATTTCAATCATTTCCTCTGCAGGAACAGCAAACAATACGACATCCCCACCGAGTTGATCCATCACAGCTTGTAAGCCTATAGCAACAGCAAACATATTGGTAATTTGTACATTATGACCACAGCAATGGGCAGCGCCTGTTAAATCATCGGCACGAGGATGGCGAGGACACAGAATGGCATCTAATTCCCCAACCATTGCAACCGTATATTTATTATCTCGGCCTTTCATACGACCTTTTACACCTGTCAGTGCATGTCCCGTAGTATAAGAAATGCTAAGTTCATCAAACATATCTTGAACCTTTTTAGATGTTTTCACCTCTTTAAAACCCAATTCAGGTTCAGCCATAATAGATTCAGCCAATTCTCGTAACCGCGGTTGTGCATCAACAATAGCTTTACAAACACGTTGTTTTACTTCTTCCTTTGTCATACGGCTCATAATATCTCCTTTATAAAATCGACCGTATAAAATACGGTCGATCATGTGATTCTAATGTATAGATATCCTATGAAATATAAATCTATAATTACATCTTAACATAATTTAGACATCTAATATTATGATTTAGTATTAAATTAAACCTTCTAAGTGAAGTACTAATTGGGCTAATGCTGTTGCACAAATGAAAGTACCTGCTGTTACAGCTAGTGCAACAGGGATAATTCGCCAAGATAAACGACGGAATGCACCAAGGTCTTTCCCTAAGGATAAACCTGCATAAGCAAGTACAGGTGTTGTAGTAGCAAGGAATGTTACTTGGCTAGTTTTAGCAATAATCCATTCTTGGCCAGGCATACCTGGTAAGGATGCAACAACACCCACTAAGGAAACCCAGAATACCATAGGCAATTTATTAGCGTATGGCAAGTAAGAGATCAAAGCACCAATTGTAGCAAGGACTGCTAAGATAGCTACGCCAACTAAGCTATCACCAAATAGATGTTTACCATCCATTACATTACCTACTGCAGTAATGATAGCAGCAATACAAATAACGATGACAAATTGTGTTAATTTTTCGCTTTTACTCATGATTTGCTGCCTCCTCTGCTAAATCTTGTTCGCGGGTACGACCAGTAAAGAAGTTGTAAGCTTTTTCCATTACCGGTAAGGAAATAAATAGGCCGAAGTATACGCCTAATACTGTAGTCAACAAGTTTGCTGCCCCAGCAAGAGCCATAATTTGTTGTTCAAACTCAGGGTACACCGCAACGATAGGCGCTGTAGCAGCTGCCATCATACTAGCACTACCTACGCCAGCACCCATGGCAAGTGCTAAAGGATGGAACCAACCAGATTGTGCTAACATACCTGCTAATACAGAAGACCACATAGCGCCAATAAGAACACCACAGATATACATGCCCATAACACCACGGCCCTCAGGAGAGCTAAAGCCAAATTTATCGATAATAATCGCTACGTTTGGTTCACGGTCTACGGAGTAACAAGCACCTACTGCTTCTCGACGCATACCAACTAATAATGCTACAGGTAAACCAAATACAATAGTACCAAAAAAATGGCCAAGCTCTTGTAATAACAATGCCCAGCCAGCACTTGTAAGAATACCAAGATTTGGACCGATACCTAAACCTACTTTTACCATCAAGATCATAACGGCAATACCGATATAATCTGCAGATTTTTCCATCTGTTTAATAGTAAGAATTTTAAACTTAGGAATAGAAATTAATAAACCTAGAATCAATGTGTACAATAATGGCAATAATACAACAGGACCTAGTTTTTTTATGCCTATAAATTCAGCGACTACAGTAAGTACGAGCGCTAGAAAATGTATTTTGAGATTTCCCAAAAGCTGCATAATGACCTCCTATAAAAACATATAATATAACATTGTTATATTATAAATAATTGTTATTAAAAGTGTCAACTACAGATGTACATATGTCTATTAGGATTATCATTTTTCAATCATATAAATACCCTTTTCAGCATCAATTACCTTAATAATAATATTTTCTATCATTGACGGATCCACTTTATGAAACCTTTGATCTTGTTCATCATAATAAATGGCCCATTCAGACATAGATGCCGGAATAGTGTCACTATCATAATCCTTCCCCCTCCAAATAGCATCATCTCTAAAATAACTTAGTCCATCTTTTACTAATTCTGTTTCTAAACAAAATTCCCCAGCTAAGCTAACATAATTATCTAATAGTAGATCTCTAACAATGATGGCTTCATATTCCCAACTTAAGAAACATAAATAGTCAAAGTATCTGAGTGCCATTTTGGGATCCCAACTATTATTTAAAACCATCGTTTGAAATAACTTATTTATTACCCCATAATCAGCAGACATATAATAGTCATTAGTTAAAAGAAAATTATATATCTCTTGAATTTCTTGTAAATCTAAAGGTTTATCTTCATTTATTTTTTCTATAGGCAACGAAGAGAATAGTATATCCATTTAGTACCTCATATATATTTCAACAAAAGGCAGTTTGATTTCTCAAACTGCCTTTTACTATCATTAAATTATGGAATTTAAAAATTTAACGCTTTGTAATGGTTTACCGATTTCTTGCTCACAGTATGCAAATAGTAGTTTTTCTAGTTCCTTCCATATTGTTTTGGGAAGTTCTATAGGCGTGTCTTCGCCCCACTGATAACCAAGAATTTGAGGTAATCCAGCTTTTACAGAACAAGAAATACTTAGATTTGTCGTTTCTTTCACCTGTATCCAGAATGGATCGATACCATCTTGATGTGAAAAAGCATTAGCACTAGGCACAATCCCTGCGAGAGATAGTAATTGCCATCCTAGCATTATCGTTCCTAGCTGTACATTACGGCGCCGTATTTGCTTGGAATAGTTTACAACAGTATCAAAGACCTTACGGTCTACATCATGCAGAGCAAATAGTTCTTGAATGAGCTCACTGGCCACTGCAGCATAGGCAATATTATCTAAATTTACGTCTAACGATTCTACTACATAGGAACCATCAATTTGTGTTACATTTACATATTCACCATCAGGTACCACTGTGATATACATGGCACTAAAGGGACGTAAATAGGAACTGTTACGCATGGTCATCATACGCTTATGCGGTATGGATGCACGTATAATCCCTAAGCTAGGTGTGATAAAGGTAAATACAGAGTATAGCTTATATTTTTTTCGACTAATGACGATGGCAGGTGTGTTAAAACCACCATTAAGCTTCTTCATGTTCTTCTTCCGTTGTTTCCTCTTCAGGTAAAGGTGTTACTTTAATACGAGAAACGCGATAGCCTTGCATTTGTGTTACTTCAAAGGTATATCCCAATGCATCCACAGTATCACCAACGATTGGTGTCCGTTCTAAAAGGCCAAATACATAGCCCCCAATTGTATCAGAATCGGAATCATCGATTTCAACGTCCATCATTTCCTCTACTTCGTCTACGAGGACCTTACCATCAAACTCAAAGGATCCATCTGCATAAGCAATTTTAGCTGGTAAATGTGGTTCATGTTCGTCTTGAATATCCCCAACGAGCTCTTCAATAATATCTTCAAGGCCTACGAGACCAACCATACCCCCGTACTCATCTACAACAATAGCTTGGTAGATGCGGCGAGTTCTCATATATTGTAGTAATGTGGACAATTTCATTACTTCTGGAACAGTTAGAATATCTCGTTTTACATTACGCAAATCCTTACGTGCTTGATTAGGACGTTCCATGAGGTCCTTAATATGGACAAGACCGATGATATGATCCTTATCCTCTACACATAGAGGATAACGGGTATGTGCTTTAGAGCGAATAAATTTCATCGCTTCATCGTAACCATCTTCAACGAAAATACAGTCCACATCTTGACGCGGTACCATAACCTCTTTAGCTCTACGGTCTACAAAGTTAAAAACATTGTCAATCAACTCTGATTCTACTTGGTCTAGTTGACCTTCTTCATGACTTCGAGAAATCATCATACGGATTTCTTCTTCAGAGTACACAAGATCTAGCTCTGTTAAATATTTTGTTTTGTAAAAGCCTAAAATAACCGTGGAAATTTTGCTAGCAATCCAAATGAACGGATATACCAAACGACCAGCAGCTACTACGATACGGCTATAAGTATTTACATACTTTGTTGGGAACGATAATCCCAATGCTTTAGGTACGATTTCACCAAAGATTAAAACGATTAAGCTAATTAATAGCAATAAAAGTATATCTAGTACGAGGTGCATCCATGTACTATGCACATTAAATACCGCTACAAGTTGATCTACGATGTTATCAAATACATAGGTGCCTGTACCAGCAAGAGCCAAAATAAAGAATAAAATCAAAAACTGCGTAGTATTTAAAAAATACTCAGGGTTTTGATAGAGCTTTAATAAAAACTCTCTATCCTTCTCTAAGAGAATATCCATATCCTCAACATGTTCTTTACGAAGACGGGCAAAGGAAAACTTTGCAACCACAAAAAAGTTAATTAAAAATATACATACAAGACCAAACCCTATGGGTAACAGGCCATCTACACTATCCATCTTAATTCCTTTCATACAATAGGGAAAACGAGTTAGTTTTTATTATAGCAAAAATTATTTTCTATAACCAAGTTCAGATAACATGCCGGATTTATTTCGCCAATCCTTTTTAACCTTAACCCAAAGGTCTAAGTACACCTTTGTAGCCAATAGTTTTTGAATATCTACACGGGCTTCAGCACCAAGTTGTTTCAACAAGGCCCCTTTCTTACCGATGATAATGCCCTTTTGAGAGTCTCGTTCACAGTAAATAGTAGCACGGATATAGGTTGTACCATCATCACGTGTTTTCATTTCATCTACGTCTACAGCGATAGCATGAGGGATTTCATCACGTGTAGCCAATAGGATTTTTTCACGAACAATATCAGAAATGATAAGACGTTCTGGTTGGTCCGTAATCATATCCTCTGGGAAGTATTGTGGACCTTCTGGCAATGTTTCCTCTAATACATGTAGAACTTCATTTAGGTTCTCTTTATCCTTTGCAGAAATAGGAATGACCCCTGCAAATGGATATGCATCTTGATAAGACACGATGGCTTCTAAAAGCTCCTCTTTTTTTAGAGTATCAATCTTGTTAACGACTAAGAAAACAGGCACTTTTACACGTTTTAATTGCTCAATAATGAAATTATCCCCAGGGCCGCGTTTTTCATTGCCTGCTACGACAAATAAAACAGCTTCCGTTTCTTTCAAGGACTCAATGGCAGCATCTACCATGAATTCACCTAATTTATGTTTTGGCTTATGTACACCTGGTGTGTCCATAAAAACGATTTGTTTTGCTTCGTCTGTATATACACAGATGATACGGTTACGCGTTGTTTGAGCCTTATCGGATACGATAGCGATTTTGTCACCAATAAGGGCATTAATTAATGTAGATTTACCAACATTTGGTCGACCTACAACGGCTACAAAGCCAGATTTAAAATGTTCGTTCTTATTCATTATATGGTGCATCCTCCCGCACATAACCGAGATTACCTAAAATAAATTCTTCTTCAGTACGCATCTCTTTTTTATCTTCGTCATTCATATGGTCATAGCCTAAAATATGCAAACAACTATGAGTCGTTAAGTACGCCAATTCTCGTTCAAAACTATGTCCATATTCGATAGCTTGTTCACGAGTGCGCTCTAAGGAAATAATCATATCCCCAAGTAAGTGATGTTCCTCTTCACTACCTTCGTAATCATCCCCTTCATTAAGGGCAAAGGACAATACATCGGTAGGTCTATCGATGCCGCGATATTCCTTATTGAGCTCGTGAATCTTAGCATTATCGCAAAGTAAAATACTCATTTCATCTTCTTCAAGACCATATACGCGACTCACTTCATCACAGACCTTACGTATAACAGCCTCAATATTGGAATCCTCTTGAATTCCTTCATCATAGCTAATATTTATATACATGCTTATCCTTTCGCTACATGCTCTTTAGATGCTGCGTTAGTTTCCGCAGTCTCACCAGCTAATTTACGTTCATGATACTGATCGTAAGCTTTTACAATACGGCCTACTAAATCGTGACGAACAACGTCTTGATCGCTAAAGTAAACCATATTAATACCAGGCACATGGCGCAATACCTTTTCAGCCTCGCCAAGACCAGACACAACACGTGGTGGCAAGTCAATTTGTGTCTTATCACCGTTGACTACCATTTTAGAATTGTTACCTAAACGTGTTAAGAACATCTTCATCTGCTCAGCCGTCGTATTTTGAGCTTCGTCAAGAATCACAAAGGCATTCTCTAAGGTACGGCCACGCATGTACGCTAGTGGTGCTACTTCAATTGTACCGCGCTCCATAAAACGTTGTACTTGTTCGATGCCAAACATTTCGTGTAAAGCATCGTAGAGCGGTCTCAAATATGGATCCACCTTATCTTGCAATTCACCAGGTAAGAATCCTAAGCGTTCACCAGCCTCTACAGCAGGACGAGTTAAAATAATTTTATCTACATTTCTGTTCTTTAAATAGAAGGATGCTAAAGCTACTGCTAAGAAGGTTTTACCAGTCCCTGCAGGGCCTATGCCAAAGGTAATGGTATTTTTACGGATGCTATCTACATAGTATTTTTGACCTTCCGTTTTAGGCGTAATATTTTTACCGCGCATATTAACGGATAAGGTATCTTCAAACATGGTATGTACAGCATCAGCTTTACCGTTCGCTACGAGTTTTGCCGCAATACGAACCTGGGACTCAGTAATGGTACTACCTTCACGATATAAAAATACCAGTTCCTCTAACGTACGATACAAGGCCTCTACTTGCTTTTCATCGCCCTTGATAACCACAGTATCACCACGTGCTACTACATCTACAGAGATGACTTCAAGCATCATATGCAAATATCGATTATGTTGACCTAGTATGGATTGTGCTAGGTCATATGTAGGAAATGTAAATACTTGTTCGCTCATACAACCTCCTAATCTACAAACTTACGAACGGCTTTGCCGTTTAAATAATCACAAAGATCACCTTGATGGGCATCCAGTTCGTCTAATTTATCATCAATTAAGTCTTGAACTCGCCACCATCCCATAGACCAATTCGTAAATAACGTATTATCTTCAGGAGCTCGCCCCACAAGACGCTGCAATACAATGTCAGGGTGTAAATGGCGGACAAAGTTGACTACGCGGTCAGCATATTCTTCTGCACTGATTAAGGTGAACTGACCTTCTTGATACCACTTGGCCATCAATGTATTTTTAACAATATATAAAGCATGCAGTTTAACTTGATCCACGCCAAGGGCTGATAAGATACGAGCCCCTTCGATGGTATCTTTCATAGTATCCCATGGAAGATTTACTATCATATGGGTTGTTACATTAAATCCATATCTCTTAATCCGCAATACAGCATCAATAAACTGCGCTAAATCATGGCCCCGATTAATCTTCTCAAGGGTATCATAATTGACCGTTTGCAATCCTAATTCAATATAAATATCCTTATGAAAGCGATCTCTAATGTCAGCTAATATGTCTAAATATTCATCGGCAATGCAATCTGGTCTTGTAGCAATAGCAATGCCTACAGCTTCGTCGATACAGCCTTGTTCCATATAGCTTTTAAAGTCATCAAGTCCCAAATAGGTATTACTAAAGTTTTGATAATAGGGTATGAATTTTTTCGCCTTGTACTTAGGTCCAATGTGAGCAATATTTTCCTCTAATTGCATACGCACTGTCATCCAGGCAGGACGATTTTCATAGCCCGCACCAATTTCACCGCAGAAGGTACAGCCTCCTACACCTGCCGAACCATCTCGATTTGGACATGTTAGCGGTAAGGCAACAGGCAGCTTATAAACCTTCTCTCCATAGGTTTCTTTATAATATTTAGATACCATGCGGTATCGTTTTGGTCTCGTTGTATCGGTCATAACACTCCTATTTAACTAACCAATCATCGCTTGTTAACAAGCCTCTATGTCAGGACGTATAAATGGTTTAACCTCTTTATTAACGTCGATTACAACTGTAAATGGTGTACTAGGTACATTATCTATGCCCAATACATATGCCGTATCTTTGGACATCGGCATTTCTACATATTGTTGGCGAATCTTACGCCATTCTTTAAATGTATAGTTTGGAATATACTGAGATGCAATCTCTTCGTTTCGCCAGAATGCTTCCCCTTCTTGTAAAAGTTCCTTTGTCTGCTTCGGCAAACCTACGGCTTCGCTTCGAACCTTACCACGATAGCTAACAAGAGTGTCGTACTGTAATAATTCGGCTGCTACTTTGTCGCCTTTAGACAAGAAGAAATTATATAAGAACTCGATTTGGTCAATGTCTTTTAAATTAACCTTGTGATTACCAGCATCAAGCCATGCCTGTGTCATTTCACAGAAATAAGAAAAAGCGTCTTTTTTAGGCTCCACTTTAGTTGGATCATACTTTTTAATTGGTGGTACATGATTTGTTACTGTATCTTCACCAATTATTGATGTATCAGTATGTTCCTTAATAAGCTTACTACCAATATAACCAAAGACAGTTCTAAAACGCTCACTATTATAGAATCGTTCAAATACATCTTCAAAGTGCTTTAAGAAACGAACGTCTTTATATGGCAATACATGCGTACTTAAGACCTCATAAGGAGCTAATGGATCACTAATATATTGGTATTCCTCCATACGGCGTACACCAGAGCCTTTTAATAGTTTCAAGAACCCTATTTGTAGCGCATGAGGTTGTAAGCTAAATAAATCGTTGAAGGATAATCCAAATCGTGCTTTATTTTCGTAAGGTAAGCCTACAATTAAATCCATATGTACATGTGTACGGCCGGCCTCGATAATAGGACGGATAGCCTTTTGAATATATGGCCAATCATTGTAACGATTAATAGCATCCAAGGTTTTCTTATGTGTACTTTGTACGCCCACCTCGATTTGGATGCGGCCTGGTGGTGTTTCACAGAGAATCTGTGTTTCCCACTCTGTCATGAGCTCTGGTTCCATCTCCAAATGGAAATTCGTCTCTGTATCGGCATCACGCATAAATTCCATCATAGGTCGATGGTGATGTGGTGCACAGTTAAAGGTTCTATCTACAAATTTAACTTGCTTCACCTTGTGATCGATAAACCATTGTAGCTCTTTAAAGGTTCTCTCCTGTGGGAAGAACCGCACTGTATTCTTATTGCCAGATAAGCAGTACTGACAAGAAAATGGACATCCGCGAGAGGATTCATAATAGATTATTTTATGTTCTAAATCCTCCATATCCTCTTCTACATACGGGAATGGTATAGTACTAAGATCTTTAACCTCTACAGCCTCTGTAGAGCCCATAAGTTCGCCTGAAATATGACGTCCTCGTACCCCAGGGATTTCTTCTTGTAAACCATCCTTACCATTTTGTAATGCACTAATAAGTTGGTAAAAAGCTTCTTCCCCTTCCCCTTGTACAACATAATCTACGGCATGGCATCGATTTAGGATTTCATCGGCTGTGAAAGAAACCTCTGGTCCACCTAAAATGATCTTAATATCTGGTCGAACAGCTTTCACCAGGTCCACTACATGTAAGGTCATTTCGATATTCCAGATATAGCAAGCAAAGCCCAATACATCTATATTGCGCTCTGTAATATCGCTAAGAATATGTAAAACAGGCATATTAATAGTATATTCTACTATATCGTATGCCTGTCTGTGAGCCTGCCCATAGGCTTTGAGATACCGCAAAGCCAGGGAAGAATGTATAAATTTTGAGTTTAATGTGGATAAAACTACGTTCATAGGTCCCCTTTACATCATCGAATGGCTCAGCCACCGTCTAGTCATAATATATATATTATACCATTAAAAGAGCCCAAAGATAAAGGAAACAATAGCCCCCACTAAAATGACAACCCCTACTACAGATAGGATAATGCCACCAAAGAATACAACAGCTGCTAAAACAACAGCTAATATGATAATCAAAATGATGCGACTAAGCCAACTTGTGCTATTAAAGCTATATACCTTCACATGTGGACCATATTGGTTATATTCTTCACTGCGTTGATAATCTTCGTTTATATTGCTAGGTGTAGAGTCCACATGAACAGAGTCGCCTACCTCTTCAATGGTTACACCGTCAAAATCACGACGTTCATCATCAGATAGTACGCGTGTATTAGGTTCTGCAGCACGTGTATTACTACTGTAGCTATCGCTACGCTCACTACTTCTATATGTATTTTGATTGTTATTTATATTCTGTTGATCATTCATCATTAAGTCCTTTATATGATCAAAATAATAATTAATTTTATACAACCTATTATACCATACTTTACCATAAAAAATGCAAATAAATATCCCCTATAGATATAAGTTTTATATCTATAGGGGATTGATTTTATTTGTATTGCTTATGCGACTATAGGCTAACGGACAAATTAGTCTTTCAAGTATTTTTGAAGCAATTCATTTACCATACCAGGGTTAGCACGGCCTTTAGATTCCTTCATAACTTGACCTACTAAGAAACCAATAGCCTTACCATTGCCACCTTTGAAATCTGCCACTGGTTGTGGATTATTAGCAATAACTTGCTTAACGATTTCTTCAATAGCACCAGTATCTGTGATTTGAACAAGACCTTCTTCTTTTACGATAGTATCAGCATCCTTGCCAGATTCCCACATGGATACGATAACTTTTTTCGCAATTTTACCGGAGATTGTACCTTTATCGATAAGGGCAATCATACCAGCCAAGTTTTCTGGACTTACTTTGGATTCAGCAAATGTTAAACCGCTTTCATTAATCATCTTGGACAAGTCACCAAGCATCCAGTTAGCAACAGTCTTAGCATCGGCACCTGCTTTTACAGTAGCATCCAAGAAATCTGCTGTTTTACGGGATACAGTAAGAATTGTTGCATCTTCACGAGACAAGCCATATTCAGATACAAAGCGTTCAATCTTAGCATCTTGTAATTCTGGTAACGCACGACGTACTTCTTCGATTTTTTCGTCTGTAATTACAATTGGCACCAAATCTGGTTCAGGGAAGTAACGGTAATCGTTTTCTTCGTCTTTTTTACGCATACCAATAGTAATGCCTTGAGCATCATCCCAAGTACGTGTTTCTTGATCTACTTTGCCGCCAGCTTCGATCAACTTAGCTTGACGCAATGCTTCATATTCAACAACCTTTTGGATAGCTGTTAAGGAGTTAACGTTCTTAGTTTCTGTACGTGTACCAAACTCTTTAGTACCGCGCAAACGTACGGATACGTTACAGTCACCACGCAAGGAACCTTCTTCCATACGACCGTCAGATACTTCTAAGTATTGCAAGATAGAACGTAGTTTTTCAACATAGGCTCTCGCTTCTGCACCGGAACGAATATCTGGTTCGGATACGATTTCAAGAAGAGGTACACCAGTACGGTTGTAGTCAACATTAGAAGATTTAGAATCGGAAATAGTATTGCCACTATGAACGAGTTTACCCGCATCTTCTTCCATGTGAATACGCGTAATACCAATGCGTTTAGTTTCACCATTTACTTCGATGTCTAAATGACCATTCAAGCAAATTGGCAAATCGTATTGAGATGTTTGATAGTTTTTAGGCAAATCTGGATAGTAGTAGTTTTTACGGTCAAATTTGTTAAAGTTTAGAATTTCACAGTTCAATGCTAAACCTACTTTGATAGCAAATTCTACTACTTGTTTATTTAACACAGGCATAGCACCAGGTAAGCCTAGGCATACTGGGCATACATGTGTATTTTGATCGCCGCCGAATTCAGTGGTACAACCACAGAAGATTTTAGACTTAGTCTTAAGCTCTGTGTGAACCTCTAAACCAACGACTGTTTCGTATTTACTACTCATAGAGAAACCTCCCCAGTTGGTGCTACTAATTGACAGTCTGGACGTGCTTGTTCAAATGTGAAAGCGGCACGTAACAATGTTTCTTCACCCATAGCAGGACCGAGCAATTGTAAGCCGATTGGCAAATTGCTGCTGCTCATACCTGCTGGAATGCTAATACCTGGAATACCTGCAAGGTTTGCTGGTACTGTACAGATATCTTCTAAGTACATTGCCAATGGATCATTTGCTTTTTCACCAAATTTATAAGATGTATTAGGTGCAGTTGGTGTTAAGATTAAATCCACTTTGGAGAAAGCTTCATCAAATTCGTTTTTAATGAGGCGGCGTACTTTCAATGCTTTCAAATAGTAAGCATCATAGTAACCAGCGCTCAATACATAAGTACCTAATAAGATACGGCGTTGTACTTCAGGACCAAAGCCTTCTGTACGAGTTTTAGTAGACATTTCTACTAAATTGTCTGCCGCAACGCGCATACCGTAGCTTACACCGTCATAACGAGCCAAGTTAGAGCTTGCCTCAGCCAATGCGATGATATAGTACGCAGACAATGCATATTTAGAGTTAGGTAAAGAAACCTCAACGATTTCAGCACCCAATTTTTTATATGTTTCGATAGCCTCTTCCATAGCTTTTCGAACTTCGCTATTAAGACCTTCGCCAAAGAATTCTTTTGGCACACCGATTTTAAGATTTTTTACATCATTTACAAGAGCTGTAGTGTAATCTACACGAGCACCTGGAATGGATGTGGAGTCTTTCGCATCATGACCAGAGATTGCATTTAATACTAAAGCAGCATCTGTTACATCACGAGTAATAGGTCCAATTTGGTCCAAAGAGGATGCGAAGGCGATTAAACCATAACGAGATACATTACCGTATGTTGGTTTTAAGCCTACAACGCCACAGAAGGACGCTGGTTGACGAATAGACCCACCAGTATCGGAGCCAAGAGCCCAAATAGCAGAGCCACTAGATACTGCTGCTGCACTACCACCAGAAGAACCACCTGGTACGCAATCTGCATTCCAAGGGTTAGTCGTTTTTGCTAATGCAGAGTTCTCTGTGGAACCACCCATAGCAAATTCGTCCATGTTAAGTTTACCAAGACTTACAAATTGATTATCTTGTAAACGTTCAATAACAGACGCATTGTATGGAGGTACAAAGTTCTCTAACATTTTAGATGCACATGTTGCAGGTTCATCTTTAATACAAATATTATCTTTAATCGCACCAGGAATACCTGCCAATGGAGAAATAGCTTCACCTTTAGCAATTGCTTCATCTACAAGCTTAGCTGTAGCTAAAGCACGATCATGAGAATCGGATAAGTACGCATGTACAGTCGGTTCCACTTTCGCTTTATGTGCAATAACAGCATTCGTCAATTCAACGGCGCTGATTTCTTTATTCACTAGTTTCTTGTGTAATTCATGAATTGTTGCCACAGCGAAACCTCCTATTCTTGTACAACACGAGGTACTTTAAAGTACCCATCCTCTGCTTCTGGAGCATTGGATAAAGCTAAATCATGGTCTAAGGATGGTTTTGTTTCATCCTCTCTAAATACATTGTGCAATGGTACTGCATGAGCCATTGGTTCTACATCATTAAGCTCTAATGCATCTAGTTCAGCAACATAAGTCAAGATGTCGGACAACTCTTTTTCTACATGTGCCATATGTTCTTCCTTAACTTCCAATCGTGAAAGTAAGGCGATCTTTTTAATTTCCTCTTGGCTGATTTTCATCGGAACACATCCTTTCATAATTACTTATTATAAAGCAAATAATATATATTTTCAAAACATTGTAAGAATGTATATCTATTGGATTTCACCAAGATCGCGTAAGAGTTCTACAAACTCTTCTTCGTTCATAACACGTATACCCAATTCATTTGCTTTAGTCAGCTTGCTACCACTATCTTCCCCAGCAATAACAAGGGTTGTTTTTTTAGATACAGAACCTGTAACCTTTGCCCCATGAGCTTCAAGGATTTTACCAGCTTCACTACGGCCCATAACCTCAAGCTTACCTGTAAGAACGACGATTTCGCCGTCCATTTGGTTACCTGCAGCTTCTACAACATCTACGGTCATCTTAAGACCTGCTTGTGTTAGGCCTTCAATAATAGCTACATGAGCTGGATCTTCGCGATATTCAACGATACTATCAGCCATAGTAGGACCGATTTCTTCTACCGCCACCAATTCTTCTTTAGTAATTGTCATGAACCGTTCCATTGATTGCACAACATTAGCAATTGTACCAGCTGCTTTAGAGCCAATGAGACGGATGCCAAGGCCATATAATACACGATCTAATCCACGAGTTTTAGAGTCTGCGATAGCTTTCACCAAATTCTCTGCAGATTTCTTACCCATTCGGTCCATAGTAACAAGTTGATCTACTGTTAAATGATATAAATCAACCACATTGGCAATTAACTTGTTATTGATCAAGTTTTCTACAATGCTAGGACCAAGGCCATCTATGTTCATTGCATCGCGAGATGCAAAATGGATAATTTGTTCCTTTTCAATAGCAGGACAATGTTTATTGGTGCAGCGTACAGCTGCTTCACCTTCACGACGAACTGCAGGAGAGTCACATACTGGGCAGCGATTTGGAATAGTGAAAGGCACCTCAGAACCAGTACGTTTTTCTGGAACTACACGAATAACTTCTGGAATAATCTCAGCCGCCTTATGAATGATAACGTGGTCACCAATGCGAATATCCTTTTCATTGATAAAATCTTGGTTATGTAGTGTAACACGGCTCACATTCGTACCGGATACAAATACGGATTCCAACTCGCCTGTTGGCGTAAGAACACCTGTACGCCCTACATTGATAGTAATATCCTTAAGAACGGTTTCCACCTCTTCTGGAGGATATTTGTACGCTGTTGCCCATTTAGGGTCCTTAGCAGTACTGCCAAGTACCTCTTGATCATCAAAACTATTAACCTTAATTACCATACCGTCTGTGTCGTAAGGCAACTCATGACGCTTTTCGCCCCAATAATTAATAGCCTCGATTACCTCGTCAATTGTTTCACAAACGCGATAATGAGGATTTACAGAAAACTTAAATGTTTCTAAGCTTTGTAATAATTCCTCTTGGCTATAAATATTAGCACCCACTTCAGAACCGATTGCGTAGGCAAAGAATGCTAAATTACGACTAGCCGTAATAGCAGGATCTTGTTGGCGTAAAGAACCAGCTGCTGCATTACGAGGATTTACAAAGGTTGGTAAGCCCTCTTCATCGCGTTCTTCATTAATGCGTTTAAATTCGCTATGAGGCATGTAGGCTTCACCGCGAACCTCAATAAATTCAGGTGCATTTTCTAGATATAAGGGAATGGATTTAATAGTCCGCACATTGGCCGTAACATCTTCACCAACGCGACCATCGCCACGTGTTACAGCACGTACAAACATGCCATTTTCATAATGTAAATTGACAGCTAAGCCATCGATTTTAAGTTCTACTACATAAGCAGAAGGCTTATGACCTAATTCCTTCTCTACGCGACTAGCAAATGCACGTACTTCATCAGCACTGAATACATTAGATAAGCTCAACATAGGGCGACCATGAACAACCTTTTCAAAGGATCCTTCTACCTTCATACCTACACGTTGTGTTGGGGAAGATGGCACAATATATTCAGGATGAGCTGTTTCTAAATCAACGAGCTCTCGATATTTTTTATCGTATTCAAAGTCACTCATTGTAGGAGCATCTTTTACATAGTATAAATACTGTGCATGAGTCAGCTCTTGTTGTAACTCTTTAATTCTATCTTTCGGATTCATCTTCTATCCTTTTATACAGAAAACAATTAACCCTTTTTAACAGGTGCAAATTTAGCCATTACCACACGTACACCTTGTGTTGGGAATTCAATAGTTAGCTTCATGCCAGCCCCTTCGCCGGCAACATTGATTACTTTCCCATTGCCCCACTTACTATGAATAGCTGTATCGCCTACTTTCCAGTCTGCAATCACCTCATTGCGAACAATTGGTTTAGTGACAGGACGGCTAGTAACACTCATATGTTGTGGTACATGGCGCTTAATATCATCAGGTACTTTACGCTTAGCACGCAAACCATCTACTAACTCTTCAGGAATTTCGTCGATAAAGCGAGATGGCAAATAACTGCTAGTACGACCAAATACGGTACGCGTAGTAGCATTAGAAATATATAATTCCTTTTCAGCACGAGTAATACCTACATAGGCAAGACGACGTTCCTCTTCGATTTCCTCAGGGTTCATCAAGGTGCGGCTATGAGGGAATAAACCTTCCTCCAAGCCTCCTAAGAATACGATTGGGAACTCCAAACCTTTAGCAGCATGTAATGTCATTAATGTTACCTTTGACTCCTCTTGCTCAAAGGAATCTACATCATTAACGAGGGCTACTTGCTCTAAGAAATCCTCAACAGTACCCGTTGGATTAGTATCTTGGAAGTCTTTAGCTACAGATAAAAGTTCACCGATATTCTCAGCGCGAGCCTGATCTTGTGGATCCGTACTTTCTTCCAACTGAGCCAAGTAACCAGTTCTATCTAGAATAGCTTCTAAAATATCGAGTACCGTTTTATCTTCCATTTCAGCAACAAGAGTGAAGATAAGAATGCCAAACTCTTCTAACTTTTCCTTCGTTTTACCTTTAATCGTATCTACTAGATGCAATTGTGTGAGTGTCATGAACAAGGATGTGCCGTTTGCACGAGCATAATCTTGTAGTTTTGCCACTGTAGTTGCACCAATACTACGCTTTGGTACATTGATGATACGTAATAAGCTCAAATCATCGAATGGATTATATAGTACCCGTAAGTAAGCTAAAACGTCCTTAATTTCTTTACGATCATAGAACTTTGTGCCCCCTACCATCGTATATGGCAAAGCTCGTTTAATCAGTGCTTCTTCAAGTACACGAGATTGAGCATTTGTACGATACAAAATAGCCATATCGCCATAAGGTACGCCATGAATATCGTGTTTTTTGGCAATAGTATCGCCGATGAAAGCCGCTTCTTCATGTTCAGACTGCGCCGTAAAATGCTGAATTTTAGCGCCTTCAGTCTTGTCTGTCCACAAGTTTTTCTTTGGACGACCTTCATTATTTTCAATTACCGCATTGGCTGCATCAAGGATAATCTTTGTAGAGCGGTAGTTTTGCTCTAACTTAATGGATGTACAGTTCGGATAATCCTTTTCAAAGTCTAAGATATTTTGAATATCTGCACCACGCCAAGCATAAATACTTTGGTCAGCATCACCTACAACGGCAATGTTTTTCCAATGAGACGCTAATAATTTAGCCAATAAATATTGAGCATGGTTCGTATCTTGATATTCGTCGATCATGACATAACGAAAACGCTTACTATACTTATCTAGAACAGCTTCATTAGATTGTAATAACTTTACAGCTACCAATAGGAGGTCATCAAAGTCTAAAGCATTATTTTTACGTAATTCCCGTTCATAATATTCATATACATCGGCTACCTTTTGTTGGTAAAAGTCCCGTGCTTGCTTTCTAAAATCAGAGGCGAATAACAATTTATTCTTTGCATCTGAAATGGCACCGATCATAGCACCTACGGGATAGTATTTATCGTCGAGGTTTAATGCCTTTAAGGCA
This sequence comes from uncultured Veillonella sp., assembly GCA_900552715.1. Lineage (GTDB taxonomy): Bacteria > Bacillota > Negativicutes > Veillonellales > Veillonellaceae > Veillonella. The sequence continues at coordinate 20,405 of USAV01000011.1, forward strand.
GCCTTAATAACTGCTTGAGAGTCAGATGTATCATAGATTGTAAAATTACTGTTATAACCTAAGAAGTTATCTAGCTCAAAACGCAAGAATTTCGCACAGAAGCTATGGAATGTACTGAGCCAAATACGATTAGCCACATCACCTACAAGACCTTCCACACGGCTTTTCATTTCTTTAGCTGCTTTATTGGTGAAAGTAATCGCCAAGATTTCATAAGGATTGACACCTTGAGCCAATAAATGTGCAATACGAACAGTTAAAACCTTTGTTTTACCAGATCCGGCACCAGCTAAAATCAATAAAGGGCCTTCCGTATGTTGAACGGCTTGTTGTTGCTCTTTATTTAAACCTGTTAATAATGAATTCATCGGAACACCCCTATCGCCCTTACATATACTATAGTTTGATAATCATATAAATAGAGAAGAAGAACGTTGCAAGCAACGTTCTTTTCCCTTTGTATACTACTATACTATTTCATAGCACCAAGAATTGGTGGTACGATTTGTTTTTTACGAGACATAGTATTTGGCAAGAATACGCCATTGTCTTTAACTTCTTTTTCAAATGCTTTTGTTACTACAGCTTCTACATCACCGCTGAATAACAATGTAGTACTTTCATCAAGAATATTTGTAATCATGATGTAAGATGCATCGTAGTTATTCGCAGTACGAAGAGCCTCTAGTGCAGCAACAAGTTCAGCTTGTTTAGCCAATACATCTGTTGTATCCATAACGGAAATTTGACCGATAGAAATCGTTTTACCTGCTTCGGAGAATTCTTTCATATCTGTACGAACGATATCATCGTTAGTCAAATCAGAAATATCAGCACCAGCTTTTAACATATCAAGACCATAAGACTCGATGTCAACGCCAGCGATTTCAGCCAATTTATGTGCCATTTCTTTATCTGTTTCTGTACATGTTGGAGAACGGAATAATACAGTATCAGAAATGATAGCAGACAACATCAAGCCAGCAATACCTTTAGGAATTTCTTGATTATTTTCCATGTACAATTTAGTAATAATTGTATTGGAGCAACCTACTGGTTCTAAACGCATGAATACAGGACCATCAGTTTCGAAATCACCAATGCGGTGATGATCCACAACACCACACATATTCATAGATTTGTAACCATCGATGATTTGTTTAGATTCGTTGTGGTCTGTTAAATATAAGTTGCCACCTTCTGGAGCAAACTCTTCCCAGTTTTTAACGATTTGTGGGTGTTCAAAACCAAAATGATTCAAAATATATGTTGTTTCTTTATTTGCTTCACCTGCACATACTGGAGTTGCTGGTGTGCCCATTTGAGTTAACAAATTAGCAAAGGAAATAGCAGAACAAATGGAATCTGTATCAGGGCTTTTATGACCTGCTACATATGTTTTTACGTCACTCATAATATACCTCTTTTATATTAATTTCACACTTAATATCGACTTACGTCAATCCGATTTTTAACTATATTATTATATCATAAATTATACAAAAAAACACGCCACTACTAAGTAGTGACGTGTTTTTGTCATTCTACAAATTTATTTAATGTAGATGATTAGTCGTGATTTTTTTTGCGGTTTGTCAATAAACCAGGTCCAAGTGTTTCAATGATGATGAACAACATTGGAATGATAAAGATACCAAACAATGTAGCTGTGGTCATCCCTGCTACTACTGTAATACCCATGGATGTACGAGCACCAGAACCAGCACCAGTAGATACTGCTAGTGGTAATACCCCAAGGATAAACGCAAAGGATGTCATCAAGATTGGACGCAAACGAATTTTTGCAGCTTCGATAGCGGCATCAACAACGTTCATACCACGCTCGTCAACACGAATCTTTGCATACTCGATGATCAAGATCGCATTTTTTGCGGCCAACCCAACCAAGGTTAAGAGACCGATCTGCATGTAAATATCATTTGCTAAAGAATATCTGCCTGTGAAGTTCAACAAGAATGGTACTAGAGAAGCACCAATCATACCAGATGGTACAGAGAACAATACGGCAAATGGAACCTTCCAGGATTCATATAAAGCAGCCAAGATCAAGAATACGAATACTAGACCTAAACCAAGGATTAACATAGTTTGAGAACCAGCTTTCAATTCTTCACGAGATTGGCCTGCCCAGTCATATGTATAACCTGCTGGTAATGTTTTAGCTGCTGCCTCTTTCAATGCGTTTATAGCATCACCAGAGGAGTAACCATTGGCTTGGGAACCACCGATTTGTACAGCCATGGCATTATCAAAACGAGTAATACTAGATGGTGTACCAGTTTGTTCCTTCGTAATATAGTTGGAAACTGGAACCATGAGGCCCTTGCTATTACGAACAGCCAACATATTAAGCTGATCAGCATTTTGACGGTATGCATCCTCAGCTTGAACCACTACTTTATAGTTTTTACCATATGTAGTGAAGTCATTAACTTGAATACTACCATAGAAACCTTGTAATGTAGTAAAGATATCAGCTAATGCTACCCCATCTTGAGCCGCCTTTTCACGGTTTACATCAAACTGTAAGGATGGTGTAGATGTATCAAAGGTAGTATAAATAGATTGAATTGCTGGACTCTTACGAGCTTCTGCAATAAATTCATTAGCACGTTCCGCCATAACTTGAGGGCTGTCACCAGCTTTGTTAATAAGGTACATGCTAAAGCCACCAGTAGTACCAAGACCTGGAATAGATGGTGGATTCAATGCAACAACTGTTGCTTCTGGTACACCTTGTGCGGCAAAGCCAAATGTTTGACCAATCATGGCGTTGATAGATGTAGCTTGTGTTGTACGATACTTCCAGTCAGACATAGTAGCAAAGATTACACCTGCACTAGATTTTTGACCACCACCTAAGAGGTCAAAGCCTGCTACAGTAAATACCTCTTGGAATAATTGCTCATCTTTAGGCTTTTCAGGATCATTTTTTCCTTCTAAGAAAGAGGCAATTTTTTCAAGGGTTGCCATGGTACGTTCAGATGTAGCACCAGGTGGCTCATTAACAGCAATCATGTAGTAACCGCTATCCTCTGCAGGTACAAAGGATGTTGGTAAGAAGTGGAATACTAAACCTGTACCACCAGCAAAGATTAACAATGCAATAACAGTTAAGCTCAAACGATGGCTTAAACGAGCCAATTGGATACCATACCAATTACTAAAACGCTCTAAAGCTGCATTAAATTTATTTAACTGACGATGTACCCAGTCTTCACGTTCTTTTGGTTTGTGAGGCTTCAACATCGTAGCACATAATGCCGGTGTCAAAACAAGGGCGACAATCGCAGAAATAACAACAGATACAGCGATTGTTAAGGCAAACTGTTTATAAAGGATACCTGTCATACCACCCATGAAGGCAACTGGTACGAATACCGCTACCAATACAAAGGCGATACCAATTACAGGGCCTTGTACATTTTCCATCGCTTTAATAGCAGCGTCTTTAGGAGACAAGCCATTATATTGTAATTCGTACTCTACCGCTTCTACTACTACGATAGCATCGTCAACAACGAGGCCGATAGCCAATACCATGGCAAATAGAGTTAATGTATTGATGGAGAAGTCTAATAATACGAAAGCCCCAAATGTACCAAGTAAAGATACTGGCACAGCAATCATCGGGATAATTGTAGAGCGCCAAGATTGTAGGAACACATATACTACGATGAGAACGAGTAATAATGCTTCTACAAATGTATGCTCTACCTCATTAATGGAAGCACTTACGAATTTAGTATTATCTACAACTACGTTATATTGCATATCTGGTGGGAAAGATTTAGATTGTTCATCTAATACCTTCTTAACATTCGCAATAGTTTCTAATGCATTCGCATCATTTTGTAAGGAAATAGCAAAACCTGCTACCTCTTTATGCGCGGACTTAGCAATAAAGTCATATCCTTTAGCACCAATTTGAATGCGAGCAACATCTTTTAGATGCAATACCTTACCATTAGAGCTTTTAATAGCGATGTTACCAAATTGTTCAGGTGTCACAAGACGACCTTCAATTTTGATAGGGTATTGAAATGCTTGTTCCCCATTAGTAGGATTTTGACCAACTGTACCTGCTGCAGCCTGTAAGTTTTGTCCCTTAATAGCTGCGGTTACTTCAGAAATAGTAACACCAAGATTTTGCATCTTCGCTGGATCTAACCAAATGCGCATAGCATAATCAGAACCGAACTCTTGTACAGAACCGACACCCTTAATAGCTTTGATGGCATCCATCATATAGTTAGTACCATAGTTTTTTAAGAATGTGGAGTCATATGTACCGTTTGGGGAGTTCAAAGAGAAAATCAAGGCCATATCACCAGAGGATTTAGTAGTTGTAACACCAACTGCTTGTACCTCTGCAGGCAACTGTGCAAGTGCTGCTTGAACACGGTTTTGAGTATTAACCGTATCCATATCGGCATCTGTACCTTGATTGAACTGAACAGTCAAAGAGTAGCTACCGTTACTAGAGCTACTAGATGTCATATAGTCCATATCTTGTACGCCTACAATTTGTGTTTCAATAACACTAGCCACGGTATCATTTACAACTTGAGCCGTTGCACCAGTATAGGCAGTATTTACACGAACTGTAGGTGGAGAAATTTGAGGATATCGAGCTATCGGAAGGCTCATCATAGAAATGAGACCTACCAAAGTAATAACGATGGCTATTACGATGGCAAAGATAGGTCGATTAATAAAGAATTTCGACACGATCTAGCCCCCTTCTATTTTGTAGCTTTTAATTGTTCTTTTGAAAGCAATTTAGCATTAACTTTCGCACCGTTTTTAACCTTAGTCAAACCATCAACGATGATTGTGTCTCCAGGTGCTAAACCAGCTTTGATAATTGTATCGCTACCACTTGTACCGCCAACTTCAACACTTTTTTGTTCTACTACACCATCAGCATTTACAACAAAGATAAAGTTTTTATCCATAATTTGAAGAATAGCGCGACTAGGAACAAGGATAGCATTTTTAAGTTTTTGACCAGGTGAGATTACTGTGGCAAACATATTTGGCAATAACAAATGATCAGGATTTGGGAAGGACGCTTTTAACACGAGCTTACCTGTTGATTGATCAAGACTTTTTGCTGCTTGAACAATAGAACCAGGTTGATTATACGTTTCGCCATCAGCAAGTTTTAATTGAATATTTGGACCATTGGAATCATCGCCAGTTGGATTTTTCATGAAGTCAAGATATTCTTGCTCTGTCATACTAAATTCAACAAAGATAGGATCGATAGAATCAATGGTTACTAATGTTGTAGAACCTGCTTGTACAAATGTACCCATATCGATATCATCCATACGTAATGTACCAGAATACGGTGCATATACCATTGTATCGCCTAAGTTATCTTGAGCAATTTTTACGGATGCTTCGTATGCTTCATAAGCTGCCTTAGCTTGTTCTGCAGTGCTACGTTGTGTATCTACACGTTGTTGCGCAATAGCATCTTGTTGAGCTAATGTTTCATAACGATTAAGGTCTACTTCAGCATTTTTATAGTTTGCATTAGCTTGAGCAGCTTGTGCTTCTGCATTGGCAAGAGTAGCTTCGTATTGACGAGAATCGATACGATATAATGGCTGACCAGCTACAACTTGCTCCCCGCCTTTAACATATTTTTCAACTACGTAACCACTTACACGAGCATGTACAGCTACAGAGTTTTCTGCAACTACTGTACCAGCATAGGTTTGGTTTACCTGTGCATCACTTGCAGTAATTTTGTATGCATTGACACTCACATCGCCTGCTTGCTGTTGATTACTGCCACAACCAGCAACCATTACAGCGGATACAACGAGAGCCGCTAACATACGGGAATAACGGAACTTCATTATCTGTACTCCTTTACACGAAACTAATCATCTATGTGTCATAATTACATATATTTCTTTATATATTTTACAGGATTCTATAGACAAAGTCAATTTTTTCGATACCCTTCCACCTTTATAAAACATAGATAAAATCTGATTAAATTCATATTCATTGTGCACAATCAAAACGATAAAAATTATTGACATTTTAGATTCTTTGTGTACACATTTTCTAATTAAATATCTGTGCTCCGTGGTGAAATCATGGTGAAATTTCAAGCGAACAAATACGTATTTAAGCAGTCATATAGGAACACTAAAAAAAGCTAGAAGATTAGGTAACTACTGCATTTGTACAGTATTTACGTATCTTCTAGCTTTAGCTTAAATATTGGTGGAGATGAGGGGAGTCGAACCCCTGTCCAAAAGTGTTGCCATATAGACTTCTCCGAGCACAGTCTATGATTGAGATCTCAGGTTGCTACCGCTCACAGACAAGCTACACAACCCCAGTTCATGTTGTCTCGCCTAATTCATATGAACAACTGAATTAAGCCAGCCTACGATTTGACGTCCATTCACACTTGGTAGGCACAAGTATGAGGGACGTAGCTTATGCAGCTAATGCAAAATTTTCTTCTGCGTTTAAATGTTTTCCCACCGTTTAACGGCCTCATGGAACGCCGACTCGCTATCTATACCACACGCACCCCTGTCGAAACCTTTACATCCCCGTGCGTCGGTCTCATAATTATAAGCCTATTTAGTATTACTGTCAATTATATGAAACCTTCACTAATTCGGTATATTCAGTACTCTTAGCATTCTCAACTTATCTAAATTTGACAACTTTACCAATCCAAGGATTCTTTTATCACTGTCTTTAGTGGATATATTATCTATTATCATGATTCTAACTGTTTCATAGCATTATGCAGTGATTGGCACACATAATCTATTTGTTCTTTATTATGCGCAGCAGTCACCGTTAGTCTAATTCTACTTTCACCAATAGGTACTGTAGGTGGACGAATAGCAGTTCCAATGATTCCAGCCTCATACAAATAGTTCGAAACGGCTAATGTATCCTCGTTATGTCCAATAAGGATTGGGAAAATTGGTGTTTCATTGGTAGCATCAATTCCTATAGAAATCAATCGGTCTGCCATATAGGTTACATTTTCATGTAAACGCTGTAAAACGGATACATCTGATTCAAGAACATGTAGTGCAGCTAAGGCCGCCCCTATATCAGCAGGAGACAATGCGGTAGAGAATATAAAACTGCGGCTCGTATTAACGAGATAATCTATGATAGTGCTATTTGCAGCTACATAGCCACCAACAGAGCCTAAAGATTTACTCAATGTACCAAGTTGTATGTCTACTTCTTTTTCAAGTCCAAAATAGGCCGCTGTACCATGACCATTACCAATAGTTCCAGTTGCATGAGCATCATCTACCATGAGCAATGCATTGTAGTCACGGCTTAATTCATATAGTTTATCTAACGGTGCAATATCCCCATCCATGCTAAATACACCATCTGTGACGATAAGCTTTCGAGTATTTCGATCTGCTTGTTTTAATAAGTACTTTAATTCGTCTACATCACAATGGCTGTAAGCCTTTACAGAACCTCTACTCAATCTACAACCATCAATAATACTAGCGTGATTTAAAGCATCGCTAAAAATGATAGTATGTTTATCAGCTACGGCAGAAATAGTTCCTACATTGGCCATATAACCCGTATTAAATACAAGGGCTTTTTCAGTATTCTTAAATTTTGATAATTCGTTTTCTAGATCTGTAAATAATGGAAACGTACCAGATACAAGGCGCGATCCACCAGATCCAGTTCCATATTGTTGAGTCCCTTTCAGAGCCCCTTCTATGACACGAGGATCAAAAGTTAAGCCCAAATAATTATTTGAAGCCATCATTAAATATTCTTTATCATCTCGTTTTACTCGTACTGCATCAATAGGACAGTATTCTCTTAAGGTTCGTAAATTATGATTCTGTACCTTAGCATCTAATTGTTCTTTAAAATATTCGTACATTCTATCTCCGTTGAACAAGTACTGGAGCACGCTCCAAATACTCAATTACACTCTCACTATCTATATCAGACCGTACAAAGAAAACACGGCCCCCTATATTAGATCCTAATTCTTTCATATTAGGAATTCGATGGTATACACCATTACAAGCAACATAGCCAACTGTATAATCTGGATCATCAGACCAGCATAATTCGCCCACAATACCATCTGCAGATTGCACCTTAGAGGCTAATACTAAGGCCTCTCTCATATGTTCATTATCGCCTAATGCATAAGAGTCAAAGGAGTCCATGTGACTCACACGCACCCCACGATTGCCTATATCTAAACGCTCACCAGTAATAGCATCTACTAACATAGCGCCGCGCATGGATCTATCTAAACTTTTTAACATAGAAATAGCTTTGTGAACAGCCGTCTTACTAATAGCAGGACCATCTAATAGTTCAGTCGCCAATTGATGAGATTCAGAAATACTACCAGTTTTATGTTCCTCTACCTTTAGACAGTCTATATATGTAATCTTCTCCGGTGGAATCAAATCTACTGTAATATTTATAAAATCAGCAGTTCCTTTGCTGTGATGCAGTGCACGTTCAGCCAACGATTGTGCTATAGCTCCAACTTCCTCTAATTTTACAATACGTTCTGCCCCAGAAATATGGTGGCCCCCTTTTTCATGGGGACCACCTTGTGCTGCACGCATGCGTACACTATATAATTCAGCCATTATGACACCTTCCCTTTAACAAGATTATTTTGAGGTACATGGCTATGAATTTTACGGAATACTTTCACAAATACTGGTGCCATAATGACTGTAAAAATCATGCCAGGCACTGCTAAGGCAACCATAGGTAATGCGGCTTTACCAATATATACGGACAAGGTTAACCGCGCTAAGGCAGATGCAATTGGGCCTGAAATCATAATACCGATCAAGTGATTATGGCACATCCAAAGGATTAACCCTACAATAAGGCGGAATTGCATAGCAATCATAACATTTAATATAGTTTGAGTACCTAGCGCTAAGCCGATTAAACTAGATAGACATCCACTAATAATATACTTCTTAAATCCGAATACAGCACATATTGCTACCGCCAACGGGGCCGATAATTGAAACTCTATACCTAGAATAACATTAGGTATTTTAATAGCCCCTAATACAGTAATCATAGCCGTTAAAATAGCGACCTCAGTAATGTACCGAATGTTCTGATTCATGATGTTTCTCCTCTACTTAGAAAATGTCAACCACAAACACTGCTCTTTGTTTACATTATAAATTCAGTATACGTATTTATCAACTAAAAATACGGGTTATAGGACAAAAAGTGTTGCTATTTTAATCCCAAAGATTGGTAAATAGGCGATCATAATTATGCAAATCACTCCAAACAATAGCATCACCCCAAGTCGGAATAGAAGCTTCTAACCTAGATTGTTCATGTATGGTATGATATATATCAGAAATACTCTTGTTGGTCGGCATAACCTTAAGTATTTCTGCATTAGAAAGCGGGTTTGGTGAGTGCATATAGCACCACCAGAACACCGCTTTTATTCGTCTTTCAATAGACATTCCTCTATGATTACGTAACATAGTGCGTAACTGAGCATTTACACCACCTTCTATACGATTATTAGTAGCTGGGCAGGTACATGTTAACGATGCATCTAAGTAAGTAAATAAACATCTTTTGTTAATCAATTTAACTAAGGAATTTTCTGCTTTTATAAGTCGTTCATGTTTAGGTCGTATCGTACCATTTTCATCAACTGTTATTTCTGATAGGAATACCCTATGTCGTACTTTCCATGACATAACGTTTTGTACCCACTTCATAGCATGATCTTGCGTGTGTATTGTTAATAAATCCCTTGCAATTCCATATAACTCACAACCAGCAATCGTTTTAGGACGTATTGTTGTATAGCGTTTTACTTGTTGAAATGCATGAAATAAGCACCTTTGTAGTTTGGCTTTCGGCCAAACTTTTTTTAATGCCTTTTGAAAGCCGGTACCACCATCGGATATAACTACTATAGGTGATGAAATACGTCGTAATAAAGCCTCCCAAGCCTTAGAATGCTCATATCTACAAACATACCAGCCTAAGACATGCGTCTCATTACAACAGATTAAAATACAAGCATTTCTAGCTAAATAAATACCATCAACAAATACCACACTACTTGATGATTCAACTTTTGGTGGTAATGGCCAAAGCTCCCAAAACTGTGATGTTTTTCTACGAAATGAACGTCCATCGCCAGCCATATCTAACTGTGTGTGTTTACCAAATAACCAATCCAAAAATATCTGTAAATTATTATTAGTTTTATTCACTTTATTTGTGAATGAGCAAGAACATTGATTACAATACCAACGTTGAGAACCCGCACTTGTTTTACCATTTCTCTTACAGACGAAACCACAATTAGGGCATCTGACTAGTTTCATAATTATACTCCTTCTAAAAAATATATCTCTTTAGAAAGATAAAACCTTTTTTGAGTCAGTAAAATCAAGGGGTTTCCGACTTTTTAGCAACACTTTTTGTCCTATATGTAAAAGTTACTCAAAAAGATAAAATGCCGATAGAGCTATTATTTAACTAGTTCCATCGGCATTAACAGCAACACTTTTTGTCCTATAACCC
>USAV01000012.1 GCA_900552715.1 uncultured Veillonella sp.
AAAATTATTACTCCAAAATATATATGTATAAAATATTTATATATCACAAATATTTATAGCAATAATCGTATTTTATAGATTAAGAAAAGCCTAAAAGCGCTTATTTACAAGGGTTGAACAGATACGGATAAAATAAGTCATCAAATATATTAATAGATATAAATCGATTCATATATTAAGAAATTTAATATCTACAAATTTGGTTATCTTTAAAAATACAAAAAAAAGGAAGCAAACTCTGAATTTCAGAACTTACTTCCTTTTATGTTAGAAAATATTATTATAAAATTTTCGACAAGAACAATTTTGTTCGCTCATTTGTTGGAGCATCAAATACCTTTTCAGGAGTATCATCTTCTAAGATTAATCCACCATCAACGAATAATACGCGGTCAGCTACTTCTTTAGCAAAGCCCATTTCATGAGTAACAATAACCATCGTCATCCCTTCTTCTGCGAGAGACTTCATTACATCTAGAACCTCACGAACCATTTCTGGATCGAGTGCAGATGTAGGTTCATCAAATAGCATAACTTTTGGTTTCATCGCTAGGGCACGGGCAATAGCAACACGTTGCTTTTGACCACCAGATAAGGAATCAGGATATGCATTAGCTTTATCTCCTAACCCAACGCGATCAAGTAAAGCTTGTCCGATTTTCTTAGCTTCATCACTAGAAGTTTTACGAACCTTAGTTTGAGCTAATGTTAAATTTTCCATTACAGTCATATGTGGGAAAAGATTAAAGTTTTGGAATACCATCCCTACTTCAGCACGAACTTCATTGAGTTTAGACTTATCAGAAAGATCCATACCATCTACAATTACCTTACCAGATGTAGGCTCTTCTAAGTAGTTCATAGTACGCAATACTGTACTTTTACCAGAACCAGATGGACCAATTATAACGACAACTTGACCTTTTTCTATATGTAAATCAATGCCCTTTAATACTTCATTTTTACCAAAGGATTTATGTACATTTTCTAATTTAATCATTTAATGCTATATTTCCTTTCAAGGTAACCAACTAATTGTGAAATTGTTACTGTCATAATAAGGTAAATAACAGCAACTGTACCCCAGATTTCAAAGGATGCATACGTTTTAGCAATGATTAATTGACCACGACGTGTCAATTCTTCGAAACCAATTACAGAAACCAATGAGGAGTCTTTCAACATAGCAATAAATTCATTACCCAATGGTGGGATAATTGCTTTGAAAGCTTGAGGCATGATGATATAACGCATAGTTTGACCCCAAGTTAAACCAAGAGATCGACCTGCTTCCATTTGACCTTTATCGATAGACTGGATACCAGCACGGAAGATCTCAGACACATATGCACCAGAGTTAATACTACATGCGGTAACAGCCGCAATAAATGGATCAATACGTTGTCCTGTAATCATTGGCAAAGCAAAATAAATCAAGAAGATTTGTACCAATAACGGTGTACCACGAATGATATCTACATAACATTTTGCTAATAATCTAACTACAGTAAATTTAGATAAATTTGCTAAGGCTACTAATAAACCGATAAAGAAACCACAGCCAACAGACATAGCTGTAATTTCTACGGTTACAAGTGCACCTTGTAATAAGAGCGGTAAATTATCCGCAATTAACCCCCAATTAAAACTCATGATCTCTCCTATTATTTAAATTCTACCACTACTGGCATATCAGCAGGTGCATCTACATTAAACCATTTTTTATATAATGTATTAAATTCACCATCAGCCTTCATATCTGCAATTGCTTTATTGATTTGTTCTTGTAAATCTTTATTATCTTTATTAATTGCTAAGCCCAAATATTCTTTTGTATTTGGATATGCCATAAATTTAATATGTTGATCTGGATGTTTAGTACTGTAATATTGAGCCACTGGCAAATCAATAACAGTTGCATCAGCACCACCATTTTGTAATTCTAACAAAGCTTCATTACTATGGTCAAACTCTTTTACAGTAGTACCTTCGATTTTATGGGCTAAATCTGCACCAGTAGTACCTAGTTGAGCAGCAATTTTCTTGCCTTTAAGATCGTCAAGAGATGTGATATTTGCGCCATCTTTATATACTACAGCAAGGGCATTTTCATAATATGGAGAAGAGAATAATACCTTTTCACTTCTAGCTTTGGTAATCGTCATACCAGATGCAGCTACATCAATATCATGTGTATTTAAAGCTGGAATCAAAGCATCAAAAGCAACATTCTTAAGCTCTACATCTTTATTGATACGTTTACCAATGGCACGAATTAAATCAATATCAAAGCCTGTGTAGTCTTGAGTTTTTTCATCTTTAAATTCAAATGGTACAAATGTGGCATTAGTACCAACAATGAGTTTATTAGAAGTTGTTTGTGTAGAAGATCCACAACCGCCAATTACAGTACCGGCCATTACTAACATACAACCACCAATGATTAATTTTTTTAACTTGCTATTTAACATCGAATCATCCTCATTTACTAAACTAACTATTTTTATTCCACTAGTATACCACTTAGTATAATTATGTCAATAATTTTGTATAGAATCATCCTAAATATCAATTAATCACTATATTTATATTTTATTTTTATACACTGATTGTATATTTATAACAATAATGTATAAAAACTTTCCCATAAGAATCGGTATTTTCACCATTTTTAAATATACAGATGTATAAAAAGAAAAAAGCACATGAGAAAAGCCTCATGTGCCCGTATACGGCTGACCTGGTCTTTGCCCCCACACTCGCCTGCTGGAAGGTTCGCTCATAAGTCCGAGACTCCCCACTACTACCCCTCTCGGTTTTACCGGCAGGACTTACACCTAAGCCGCACCATGCTCACAACCTCTTGGGTTGCTTATGTGGATCGTTTCGCCTGCGACTGGCATCGACTTTCAACCACAGACCCGTATAGACGTATTATAAAGAATAACAGTATACATGTCTAGATTTATAATTATATATACATTCTTAAAATTAATAAGACGTACCTATTAAATTATATTTCCGAACATAGCATCGTTCAGTTCTCATTGAAATGAGAATAAATTTTGCAACCCCTTTTTTGGTATGTATAGAAAATTGTCATAGAAAACCTAAAATATTCTTCATATTATTTTAATATTTATAAAATTAGTTTTTCTAGGTACTATATTTAGTACATTCCTAAAATGTCAATTATTTTTAGTATGCCAAATATGAATACAACATGTATAATAGAACATACGTATCATACACAAAATATTATTTATGGTGTATAATTTGTATACTATTAAATAAGAACGGCCTAAAGTTGTACGATATGAACATAAGTACGAGGGGTTGTACCATATGTTCTACATGTTAGTTAAAGGGGTTTATTATGTTTATGTTATCATTAATGCAACCATCTGGGTTGTACGAACTGGAGAAGGACAGTTTAGAAGCCATTAGCGCTCAGCTCTTGCAGATGATACAAATGAAAAGCTATCATCTGTACACTCATTCTATCCAAGTTTCAAACTATGCAGTTAGTATTGCTGCTAAAATGGGTTTACCGTTAAATGAAATTGAACAAATTCGCCATGCAGCATTACTTCATGACGTAGGACTATTAATGGTACCTAATGCATTAATCCAAAAATCTCCATATCTTAATAAACAAGAAATGTCCAAGTATAAGCAACATGCTGCAAGTGGTGCGAATATGATCGAAAACTACCCTTGCTGCCAACAAATCTTGCCTTATATTCGTTACCATCATGAAAAATGGGATGGCTCTGGTTACCCTAAACATTTGCGTGGTGCTAATATCCCATTAGGAGCTAGAATCATTGCTGTTGCAGATTATTATGATACAACAGTTAATCCTTCTACAGAATTTTGGGCAAAAACAAAAGCTAAAGCTAAAGAAGAACTCTTTAGTGCATCCGGCTCTCTCTTTGATCCAGATGTGGTAAAAGCATTTATCGATGTGCTAGGCTAATATAATGATTAAGCGTTCACCATTCGGTGAACGCTTTTTTTGTAATAATTAAAAGCTACCGCTAGCTAGTGTTAAAGCATCGAGTCTACTAGGATTATATGACCTAAGAACCTTAGCTACAGCTTCGATTGTTGCTCCTGTAGTATAAATATCATCTACAATTAAAATACGCTTTGTGGAAAATTCAATATCTTTATACTCTGCTTTGATCACAAAAGCATTCTCTATATTTTGATGTCGTTCTTTATGTGTTAAGGACCACATATCATTAGAGGTATCAAACTTATATATACAATCTAACCATACAAAATATCCCTTATCTATTTTCTCTAATGAGTATGCCCATTTTTTAAAGAATAAATCGACCTGATTATACCCCCTCTTTTTCTTCTTCATCTCACTAGACGGTACAGGAACTATATAATCATATATAGTCTTACAATTCCCCTTTATAATATTAGGTTCATCGTAATTCATGTAAAAGTTGTACGATGCTAAAAAAGGAGCAGCCCCCTTGGACTGCTCCTTTTTTTCATTAAATTTTACATCGTATATCATAGACTTTAGTCCACCACGATAATCCGCCAGCACACAGACATCATCTACATAATGCAAAAATTTATTTGGCACATGACGAATATGTAATAGATCTTTAAAACAAGTTTCACACCAATCTCCTTGTGTTGCTACAGAGGCGCCACAGTGAGGACATACAGGTGGAAATAGGAAATCCCAAAGACTCATTACGAATCACATCTCCCTTGTAGTCTTTCTTTAAACAATGTATATCGTTCATCTGCATTTACAGTACGTACAGCACGTTCTATAGCGCTTGTAGTACCCACAATTATAACCTTCCGTTTTGCTCTTGTAACAGCTGTATATAACAAATTACGCTGCAACATACCACCATAACGTGGTACAAATGGAATGATAACTACACCATACTCGCTACCTTGGCTCTTATGAACTGTAATAGCATAAGCAGGCATAATCATATGAGCTTCATCAATAGGTAGACGAACCTCTTTATGGATAAATCGGATACAAATATCGCTTCGTGTAATGGCGTAAATTACACCAATTTCACCATTAAAGACCTCTAACTCATAGTCGTTGAGAATTTGAATAACCTTATCACCGACCCGATAAGTAATGCCATTTACACGGGCTTCACCTTTTAAGCTATCCGGTGGATTAACAGCTTGTTGTACATATTGAGATATCAAAGTACTACCTGCTTCACCACGACGCATAGGAGAAATAATTTGAATGTCTAATTCATCGTCTACATGCTCTTGTTCTCGTTTATACACATCGATGATAGCTTTCATCATCATGTCATAAGACTTAACAGGAATAAAAGAAAACTCTTCACTTACACTGTCCAGATTCGGCATTTCACCACGGTTAATATCATAGGCGCTTTCAACAATAGTATTACCAGAGCTTTGACGATAAATCTGGTTGAGTCGTGTATAAGGAACACAATCACTATCGAGTAAATCTTTTAATACAAAACCTGCTCCAATAGGTGGTAGTTGATCTACGTCACCAACGATAATGACATGGGCTTCCTTTGGAATGGCCGCCATTAATGAATAGAATAACCGTACATTGAGCATTGATGCTTCATCAATGATAATAACATCTATATCTAATGGATCATCTTCATTCTTAGTAAAGTCGTAGGAGTCACTGCCTTGAACAGGTACTAGCAATCTATGAATTGTAGTAGCCTCAAATTCTGTTGCCTCTGTAAGTCGTTTAGCAGCACGTCCCGTAGGAGCGCAAAGAATAATACGCCCTAGTCCACCAAGTTGGAAGCCTTTTACTAAAGCCTTAATAATCGTCGTTTTACCAGTACCAGGACCACCAGTTATAAGGGAAAACTTTTCAAAGAAGGATAGCTGTATAGCCTCTTTTTGAGCCTCCCCAAATGTAATATGGTTATCAGCTTCAAACTTTTCTATAAAACTAGGAATATCTAGAGAAATTGGATCAGCCTCTAATAAGAAATCTTTTGTATAATGAACGCTCTCTACTTCAGACACATACATTTCTGGAGGGTAAATATATAGGATATCTTCATAATATGTACTATATAAAGCACCTTGCTCCAAGAGGCTTTCAATAAAGTTAGCAATATCATCTACATCAGTTTGTAATAAATCGTCTAAACGACCGATAAGTTGATCTACAGGCAAACATGTATGCCCTTGATTATCCAAACTGCGCAGAATCCATTCCAAACCCGCTTCTAAACGACGCGTATCACTACCTGTAATCCCCAAGTGTTCTGCAAGCGTATCAGCGGTGCCAAAAAGCATATCTGGAGCCACACGTAACAAGGTATAAGGATTATCCTCGATAACAGCAACAGACTGAACACCATAATAGGTGTATACGATACGACTCCATTTAGAAGAAATATGATGGCTTTCAAAAAAGTGATTTAAATCAGATAAAATACCTTCACCAAGTAAGGTATTAAATAATTCGTCCTTAACACTTTTACGAAGTCCAGGAACATCTTTAATCTCTTCGGGACGTTCCTCCCGTAAAATTTCTAAAATACGGATACCAAAATACTCGAGAACCTTTTCTACAGACTTTTCACCAAAACCTTTAATACCTAAATTCAATAAATACGTTTTGGCAGCTCCCATGTTATCAGGTTTTAATTTTTCTACACTAGTAGCATCAAATTGACGACCGTATTTTTCATGCTCTACATAACGGCCTCGAACTTCGATATCTTCTCCTTCTTTAGGAGATTCAAATTTACCAGTACAAGTAATGTATTCCTCATTATAATCCTTAAGGACAAACACGCAATACGTACGTTGTGTATTCTCATATATAGTTCGGTATACAAATCCTCGTATGGCGTCCATTATTTCTCCGTATTAGGCAAAGCTTCAATAATTTCTTGTACCGCATCGGTAATGCTACCTTCATTACCAATTTTGATATGTGCCACTTCTTCGTATAAAGGGTATCGTTCTTCATATACATTGAAGATATATTCAATACTTTCTTTTACAAGTGGACGAATTTCAAGATCCAAATCATCTAAGATATGATTCACATCACGATTAACAAATACAACAAGACCATTATTGCGCATTAGCTTAACTGTTTTATCATAAGTAACAGTACCACCACCGGTAGCAATAACAGATGGTTTATTATGAATTAATTCCTTAATCGTGTTATATTCATATTCACTAAAAGCATCTTTACCGTCATAAATAAAGATTTTTTGAACAGATTTCCCAACCTTATCTTGAATCGTTTGATCTAGGTCGTAAAAGTCTCTGCCTAATTCTTTAGCTAGCATTTTGCCAACTGTTGTCTTACCCGCGCCTGGCATGCCGATGAGGAAAATATGCTTATGCATATGCTCTTTTAAAAACTCATTGCTCATAGACACAACAGTTTTTATATAATTTTCAATATAAGGTGCTAATGTTTTATCTTTGCAATTTTCAGTATGCAACGCAATAATACTTTCATCACGTTCTTCATCAATGAGTGGTAAATGATGTTCATCCTTATATTTACCAATCTCTTTAATCAATGTGAGACGTTTTTCAAACTCTGTAACAAGTACGGAGTCGATACTATCTATTTGTTTGCGAGCTTCTTTAATATCCATGAGAACCCCCTTATTATGCTTTAGCTAAAACAGCTAGAGCCTGTTCTTCATCTACCTTCATTTGATCAATAAGATCTTGTAAGTTATTAAATTTAACTTCCCCTCTAAGATAGGAAATAAATTGTACAATTACTTCTTTTCCATATATATCTTGGTCAAAGTTAAATACATGTACTTCGCATCTATGGTACTGATTCTTAAATGTAGGATTATCCCCAATATTTCCTACCCCATCATACCAAATACCATCGATACACACGCGATTAGCGTATACACCATCTGGAGGTGTAGCCATTTCATTAGGAAGCAACAAGTTCAATGTTGGGAACCCTAATGTACGTCCTCGTTGATCACCTTTGATAACAGTTCCTTTAAATTGGAATGGTCGTCCAAGCCAGTGTGTGGCATCTTCTAAACGCCCTTCTCGAATGGCCTTTCTAATCTCCGTACTTGAAATAGGTGTACTGAGTCCATCACAAGGCAATAAAGGCTGCACCAAAACTTGTATATGCTTATCCGCTAATACTTGTTGCATATATTCTGGATTACCAAGACCTTTTGCACCAAATGTAAAGTTTTCACCAATTACGATAGCAGCAACATTCATATCTGTACAAAGAGCTCCTAAAAAATCATCAGCACTCATTTTTAGTAACTCTTCAGTCATAGGCAACCGTAAAATATAATCTACATTCAAATCTTCAAGAACGGAATCCATAATCTCTTCTTGAATAACCCGTTTAGGAACTCGATCTGGATGTAGTATAGTTAGTGGATGATGTTCAAAGGTAATGATTATACTAACACCATTAACTGCCATTGCCTCATCAACGGCCTTGCGTATAACTCGTTGATGACCTCGATGAATACCATCAAAGGTACCTAGGGCATATACTTTTGTATCTTTGATTTGACGCAGTTCATCAAACGAATGTATTTGCTTCATACTTATCCTTCAATAAAAATATTTTTTTCCACCTTCAAAGAGTGGTTAGTTCGTTTCATAATCCCTATAAATCCATGAGGACCATAGGCTCTATAATAATGTTCTGGTTCAGTATAAGAAAATTCGCTACCAATAGGCAGTTCCTTACCTTGCACCATCATCTTTAATTGTACACTATTTACCATTACTTTTGAAAGATGAGAAACGGCTGTATCCGTTGGTAACAATTGGCTTTCACCATGAAGCATCAACTCTTCAGCCATTTTAGCAGAATCAATATCAAATGGTCCTACTTGGGTACGTGCCAAAGATGTCATGGTTCCTGGTATACCTAATGAAACACAGATATCACGCAATAATGAACGAATATAGGTACCTCCAGAACAAGTTACACGAACTGTAAAATAAGGAAAACCATACGCTATCAGCTCAATATGTTTAATATGAATCTGACGTAATGGTAATTCTACAGGAATCCCTTTACGAGCATATTCATAAGCACGTATACCATTTATCTTAATAGCAGAATATTTTGATGGTCTCTGATCTTGAATACCAATAAAGGTATTTAATGTATTAACTAATTCATCAAAAGTAGGTTTAAGCATAGCATCGGAAAGCTCTGAACTTTGAAGGGATTTATTCAATAGAACACCATCTCGCAATACCATATCTTTATCAGGTAATACAGCTTGTCCAGAACTATCTTCAGTATCTGTAAAAGTACCAAATTTACATTCTGCCACATAGGTTTTATCAAACCCCTCTGTATACTCAATAAGCCGAGTAGCCTTACCAAGAAAAATGGGCAACACGCCATAGGCCATAGGATCTAAAGTACCACTATGACCAATGCGCTTTTCTTTTAAAATGCGACGACAAATGGCAACAGCATCATGGCTTGTTATACCAGGAGGTTTTAAAAATGGTAAAATGCCATCCATTATTTAATCACCTCAATGAGAGCCTGTTTCGCTTCCTGTAATGGTAGATTAATCGTACAACCGGAAGCTCTAATATGACCGCCACCGCCAAAATTGCTAGCGATAGCATTCACGTCGGTACCTTTAGATCGTAAACTTACCCGTGTTCTGTCATCAGCTTCAGCTTTCAATAAAATAGCTATATCAACAGTATCTACATTTCTAATAATATCTACAAAACCATCTGTATCATCTCCAAGAATGGTCATAGCCTCACGATTCAACTCGATGGTAGCTACTGTATTATCTTTGTAGAACTCAATAGTCTGCATAACTTGTTTTGTTAATTCTAAACGACTAGCAGACACAGCCTCAATCGTTTCAGAAATAACATTAGGTCTAGCACCGGCAGCTACACATTTGGCAGCCATTTCTAACGTATTGGCAGTTGTATTGCTAAACTTAAAGAATCCACAGTCTGTAGCAATAGCCATATATAGCGCAGTGCCCATAGACTCAGTGATAGGCCAATTCCATTTTGTACATAAATCGGTAACGATTTCACCAGTAGCAGCAAAGTCAGGCTTTAAATATAGATGATCCGCAAACTCTGTATTGGAAATATGATGGTCTATATTAAAAATAGGTGCACTCCATAGTGCACCTACTTTGCCAATTCGCTCATACGTGCTAGCATCCAATACCATTAGCATATCAATATCAACAGGGTTTGTTTCAAAATACGCTACATCATGGATGTGGTCCGTATATCGTAAGAATGAGTACTTCTCAGGAACTACATCATCCACTACCATATATACAGTTTTACCTTGCCCTACAAGGGCTTCGTAAAAGGCCACCATGGACCCGATAGCATCGCCATCAGGTCTAACATGGACGGTTAGCATAATAGAATTAGCTTCACACAGAGCCATATGTAATTGATTAATAGTAATCTTACTCATGTTCTGTATCCTTTGTGTTAATTTTTTTCTTCGTCCTTTTTGATTTCATTCAAAAGGGATTCGATATGCATGCTATAGTCTAAAGACGTATCCTTATCGAATGTGATAGAAGGAATATGGCGCAATTTAAGTACTTTGCCAAGCTCAGTACGAATATGACCCGCAGCATGCTTTAAAGCGATAAGTGTATCTTCTTTTTCCTTATCGGAACCAAACAAAGAAACATAAATCGTAGCTTCACGCAAATCACCTGTTACATGAACATCGGTAATAGTAGTGAAGCCGATGCGTGGATCTTTCAATCCGCGCATCAACATTTGACTTACCTCTTGTTTGATGAATTCTTGTAATTTTCTGACACGAACGTCACTCATATAAACCTCCTAAATTTGAGGTGCAATTTCTTCCATCAAGTACGCTTCGATTACGTCGCCTTCCTTGATGTCGCGGTAACCTTCTAAGGAAATACCACATTCGAAGGATGTTTTAACTTCTTTAACTTCGTCTTTGAATCGACGTAAGGAGTCAACCTTACCTTCAAATACAACAATACCATCACGGATTAAACGTACTTCAGAGTCGTTAGTAATACGACCTTCTGTTACATAAGAACCTGCAACAATAGCCTTAGGTGTAGAGATAACTTGGCGCACCTCTGCACGACCAACGACAACCTCTTTGAATTGAGGAGCTAACATACCACGCATCGCAGACTCAACGTCATTGATAGCATCATAGATTACACGATATGTACGAAGGTCAACTTTTTCATTTTCTGCAGCACGACGAACATTAGCATCTGGACGTACGTTGAAGCCCATTACAATTGCATTAGATGCAGAAGCCAACATGATATCGGATTCGTTAATAGCACCTACTGCAGCATGAACGATTACGATACGTACTTCAGGATTTTTAATACCTTCTAAGGATTGACGTAATGCTTCTACAGAACCTTGAACGTCAGCTTTAATGATGATGTTAAGGTCTTTTAACTCACCTTGTTGAATTTGGTTGAAGATATCATCCAATGTAACCTTGTGAGTAGCTTGCAATTCTTGAACGCGTTGTTTAGCAATACGTTTTTCAGCGATTGCACGTGCTTCGTTATCATCCATACCATTGATGATTTCACCAGCTTGTGGAACTTCAGAGAAGCCCAAGATTTCTACTGGCATAGAAGGACGAGCTACTTTTACTTTTTCACCGCGTTCATTTGTCATGGCACGTACTTTACCATATGCTGTACCAGCAAGTACAGTATCACCTACACGGAGGGAACCTTTTTGTACTAGTACTGTACATACAGCACCACGGCCTTTATCAAGTTGAGCCTCAATAACTACGCCGTACGCTTTACGGTTAGGGTTAGCTTTCAATTCCATAACTTCTGCTACGAGCAAGATATTTTCGAGCAAGTCGTCGATACCTTGTTTTTGTTTAGCAGATACAGGAACCATGATTACATCGCCGCCCCATTCTTCTGGTAAAAGTCCATGTTCAGACAATTGTTGTTTAACATGGTCTGGGTTAGCACCTGGTTTATCCATTTTGTTGATAGCAACAATAATTGGTACATCAGCAGATTTAGCATGGTTAATGGCTTCAATAGTTTGAGGCATTACACCATCATCGGCAGCTACTACAAGAACTGCGATATCTGTAGATTTAGCACCACGAAGACGCATAGCCGTAAACGCTTCATGACCTGGAGTATCAAGGAATGTAATTTTATTGTCGTTATAACGAACTTGGTAGGCACCGATATGTTGAGTGATACCACCTGCTTCGCCTGCTGTTACATTAGTTTGACGAATTACGTCCAATAAGGATGTTTTACCATGGTCAACGTGACCCATGATAGTAACAACTGGAGGACGAGGTTTCAATGTTTCTGGTGCATCTTCAATTTCAATAACATCTGTAGGATCTTCTTCAGGTTCTACTTCTGTTACAGTTACACCAAATTCTTCAGCTACGATTGTAGCTGTATCAACATCAACCTCTTGGTTAATGCTAGCCATAACACCTAAAAGCATCAATTTTTTGATGATTTCAGATACTTCACGACCCATTTTCTCAGCAAGTTCTTTAACAGTTAAAGGACCAGATAATTCGATTTCTGTAGCAATCGCAGCTTCAGCCTTACGTTCAGCTTCTGCTTTTTGTTGTAAGTATTGTTCGTTACGATGTTTTACGCGATTCTTTTTCTTTTGCATAGATGTAGATAACAAGGATTGAGGGCGGTTATTGCCACCTTTTTTATTCTTCTTGTTACGACGATCATTGTTATTAGAATTGCGGTTATCATTGTTTCGATTGTCGTTATTGCGATTATCGTTATTACGAGCATCATTAGGGCGACCGTTATTACGATTATCATTATTTCTGTTATTGTTAGGGCGGTTATTAGCGCGGTCACCAGATTGTTGGTTACCTTCGGATTTACGTGTAGGCTCAGAGATTTGTACATGACGTACATTGCCCTTTTTATGGTCGTTTTGTTTAGATTGATCGTCTTGTTTTTGACCACCTTGTTTATGATTATCCTTTTTGTATTCGTTAGAACGATTTGGATTTTGTTGTTTATGTGGTGCAGCCTCTTGTTTATGTGCTGCTGTTGGAGCAGATTTTTGTTCTACCTTTTGTGTAGCTTTAGGTGCTTCAGCTTTCTTACTTAATTGTTTTTTAACAATATCATAGCCTGAATCATCTACAGAGTTTACTGCTTTTGTAACATTAATATTATGTTGTTGCAAGATAGAAATGACCTGCTTACTTTCTACGCCAAACTCTTTGGCGATTTCATGAACGCGCTTTTTGGACATCTACATACCCCCTTATTATCGATCAATCTCTTTTAGTAACGCCTTTGCAAATCCATCATCTAGTACTGCGACCACTACCCGAACCTCTTTACCAATAGCAGTTCCTAAAGTTTCTTTAGTACCAATGCTACGAAGTGGGATATGATGTGTTTCTGCTAATTGATTATATTTCTTTTCATTATTGGATGCACAATCGCCAGCGAGAAGGACTAGTTTAGGTTCCTTTCTCTTCATGGCTTTTTCTACGATAAAGTCACCAGAAATAACCTTGCCAGCTCGTTGTGCTAATCCTAAGAGATTTAAAATTTTATCTTCATTCATGTATATCAGTGATTACTCATTCTCTTGTAAATCACGTTGTAATGCTTCGTATATATCTTTCGATACACTATGCTTTAATGACCGTTCTAATCGCTTAGCCTTATAGGCTTGCTCAAAGCATGACATGGACTCACATAAATACGCTCCACGCCCCGGTGCTTTTCCAGTACGGTCAATACTGATATTGCCATCTGGACTTAAGGCTACGCGAATCAATTCACGTTTCGCCTTAGGCTCACCACATCCTACGCACGTGCGCATAGGTTGGGATTTCGGTTTCATGACTATTCACCGTCCTCAGCATTACCGAAGCCTGCAAAAGGTTCTTCAGCTGCTTGAGTTTCACTCTTAATATCGATTTTCCAGTTAGTTAATTTGGCTGCCAATCGAGCATTTTGACCAGCTTTACCAATTGCCAAGGATAATTGGTAATCAGGAACTACAACGTAAGAGGATTTTTCTTCTTCACTTACATCAACAGATACAACCTTTGCTGGACTCAAGGAGTTAGCGATATAAATTGCTGGATCTTCATCCCATTTAACGATATCAATCTTTTCATCATGTAACTCATCAACGATATGTTGTACACGTTGACCTTTAGGACCTACGCAAGCACCTACTGGGTCAACATTTTCATCGCGGCTATAAACAGCAATCTTAGAACGCATACCTGGCTCACGAGCTACGGATTTAAGCTCTACCACACCTTCATAAATTTCTGGTACCTCTAACTCAAAGAGGCGTTTTAATAAACCAGGATGTGTGCGGGAAATCATAATTTGAGGCCCTTTCGTAGTTTTCTTAACCTCTACGATATAGCATTTAATACGATCTCCTTCGCGATATGTTTCTGTAGCAATTTGCTCAGTAGGAGGCAAGATTGCTTCTGTTTTACCTAAATCGATAAATACATTTTTACCTTCAACACGTGTAATAACGCCAGTAATAATATCGCCTTCACGGCTATAGTATTCTTCGTATACTACGCTGCGTTCAGCCTCTTTCAAACGTTGAATAAGCATTTGTTTTGCAGTATGGGCAGCACTACGGCCAAAGTTAGCTGGAGTAACATCTACTTCTACTACGTCGCCAATTTCAAAACGTTTGTCAATTTTGCGCGCTTCTAACAAGCTAATTTCTGTTTCTGGCAATTCCACAGTTTCTACTACTTGTTTTTTAGCCATTACTTTGTAAACGCCTGTTTCACGGTCAATCACAACGTACGCATCTGGATTAGATGTTGGTTCTTTGCGATATGCTTGCAACAATGCAGCCTCTAAGGATTCAAAAATAACCTCAGGAGCAAAACCTTTTTGCTTTGTAAGCACCATTACCGCTTGAATTAATTCTTGACTCACTCGTATGCCTCCATATATTAAAAATCAAGATGTAATCGAATTTGTGCAATGGCAGACCGTTCGAATGTCATGCTTTCACCATTGATAGTAAAATCGATAGTTGTGTCTGTAAAACCTTCTAATACACCAGTAAATTGCTTACTGCCATTAATCGGTTTAAATAGTTGGATATCAACATCACGACCATTATAGCGAACCAAATCCTTATCCTTCTTAAGAACTCGATCTAGGCCTGGAGAAGATACTTCCAATAAATAGTTTTCCGTAATTGGATCTTTTTCGTCGAGCACAGCACTTAGTTTTTCGCTAACCAACTGACAGTCATCCAAATCTACACCACCTGGCTTGTCGAGATAGACACGTAAATACCAATCGCGTTCACGAACGTAATCTACATCGACTAGTTCCATTTCGGTGCCGGCTATAATACCTTCAACTACAGAGGATACAAATTCCTCTACTGCTTCTCTCTTCATAGCCATCGCCTCCTTCATTACTACATCTTGTATATATCTCTTTTTTTCAAATACCTTAATTAGGCTAATCATAAATGAAAGAGTGGACATAAGCCCACTCTTTTAAAAGATTTATATAAAAGTCATATATAGTATATCACATTTGCTGTGTATATACAAATTCTACGCTTTCTTATGGGCTTTAAGCAAACATTCCCACTTAGATTATTTCATATGATTATAAAATAACTCAAAAAATAGCATAGTCATATATAATGATTATCCTTAATCAACGCGTTCATTTAATCCTTTTAATATAGGACCCAAATGTTCACGTAGAACTGCAGTTAAATCATCTAAATTTTTAGCATCTAGGTGATGGTCTATTTCAGGATAGTTTTTATAACGAAGCTCTGCAAAGTATTCATCTCGCAATTCGTTATAATATAGCAATAATCCTGTACATTCGTCCATCTTACGATACTCGCCGATAATAAAAGAACCATTAATCATCCGGATTGCATGAGCTGGATCAACATCACATACAAAGCCTTCCAGTTCTTTAGGCATAACCTCGGAAAAATCCCATTCAGGAATGCCTCGACGACGATAGGTAAAGGTAAAGTTATTCGCTGGCTCTATTAACATATTCGTTAA
The DNA here is from genome assembly GCA_900552715.1 of uncultured Veillonella sp. GTDB lineage: Bacteria > Bacillota > Negativicutes > Veillonellales > Veillonellaceae > Veillonella. The sequence continues at coordinate 16,097 of USAV01000012.1, forward strand.
CCCTTTGACACAGCGATCTTGTAATCCTTGCCAAAACGACTCTAAATCAGCACGTACAAAAGAAATATCAACAAAGGAAAAGAGTGGCATTTCAATATGTACTGTATAGTCCTCTACCTCTTTATCATATAAGGCAGACCATCGCCACCCCAAATCATTTTGATAATGGAAAATGGGTACCTTTAATACCTCTTCACCGGCTCCGAGACGCTCAAGTAGTGCCGTATAATCAGCTTCATTGGACGCCACTAAGGTAAAGCCCTCAATTTGCTGAGGCAACCATGAATAATCTAATGCTTTACAAGCTTCAATAATCGTTTCCATATAATGCCTCGTACTTTTCTTGATACTGTAAGACAGCTTTTACATAGCTACGCGTTTCAGGAAATGGTATGGTATCAACCATGCCATTCCATTTATTCTCATTGAGCCAAGATTCCACATGACCACGTCCCGCATTGTACGCAGCTAACGCCTGCACCTCATCACCATTAAATTCCTTTAACAAATGACCTAGGTACCATGTACCTAACTCAATATTAGTTTCAGGCTCTTTTAACTGGCGATCTGTATAGTTTCCATGTCCAACTTGTTGAGCTACCCATCGCGCTGTATCTGGCATAAGTTGCATCAATCCAAGAGCGCCTGTTTCAGATTCCGCAGTATTCTTATATTTACTTTCAGCTAAGATAACACTAGCCACTAAGGAAGGTGGTACTTGTTCCTTATCAGCTGCAGCCATCACTACATCTCTATAGTTAAAGGGGTACGCCACTTGACGCGCTATAGGATCATCTAAATGAGTAAAATAAAACCACCCAAGTACGACGCACGATAGCGCCGTTGCCGTTGCACGTTTCATATATCCCCCTTTCCTTACACAATCTTTATCCGATTTTGATATCGGTACAATATAGTAATACACCAAATGGTAGGTTACTATTATATAAAATTTTATGGGCTTATTATACCATTTAATACTAATTTTTATATACCAATTTTAGTACATAATAGGTAATTATTTTGATTCTTGTAAAACTGTCTCTATACACTCATTCCAAATAGTATTCAACTGTACTGTTAAATCATGAGGCGTACCATTATTATCAACGATTATATCTGCATAGGCACGTTTATCATCAAGCCGCATTTGACTATTAATACGAGCAAGGGCATCCTCTCTCGTATATCCATTACGACTCATTAAACGTTCGATTTGAGTCGTTTCATTCACATATACGAGCCACACCTCATCCATCATGGTATACCATTCCCCTTCGATGAGTAATGGAATATCATAGATTAAAATTGGCGTATTTCCTTGTTCATATTGAGATGTTAACTCCATAATACGATTGCGTATATGTGTTTTTAGACAACTATTTAATAATTGTCGTTTTTCTTCATTGTGAAAGACTATAGCACCAAGCGCTTCACGATTGAGTGTGCCATCAGCATGTAAAACATGAGAACCAAAGGTATCTACAATGGCTTTTAAACCCTCAGTACCTGGCTCTACTACTTCACGAGCTACAATATCAGCATCGATATAGGGTATTCCTTTGTCCTTAAAATAGGTAAGGACTGTACTCTTGCCTGATGCAATACCACCAGTTAAGCCTATTTTAAACATATATACCTTCTAACACGTAATACTATCAATTAAACTATTTTACCAATGCCCAGTTCTCAGCATGATGCACATCTACAATGAGAGGAACCTGTAATTCTACTACAGATTGCATTGTAGAACGCAATACTTCTTCAACTGCGTCTAATTCATCATTCACTACTTCTAATACAAGTTCGTCATGTACTTGTAATAAAAGTCGAGATTTAAAGTTTCCTTCCTCTAGCTTTTGCTCAACTTGGTTCATTGCTAACTTGATAATATCTGCAGCAGTACCTTGAATTGGTGTATTCATCGCCGTACGTTCAGCAAAAGAACGACGGTTAAAGTTGCGGCTGTTAATATCAGGAAGTTCGCGTTGACGGCCGAACATAGTGCGAACCTTACCAGTTTCATGAGCCTCCTGAACCATACGATCCATGTACTCTTTAACCTTAGGATAACGGCTAAAGTATAAGTCTATATAATTCTTAGCTTCAGCTCGTGTAATACCAAGATCACGAGATAAACCAAAGTCAGAAATACCGTAAATAATACCGAAGTTAATAGCTTTCGCATGAGAACGCTCTTCGCTCGTTACGTCCTCTTGAGATTTACCTAGTACCTCTGCAGCGGTAAAGCGGTGAATATCCTTTCCATCAACGAAAGCTTTAATTAACGCTTCATCGCCAGAAAGATGCGCTAAAATGCGTAACTCAATTTGAGAATAATCAGCACTCACTAATGTGTCGTACCCTGCACCTGGATAGAATAAGGCACGAATTTCACGGCCTTTTTCTGTACGAACAGGAATATTTTGTAAGTTAGGATCAGAGGAACTAAGACGTCCTGTAGCTGTAACCATTTGATTAAAGGTAGTGTGAATACGCTTAGTCTTATCATTAATAAGAACTGCCAAGCCTTCTAAGTAAGTAGAAACTAACTTAGCAACAGAACGGTATGCCAAGATTTTTTCCACGATTGGACTTTCATTACGCAACATATCAAGTACTTCAGCATCTGTAGAATATCCAGTCTTAGTCTTCTTAATAACTGGTAAGTTCATCTTTTCGAATAAGATAACACCTAGTTGTTTAGGAGAGTTTATGTTGAAAGTTTCACCTGCCAAATCATAAATCTCTTGCTGTACTTGAGCTAATTCCTCTTTAAAGCGAGCTGTCGTTTCAGCCAGTTTATTTGTATCAATGTATATACCATTTTTCTCCATTACTACTAATGTATGAATCAATGGCAACTCAATAGTTTCATATAAAGACCATAACTCTTCACGTCGAGCAGATTCACAAGCTACATCGTTCATAGCAAGTAAAGCTTTCACCATAGATACACACTCTACATCTACGCTACCGCTGGCAATACTAGGCACAGAAAAACGTTCCGTTAAATATAGATACCCGTAGTTAGTACGCGTAGGATCTAACAAGTATGCTAGAAGAGACATATCATGAATACGTACAGTGTTATCATTATTAAACAAAGAGATTTCAGCTGGTGACTCGTCACCTAATGCTTCTATTAGTTCTTTTGTTTGAGTAGTAACAATGGCCTTAGCCCCTTGTAGTACTGGTAAAACCGCCTTTGTATCATTTGTTTTAACGACAGTATCACCATTAGAAAGATAGGCAGTCTCGATTGTTCTAAATGGAGTTTTGCCATCGAGCACAACATGTACTGCTACTGTTTTATCTGTATAGAAGTCAGGAGTTAGCGCCTTAGCATCAGCTAAATCGTCTAAAGAAATTTCTTCTTGTGGTGCAAAGAGAGAGCCGGGATCACCAAAAGCTGCTTCCTCTCCGCCCATTACTTGTACAATACGAGGTGTTAATTTAGTAAAGCCAAGAGTTTCAAATAAAGGCTGTACCTCAGAGGTATGGAAATTTTGTACAAAGTCTTCTACCTTGTAAGATAAGTCCATATCCGTTTTGATGGTAGCTAACTCACGAGATAAGAACGCTAAGTCTTTATTTTCAACTAGTCGCTCTTTTAATTTCTTACCAGAAATATCTTCAATGTGGTCATATACAGACTCAAGATTACCGTATTCTGTAATCAATTTAAGAGCCGTTTTTTCACCTACACCTGGTACACCTGGAATATTATCGGAAGAATCCCCCATAAGAGCTTTCATTTCGATAACCTTATCAGGACCATAGCCATAGAGTTCCTCCATGTTATCTAAAGTAACCTCTAACATGTCAGAAATGCCTTTTTTAGTTAAGAAAACATGACTATGCTCTGTTACGAGTTGAAGGTTATCGCGGTCACCAGTAATAATTTGAACAGCCATCTCTGGTGTACCAAATTTCTTACTTAAGGATCCGAGGATATCGTCCCCTTCAAAACCTTCTTCTTCGATAACACAAATGCCCAATGCTTTTAATACATCTTGAATAAGGCTAAATTGAGGTCGTAAATCCTCTGGTGCATCTGGACGATTACCTTTATATTCGCTGTACATTTCTGTACGGAATGTCTGACGACCTTTATCAAAAGCTACTGCAATATAATCCGGATTGATTTCTTCATACAATTTAATGAGCATTGTTAAGAAACCGTACACCGCGTTCGTTGGAGTACCTAAAGCAGACTTCAACGGTGGTAATGCAAAAAATGCACGGAATAACAAACTACTGCCATCTATAATCATTAATTTTTTCATAAGACACCTCACTTAATTCTATCCTTTATTATAACATAAGGGAGTCAACTAACTTTTAAAATCAACATAATTAAATAATTACAATATTGGCTAATATATTAATAATCTTGATTTCATAAAATAGGCTTATATGGTATAGTTAATAAGCAGTAGAAATGTTTTATACTTCATATTAATAAGGAAAATATTGGGCTGAAAAGTCCTTGCGTATCAATATGTGGTATGATATAATCATTCAGGTATAAGAAACGATTTTTAAGGAGGTGACTCAATTGCCAAACATTAAATCCAGTATTAGAAGCGTAAAAACGGATGCTGAACGTCGTGCGAAAAACGCCGCTGTAAAATCTCAAATCCGTACAGCAGCTCGTAAAACCGTTGAAGCTGTTCAAGCAGGCGCAGTAGAAGAAGCAAAACAAGCACTTGTTCATGCTACTAGCGTAATTGATAAAGCAGCCTCCAAAGGTGTACTTCATAAAAACACTGCAGCTCGCAAAAAATCCAACCTTGCAGCTAAAGTAAACGCTTTATAATTTCTAAAGCAAGTAAGACAGTCTCTCGGATATCCGTTGAGACTGTTTTTTTTATGCTTTTTTCAATTTTTCAATAATATTCTTTTCGTTTTTTATACAGTTATATTTTATTACGCCCTATGGGCAGATTAGAGGACTATTACTATGAGAACACTATTATTAATGCGTGGTGCTCCTGCTAGTGGTAAGTCTCAGTGGATTCGTGACAACAATCTTGAGGCTTACACCTTAGAAGCCGATCATTTCCGTATGCTATTACGCAGCCCTTCTCTTGGTGAGGACGGTTGGTATATTTCACAAGAGGATAATGGTCCGGCCTGGGAGCTCCTCCTAGATTGCTTAGAAAAACGAATGAGCAATGGCGACTTTGTCGTTTTAGATGCTACCCACACTACATCTAAAGCTGTTAATGCATATAAAGAATTGCTTAACAAATATAAATATACTGTATATTACTACGAACCAGATACATCACTAGAAGAATGCTTGGCTCGTAATGCAGAACGTACAGATTACAAACGAGTACCGGAGCAAGTCATTCACCGTATGCACAAGGTGATTAAGACAACACCATTACCAAAGTTTTGTAAGAAAATAAATTCTATCGATGAAATCAACAATTACTTTACCGTAAATTTGACAAATCAATATGAACGAGTGCGTATCATTGGTGATATTCACGGTTGTTACACGGCATTACAACAAGCTATCTCACCTTGGGATGAAAAAACACTTTACATCTTTTGTGGTGACTATTTGGAACGCGGTATTGAAAATAAAGAAATGATGTACGAAATGATGCGTCTTAGTACATTGCCTAATACTATTATGTTAGAAGGTAATCACGAACGACATATCGCAAACTTTGCTTTCAATACAAATTTAGATCGTTCCAAACGATTTATGAAAGAAGTAGTAGCACCTATCATAAAAGATATGACGAAAAAAGAAGTAGAATCTCTTCAACGAGAGTTACGCCTCTTTTATAAATCACTTCGTCAATGCTACCCTTTCATTTTTCATGGCAAAAAATATTTAGTTTCCCATGGTGGTCTCTCCTATGTACCTAACATGACCTTTATAGCTACGTCTATCTTTATTAATGGGTTCGGAGCTTACGAAACAGATATTGCTAAAATATATGATACTAATTACGAAAAAGGATTGTGTCAGGACTTTATTCAAATTCATGGTCACCGCGGTGTTCCCGATGGTAAGTACTCCTTCTGTTTAGAAGGCGAAGTTGAATTTGGTGGCGAGCTTAAATATATTGATATCACTGCAGATTCTTTCACTAAACATGGAATAAAAAACGATGTGTACGATAAAGATTACATGCGCCATGAATATCAAAATATGACACAACATGTTATCTTCACACAAAATGAAGATATTAATATTTTAGGTAATTCTAAATTAGTAAAAGTAAAAAAATGCTCCCCTAACCTATACTCCTTGAATTTTACCTCTCGTGTATTCCATAAACGACTATGGAACGAAAGTACCGTACAAGCGCGAGGATTATTTGTAGATCGCTTAACAGGAGATGTAAAACTACGTAGTTATAATAAATTTTTTAATCTCAACGAACGCCCAGAAACAGAGTTAAATAATTTGGCTAACACACTTTCCTTCCCTGTTGAAATTCGAACTAAAGAAAATGGATACCTTGCTATCCTTGGTGTTATCAAAGATGAACTAGTTTTTGCATCCAAATCTACTACAGAAGGTATACATGTAGATTTGTTTAAAGATTTATTCAAAAAATTACCTGAAGCCTTACAAGAAGAAATTAAAGAGCTATTAAAGCGTAATAACTGCTCTATGATGTTCGAAGTCATCAGCCAAGAAGATACACATATTATAAAATATGACCAAGATCATCTGTATGTGCTTGATATGATTCAAAATACATTAGATGTAAATGGCAAGCATATTGATGTATCTTTCTCTAGAGAAAGGTTAGCAGAACTAGATTCCATCCTTAAAAAGTATGACATTCAATTAATATCTATTGTAAAAACAATTCAACAAGTTAATACTATGGATGAACTAGAGAATATCATTAATGAGGAACTTAATTCATACCATGAATCTGAAGGCTTTGTACTAGTTGATAGCAATGGCTTTATGACAAAATTTAAAGGTCCTTATTACAATACTTGGAAGTACCGACGAAATCAAATTCTAGAACCATATCAACAAAACGGCAAAATTCCTTATGAAAAATGTAAAAACGAAGATGATAAAAAATTTGCAGATTTCTTAAGTACACTAGAGTATGATGTAGTTTGTAAATCTACCTTACTAAATATTAAAGAAATGATGGAAAGTAAAGGCTTACTATAATTAAATAATAAATATTAAAGAAATATACTTCTATTAAGTAAAAAAGACCAACTTATGATGTACATAAGTTGGTCGTTCTTTATGATGTAACTATCTATTTTAAAGATACTACCAGTTAAAAATAAATATTTTTAACTGGTAGTATCTTCATATATAGCATATTATCATTGTTATTTTGAAATTATGTTATTTTTGTATATAGATCGTAATCTAGTATTCTAAACCTAAATATACAAAAAACATATGAGAAAATTATTTACTAAGTTTCTCCAAAAACGATGTGCCAATACCCCATTGTTTTAGTCCAAAGTTTTCTAAAATGGTTTCACCAATATCGGCAAAGCTTTTTCTATCCCCAAGGTTTATAGGCCCATTTATTCGTGGACTATATCCAAGAATAGGTACTAATTCACGGGTGTGATCTGTTCCCTTCCATGTTGGATCATTACCATGGTCCGCGGTAATAAGCAATAAGTCGTCATCATTGAGCATTGGTATTAACCCACCAAGTTGGTAGTCAAAATCTTCAATACCTCGTTTATAACCTTCTACATTTCTACGATGACCGTAAAGGCTATCAAATTCAACAAGGTTTACCATCATTAGACCGTAATCAAATGTAGAGCCTAATAGATATGGAACCATATTCATGCCATGAGCATTAGATTTGGTAGGATAGCTTTCATCCCAACCAACATGAGCATAGATATCTCCAATTTTACCGACTGCTACCGTTGGCATACCTGCATCTTGTAACTCTTGTTGTACCATTTTTTTCTCTGGCATGCGACTATAGTCATGACGGTTAGATGTGCGTACAAAACTACCAAGTTCACCTACAAATGGACGTGCTATGATACGGCCTACATAGTAATCTCCAACGCAAACCTTATCACGGGTAATTTGGCATATACGATATAACTCATCTAGAGGAATGATATCTTCATGGGCCGCAATTTGAAACACCGAATCTGCAGACGTATATACGATGGGCTTACCAGTTTTAATATGTTCGGCCCCTAAACGTTCAATAATTTCTGTACCAGATGCAACTTCATTACCTAAATAACCATAGCCTGTTTCCTTTGTAAAAGTATCCATTAATTCTTTTGGAAAACCTTCGTAAAAGGTTGGGAATGGAACGGTAACAGGATGCCCCATCATTTCCCAATGGCCACTAGTCGTATCTTTACCGGTACTGAGCTCTGCCATACGGCCAAAAGCACCGTTAATGCTTTTACCAGTATCAGAAATATCAGCAATGCGACCTAAACCGATAGATTTTAAATTAGGACAATGGATTTGACCTGCTGTTGATTCAATATGCCCTAATGTATTAGAACCTTCATCACCAAACTTCGCAGCATCAGCAGCGTGGCCAATACCTACAGAGTCCATAACTAATAGGATAATTCGTTTAAACATATATCCTCCTATTACGTACTATTATTTGAGGTACGGCATTGCAAGCATAAGCGCTGCCAAAGATTTGCTATCCTTAATTTGCTCAGCCTTGATAGCCTCTAATAATTCAGGTAAAGTAAAATACTCAAGCTCAACGTATTCATCTGGATCCCAATTAGTTTCACCCATAGTAAGATCTTTTGCTAAGTATAAATGTAATACTTCGTTACAGAAACCTGGGCTTGTCGCAATTGTACCCAACGGAATCCATTGATTGGCACGATAACCTGTCTCCTCTGCTAACTCACGTTTCGCACAGTTAAGAGGCTCTTCATTAGGATCTAATTTACCCGCTGGAATTTCAAGCAAAGGCTGTTGCAAAGCATAACGGAACTGACGCTCCATTACAATTTTATTATCTTCTGTAACAACTACAATAGCTGTAGCACCAGGATGATGAACAACCTCACGCCACGCTTCATTACCATTTACATCAGCTATATCATAAGTAACTTTAATTAGTTTACCATCAAACTTCATTTCGCTTGATTTTTGTATTTCTTTGCTAATTGCCATATATAATTCCTCGTATATATAATGAATATTACCTTATAAAACCTACTCTTCATTATAGCACAAATTATGTACACAAAAATAAGGTCCTACTAGTCAGAAACAGACTAATAAGAACCTTATGTAATAAGATTATATATAAATTATGCTACATTTACATAATCTTGTAGTACAGTATCTACTATACTACACTTTGCATCTAGCTCAGCTTTGAGTGCCGTTTCAGGATTGAGTTCTCTAGATAGAACCATATCAACAATGGACTTAGAGAATCCAGATACAAGAATGACACCACTTGGATGCATTTGAACAGGAATAGTATTATGTGCATAGACGGATACGTTCCAGAAAATGAGCCGTGGCATAGTATAGCCAAGGGATTCAAATTTCTGGCCACACGATTCAATAACAGTTGTATTATCATCATGAGCTGTAGCCTGATCAAACTGCATATCAGAAATAATAAGACATGATGAAGGTAGCTCCTCTTGAGGAAGATGATTTTTTATAGCTGTATCGAGGATTAAATCAAATGTAGCCTCTATATCCGTATTGCTATAATCGTCAAAGCGATGCAATCGTCTCAACTTGTCTCGCAATGTTTGACACATCGAAATATCTACACTCTGAGGGCGATTGCTAAAGGTAATGAATCGATTTTTAAAGGATTCATTCTTGTTATGATGTGCACAATACAATGCAATCGAATCTGCTACGCTAAGTGCGGTGACGGAACTATTACCAGATAGTTTTTCCCCCATAGATCCAGACCCGTCGCGTATAACTAAGATATCGTCATAATCCTTAGGCGCATCTTGGGCATTCCACAACTGCTCTAATGTTTCGTCATATGGATTTAGACTACTATCCCAGAAATTATCTCCCTTTACATAGGCTTGTACAATATCGTACAAGAACATAGAATTGGCATTAATCTTAACAGCATCGTCTCCCTTTTGTAATGATGCAAGATAGGCCTTGCGACGTTCTTCATCATGTTTTAAGAAAGCATTACGATATTTAAGATTCGCCTTAGATGGCACATAATTATAATTAATATCATTCCATTGGTTGAGGGATGCCTTTCTATCTACTACCGCTAAATGTTCACGTAACTTAGACAAGGTTTTGCGATATTCACGAGCACTTAAATGTAACAAGGATTGCAAAATAACTGCCTCAGAACGCTTCTCCTTAGAGGATGTATTATTGGACGGCATCCATTTTGCTAATAAGCTAATAGAGTCGCCGAGACTACAACCGATTACATCACGTCTGAACTGATTAGAAATTACTTCTCCTAGCCCTTCATGTAAGATAGTACTCGTTGTATCAAAGAAGATGCGTAGAACATCATCCCAACGACCATAGTTCCATAATTCAGTACCGATGATAAACTGCAATGCCATCTCGGGATGTAAATCACCTATTTTGGTGAGCATCATACGGAATACATCGCGCTCTCCAAGACCTAGCTTAATGTGGCGTACATACATAAGCCATTTCATAGTATAAAGAGGATCTTCCTCATAAGATATAATGAATAGACGTAACGCCTCTACAGCATCCATAGTGCGAGCAGTACTATAAAAATGATAATTATGTTTACTTTTACCATAGAAATCAACAGCAGTCTGACGCAATGCAGGCACAGAGAAATTAAGGTCCACCAAAGCACTACCACTTGTACGATATGCTGTACCATCGTTCGCAGTATAAGATTTTTCATTATTTGTTAAAGCGTTCATAAATGTATTCATAGTTCCTATCTCCTTAGCATATAAAAAACCGCTCCAGATTATCACAACGTAAATTTTGAAAGCAAAATAAACAAGACAACCATAAGCGGCTACAATACAAAGTTCAAGACAATTACTAACCTCACTGAGGCTAAGGCTAACTAAACACGATACTCTAGACCAAAAGGTCTCCAAAATCGCTTTTTCTGGTTATTTAATCTGAAGATTGCTGCTTGTGTCTAACCTTATGAATCGTTTATGAACGATAACTATTAAATTATACTAGATTCTATACTCATCTCTATTAAGCTATGTATATTATAAGATTGCTGTTAGAACCTAAGTCTTTCTGTTCTACATGTTGGTGATTTAGCTCACCTGATGATACAAGTATATTACACGCATCCGTGTATGTCAACATTTTTTTTAAAATATTATCATTTTTGTAAAAGATAGGACTAGCAATATATATTTTATTATATTGCTAGTCCTTTATAGTTACTACTAATACTCTGCCTCAACACGCCAGATTTCATCAGCTATATATCTTAATAATCCTAATTTAGATCTTAGAAATCTTACTGCGATCCCCTCTATACTAAGTTGTGTAGATTCATTAAGTCCTGTTTTACACCAAATAGCAAAGTGTTCACAATTATGTGTAAATAGGTTATAGCCACCTTTACCAATCTTAGATCTAGCACGCTGAACAGTTTCACGCGGCCCATAAAAAGTAGAGGTCACATCTGCATCTTGGAAAATAGATAATAAACTATCGTCCTCGGCAATATATAAAGTATCTCCGTCACAAAATTTTTCAATGCTAGTCTCTGCAATTCGCCCATCTAACGGAGAATCCCCTCTTTTTATAATGGATAATTTTATGATAACAAGCATATACATCATAATGTTGATAAAAGTTACGACTCAATAATCCACTACGCCGTTCACAAAAACAATATTATCTATTTTTATCAAAAAAGAATTTATTAGCTTCAGCTGTTTTTAATTGTAAACCACAGTTTTCATTTATATTATTCCCATTTAACCAATAAATAACTGCTTCACACCAATCAGAAATCATATCTTCTGTAAAGCCAAAAATATCAGCAGCATCTACAACATAGTCCAAATATTTATTATATAGATCATTATCAAGTGCTACTATTACTAGCCACCAATAAATCAATTTATACCTATGATATTCTGAATCGCTATTACTCTTATTGTAATAACACTTTGTATAGGATTCATAATCTTTTTTTGGTAAGTTATTAATTGTCTTTGCATAAGTATCTTTACCATACTTACAAGAAATAAAATCTATTAAATTTTCATATATTTCTAAACTTTCTTCACCATAAATACCTTTTACATATGATTTTGGTGCTAACTCACTTACAATGACTTTAACATATTCGTTCTTGCTTTCATAAACCCACTCTGGTGTAAAAAAATTAGGATAAAAATAAAACTCTGGTAATCTACTTTGACGATATTTATCAAAAATATGTTGTAATTTACCAATTCTAACCCTAAAATTATCTAAATTAGTA
>USAV01000013.1 GCA_900552715.1 uncultured Veillonella sp.
TTGAAATTACCTGCATGGCAAGCAACAAGTGTTGCTGCAATCGGTTCTTTCATCATCGCTATTACAGCATTCCAATCTGACCCATTCATTATGGTCACTGGTGCCCTTGAAGGTGCCGCTTTGGCAATCTGGCCAATCCTATTAGTTATTACAGCTGCTATCTTCGTTTATAACTTGGTAGTACATACGAAAGCAATGGAAACTATTAAAACAATGCTTTCTTCTGTAACATCTGATACTCGTGTACTTGCATTGTTACTTGCATGGGGCTTTGGTGCCTTCATGGAAGGTATGGCTGGCTTTGGTACTGCCGTTGCAATTCCAGCTGCTATGATGGTTGCAGTAGGTTTTGATCCACTAAAATCTATCATCGCATGTCTCGTTGCGAACTCCGTACCAACAACATTTGGCTCCATCGGTATTCCAACAACTACTTTGGCATCCTTAACAAACCTTGATCCAAGCCATTTAGGTACATTCATTTCCGTACAATTATTCTTACTTAACCTTATCGCTCCATTCTTCGTTGTTATGATTATTGGTGGCGGTATCAAAGCGTTAAAAGGCGTATTCCTTGTTACATTACTTTCCGGTTTAGCATTAGCTGTTCCTGAAACTATAATCAACGCTGTAATGGGTCCAGAATTATCCGTAATTTCTGCATCCATCGTAATTATGGCAGTTATCATTGGTTGTGCAAAAATTATGCCTCCTAATGATCCTGAATATGCAGTTAAACAAACTGGCGAAGTTCCTAAAGTTTCTGGTAGCGAAGGCCTTATTGCCGCAATGCCATTCATCTTGATCTTCGTATTATTGTTATTAACTTCCAAATTATTCCCTGCAATTAATGGTCCTCTTGCATCCATTAAAACATCTGTACCTATTTACCAAGGCGCTGGTGCAAAACCTTACACATTCGTATGGATTGCAACTCCTGGTATCATGATCTTCATCGCTGGTATTGTTGGTGGTTTCATCCAAAAAGCAAAAGCTGGCGAAATCTTCGGTACATTGGGTTCCACAGTTAAAAACTTGAAATTCACATACCTTACAATCATCACAGTTGTTATGACAGCTAAATTGATGACTTACTCTGGTATGACTGCAGATATTGCGAAAGCAATGGTTGCTGGTACAGGTTCCTTGTATCCTCTATTCGCTCCTATCGTAGGTGCGTTGGGTGCCTTCTTAACTGGTTCCGGTACAAACTCCAACGTATTGTTTGGCCCACTTCAAATCGCTGCAGCTCAAGGTTTAGATCCTACAAACTTCGAAGACCTTGGCTTCTGGTTGGCAGCTGTTAACTCCGGTGCAGCTGGTATCGGTAAAATGTTGTCCCCACAATCCATCGCGATTTCTATTGGTGCCGTAGGTCCTGCTTTGAAAGCATACCTAGAAAACCACAAAGAAATTAACTCTGAAGAAGCTCACAACTTAGAACATGAAATCGAAGCAAGCGTTATCATGAACAGCGCGTTCAAATACTTCTTGATCTTCATCATTATGCATGGTTGTATCTCCTTCTTCGGTCAACATTTCATCCATGAAATTCACCACTTCTTCTTCTAAGATTTGGTAACATAAAAAGAACAGCTCTTAATGAGCTGTTCTTTTTTATTGTTATATATTAGGATACTCCCAATAATGCTCCTTAAGGAGTTAATCCACATTGTTACACATTATAAGATCTCAGTCTATTAATAGACCTCTTGCTCTACTTCCCATTTTGTAAATGTGCCAGTATCTGCATCGATTTCAAAGTCATATTCATAACCATTATAATGAATTTCACCTTCATACTCTAAACGGCCACGATCATAATCGCGATTGAACTCAGTTACATTTGCAATCGTTGCACCTGGTACGCGTGCCAATGCACTTTGTACGGCCTCATCAGAACTAATAGCTTCCACTGAGGATACTATAGTACTACTCAGGACAGCTACTACAGTCAAAATCAAAGATTTTACCATTTTTTTCATATAATTCTCTCCTACCCACATAAATCAAATTGATACTTTTAGATATAAATAATATAACTTATTGTAATCGATGAGAGAAAAGATAGCAAATCATAATTCTTATTAAGAAAAATCTATAGAAATTATCTACTAATCATGTTACAATACATCGTATCAAATAGAAAAAATTAAATGCAGTCTGCGAAGTGCGATTCGCAGGCTTTTATTTTTCCCATTTTAAGATAGGAGGATTTTATGAATCAAGAAAATTCTGCTAAGGTTTCCTTTATCTTAGTAGTATTCCTTGGCATGTTAACAGCCATAACACCGCTTGCAACAGATCTTTATTTGCCAGCATTGCCGATTATGCCTGGCGAATTAAATACAACCGCATCTAATATTCAAATGACCATTGGTATTATGACCTTTGGTGTTGCAGTAGGCCAATTATTTGGGGGTCCTATTAGCGATACAATGGGTCGTAAATTACCACTCATCGTAGGCAATTTACTATGTGTCATCTCTGGCATCATTTGTGCCTTTGCACCTAGCATCGAAATACTTTTACTAGGTAGATTCCTACAAGGTTTAACTGGTTCTGTAGGTGTTGTAATCGCCAAGGCTATCGCTCGAGACTTTGCCTCTGGTCAAGAATTGACAAAACTCTTTGCCTTACTCATGATGGTTAACGGCTTAGCGCCAGTACTTGCCCCTCTCATAGGTGGCCAATTGCTCTTATTCACTACATGGCGTGTAATTTTTGTAATTCTAGCAGTATTCTCTGCTATTCTATTAGCAGGCTCACTTCTATTCCGTGAAAGCTTACCAAAAGAAAAACGTGTTATTGGTGGCGTAGGTGTAGCAGTAAAAAATTATATTACGCTCATCAAAGATAAACCATTCTTAGGACAAACATTAATCCAATTATTTGCTTTTGGCGGATTTTTTGCATATATCTCAGGTTCATCCTTTGTATACCAAAATATTTTTAATCTTTCCGCCCAAGAATTTAGCTATCTGTTTGGTATCAACAGCTGTGGTATTGTCTTAGCTAGTGCCATCAGTAGTCGTGTTAGTAATGTGATAACAGCTAAACAATTACTAACATTCAGCCTGTGGCAACTTACAATCGGTTCCTTACTATTCTTAATTGCCATGATTTTCGAATGGTCACTCATTCCTGTAACAACTATCCTATTCTTTACCGTATGTACCGTATCCCTATTCGGATCCGCGTCCTTCTCCATGGCAATGACCAAATATGGAAAAATGGCCGGTAGTGCCTCTGCCATACTCGGCTTTGCTAGCATGTTTGCGGCAGGCATCGTATCTCCACTCGTTGGTATTGGTGGGGATCATACAGGGGTACCCATGGGGATTACAATGCTAGTATGTGCAGTGCTTTCCTTATTGTGCCTATATGGTTTAGTTGAGAAAGAGTAATCTCTTTTAAGCATTTGTGTGAGCCTTACAATGGGGCCCCGTTACAATAGAATAAATTTTAGTATAAAAACAGCGTTACCTTCTTCTTGCTCAGTACGTCACTTCGTTCCGTAAAATCGCTTCGAAAAAGGTAACGCTATTTTTATTAATTTTTGCTATGAAGATGTCCCATTGTAAGGCTTTAAAACTCTGTCTAAAATAGATTACTTCTTATTCCCTACAAACACCATAAGCACAATAAAAGAAAGCTACTGTCCAACTGATTGTAGGAAAAAAGAGATGTGGCATAGCCAAATCTCCTTTCTCCCCCTCCCATTTCCGTTAGGTGTATTGCTAATTTTTTGTAAATAATAAGATAACAAACTCGATGGAGCTATTAGGGATATAGTAAATTGGATTACTTACATTTTATAATGGGACATCTTCATAGCGGGTGTATATAGAAAAGAATACAGCCCTCTCTGCAGCGATTTTACGGAGCGTAGTGACGTACCTGAGCCAAGAGAGGGCTGTATTTTTTCTATACTAATGATATGCAGTTGTATCCGGGCCCCATTATAAAATGAAAGCACCTTATCGCTTATTTACAATAGCTCCATCGAGTTACACAACTATTATTGGGGCTAAAATTAGCAATACATCTAACATGGCCCCATTGAAAATATAACGGAGCACCTCTTATTCAAACATTGTCGATAGTAGTAGTTTCAATCTATTTGCTTGGTTTACTGCACTGGAGCCTGGATCGTAGTCGATGGCAGCAATGCGCACGTCTGGATAGGCAGCGGATAGTGTTTTTACCATGCCTTTACCTGTTACGTGGTTTGGTAAGCAGCCAAATGGTTGCAAGCATACGATTTGTTTTGCCCCTTTTTCGATGAGGTCAATCATATCGCCTGTAAGGAACCAGCCTTCACCGCATTGGTTACCAAGGCCAATGTATTGAGCTGCTTCTTTTGCTACTTCTGTCATACGTTGTAGAGGGTCGAAGTGTTTGGACGCCGCTACGGCTTTAGCGTATGGCAAGCGGTAGAGTTCAAGGGCTTCACGAGCCAATGTACCGAAGAAGCCAGATAGCCATGTACCATCAAGGTGTTTAGCACGGTATGTACTATCCATTGCGCAGTACAAGAAGAAGTCTAATAGGCCAGATGTAACAACTTCGCCACCTTCTTTTTCAATGAGTTCATTGATATGGTTATTAGCACTCGGATGGAACTTAACGTAAATTTCCCCTACGACGCCAACGCGAGGTTTTTGTATATCTTTATTAACTGGCAAGTTATCAAAGTCATGAATGATTTCTTTGATGTACTTATTGTACTGACGAAGGCTTGCAGATGTAATGTTTTGCTGTAATTTTTTAATCCAGTAATCACATAATGCATCCGTAGAGCCTGGGTTAGTTTCGTATGGACGTGTAGCCAATACACATTGCATGAGGGCATCACCGTAAACAACGGCTTGGATCATACGATGTAAGAAACCTTTTGTCAATTTGAAGCCTGGTTGACGTTCCATGTCGCTCGCATTGAGGGATAGGATTGGTACTTGCTTCATACCGGCATCGATTAAAGCCTTACGCAAGTAACCGATGTAGTTTGTAGCACGACAACCACCACCTGTTTGGGAGATGATAACAGCCGTTTTATTGATATCATATTTACCAGATAATAGAGCAGACATGAGCTGACCTACAACGATAATCGCTGGGTAACATGCATCATTATTGATGTATTTTAATCCCACTTCAATGTCGTCACGCGTTGGAGCTGGCAACATTTCAAAGTCATAGCCTTCATTTTTGAGGACTGGATCTAAGAGACTAAAATGCAATGGTGACATTTGTGGCACCAAGATTTTATAAGTCTTACGCATTTCCTCAGTGAACACAACGCGATTATAATCGTACGTTGGTAATTGCTCTTCCACCACTTCTGGTGCTTCTGGGTTATGATGACGACGCAAGCTACGTTCCATTACGGATTGCAAGGAACGCAAACGGATGGTTACAGCACCAAGGTTTGTACCTTCATCAATTTTGAGTAAGGTATGAATTTTATGGTTTGCTGAAAGTATATCTTTAACTTGATCCGCTACGATAGAGTCAAGGCCACAACCGAAGGAGTTAAGTTCAACGATTTGGAAGCCTTCAGTTCTACTTACGAATTCAGCAGCGCGATATAAACGGCTATGGTAGGACCATTGGTCTACAACACGTAAATGCTTGATTTCATTGCCTAGTGGAGCAACACCATCTTCTGTAAGAACAGCCATACCAAGAGATGTAATAAGCTCTGGAATACCGTGGTTAATACCGGAGTCCAAATGATATGGACGACCAGCTAATACGATGGTAGGAATTTGTTCTGCTACGAGGCGAGATACGGTTTTCTTTGTCGTTTCACGGTAAGAAGCCTTACAGTTTTCTTGTTCTTCCCAAGCTTTTTCTACAGCATTAGCAATATCTTTCTTCTTGAGGTTCAAGAAGTCCAATGCTTTCACAAGAGCAGGAACAAGAGATTTTTTATCAGCCAATGGCAAGAATGGTGCGTGGAATGGAGTATCCCCTAGAACCTCTTGCATGTTGTTTTTAATAAGTTCTGGATAGGAAATAACCATTGGACAATGGTAATTATTGTCACGGCTAAATTCCTTAGGGCCATGTTGAATACAAGGATACCAAACAAAGTCTACCTGTGCATTCGCAAGATCGCGAATATGACCATGAACAGCTTTTGCTGGATAGCAAGCTGTATCGGATGGGATTGTATCGATAGCCTTGTTGTATTGGTCCTTCGTTGTGTAATCGGAAAGGATTACTTCATAGCCAAGTGTATTAAAGAATGTAAACCAGAATGGGAAATCCTCGTACATGTTGAGGACTCGAGGAATACCTACGCGCATTTTACCTTCGAACTCTGGAATATTTTTCTTTAAGTAGTAGTCGAAGTAACGACGCAATTTAACGTCTACTAAGTTAGGAACTGCTTTGCGTTCCTCTTGAATCATACCGCCTGCACCGCGGTCACAACGGTTACCCGTTACGTAGGTACGACCATCGGAGAAAGCGTTGATGGTAAGCATACAATTGTTAGAGCAAAGTCCACAATTGCGCATTGTCGTAGATACTTGTAAAGAGTTAAGACCGTTGCTATCGAGCAAAGTACTTTTTTCCTTTTGTAGCTCTTCTGCTGTTTCAGCTGCAAGAAGGGCCATACCATACGCACCCATCAAGCCAGATACGTCAGGACGAATTACTTCTACGCCCATCAATTTCTCGAAGGCACGCAATACGGATTCATTGTAGAATGTACCGCCTTGTACAACGATATGATCGCCCAATTCTTTAGGATCTTTTACCTTAAGAACCTTATAAAGGGCATTTTTAATAACAGAGTAAGCAAGGCCTGCTGCGATATCTTGTACCGTAGCACCTTCTTTTTGAGCCTGCTTAACTTTAGAGTTCATAAATACAGTACAACGAGAGCCCAAGTCGATTGGCAAGGATGCCAACAAACCTTCCTTCGCGAATTGGTCGATTGGAATGCGTAGACCGGATGCGAATGTATCGATGAAGGAACCACAACCAGAGGAGCATGCTTCGTTCAATACGATATCTTCGATATAGCCATCACGGACCTTACAACATTTCATATCTTGACCGCCGATGTCCAAGATAAAGGAAACATCAGGGCAGAAGTAGCGAGCTGCACGATAGTGAGCCATTGTTTCTACTTCACCAATATCGATACCAAGGGCGCGTTTAAGGAACGCTTCGCCGTAGCCAGTTACACCAGAATGCGCAATATAAGCGCCTTTTGGTAACAGTTCATAAATTTTCTCGATCATTTCACGAGATTTTTCTAATGGTTTACCATGGTTTGGACCATAGTGAGAGAAGATAATTTCCTTATTACTATTGATGAGAACTACCTTAAGTGTAGTAGAACCCGCATCAATACCAAGGTAACAAGGCCCTTGCGCATCTTCAATGTTTGCCTTTGGCGTTACTGCCTTAGCATGACGAGCGCGGAATTCTTCTAATTCTTGTTCATTTTTAAATAGAGGTTCTACACGATCTGTAGCCTCCATAGGAATACCGATGAGGGCACCAATTTCTTTTGTTAATTGGCCAACTGTAATCTCACGACAGTCTTCTTTCATCAAAGCCGCCCCTAAAGCGATGAACAATTCACCATTCTCAGGGATAATGCGATGCGCTTCATCTAGTTCTAAGGTATCGCAGAAGCATTGGCGCAATTCAGACAAGAATGTCAATGGACCGCCAAGGAATGCTACATTACCTTCAATTTTATGACCGCATGCAAGGCCCGCAATTGTTTGGTTTACAATCGCTTGGAATACGGATTTTGCAATATTTTCATGAGATGCGCCTTGGTTTAACAAAGCTTGTACGTCTGTTTTAGCAAATACGCCACAGCGTGCTGCAATTGGATAAATCGTATCAGCATTCATGGCCAATTGGTTAAGACCAGATGCATCAGTTTGCAATAAAGTCGCCATTTGGTCGATGAAAGCGCCTGTACCACCAGCACAAGAGCCATTCATACGATGTTCTGCAGTTTGACCTAAGTAGGTAACCTTCGCATCTTCACCACCAAGTTCGATAATAACATCAGTTTCTGGGTACAACGCTTTTACAGCACGTGTTTCAGCAATAACCTCTTGTACGAATGGAATGCGTACCTTTTCAGCCATCGCCATACCACCAGAACCGGTAATACATACATGAACTTGATCATTTTCATGGCCCACTTGAGCCTCTTGGAGCAAGGTATATACGGTGTCCAAAATGTTCGCATAATGGCGTATGTACTTTTTATACAAATAATTATCGTGTTCGTCTAATAGTACAACTTTAACCGTTGTAGAGCCCACGTCAATACCCATGCGTAGCATGTGTTGCATAAATACCTCTCTTTTCAAAAACCGTATGACCACACAAGATCATACTCATATTGTGAAAGTAGTACATTTACTATGAATTTCTCATAAAATATACTAAGCATCTAATTAAATTAGATGAGGATACACTTTCACAAAAATATCTAATTTTTTAAATATCCTATACATATTATACAACAAATGTAGATAAAATCTATGTTATTCTATATTCCAATGAGTTATATGGAATATGACTAAATTTGAATAACACCTCTACATCAAGATAGGATGTAAAAATTATTATATCATTCTAAGATGAAAAAAGGTGTATCTAATAGCACATAACCTCAGTAATACAATCTATTCCTATACAAATAAAAAAGAGGCTTCAATGAAATCATTAAAGTCTCTTTTTCGGTCTTATATTTTCTAGTTTTAGTATTCAATCTATATAGTACTCAATCTATATAAATTACAATACTTTTTTATATAAACCAATAAGATCATCATGGTTAGCTGGATATGGATTAAATCTGTAACACATATCCTCTAGTGCTCTATCTGCCATAAGGTCGAGCTTAGTTTCCGATACAGCTTTATCTACACCAAAGGCTGTCAGATTCATTGGACAGTCTAATGTATGTTGCAATGTAACGATAGCTTCTATAAGAGCAGCTAATTTATCCACCTCTGATGCATTATGACCTGCAAAGCCTAATTTAGCAGATAAATGAGCATATTTTTTAGCTACCGCCGGATTGCGAGAGCAATTAAATCCAATTACATACGGCAAGAGCATACTATTAGCTAGACCATGAGGCACATGGAATTGTCCTCCCAACTGATGAGCCATAGCATGAACGATACCTAAGCCAGCCTTGTTAAAGGAAAGACCTGCAAGGCATGATGCTTCGTGCATAGACATGCGGTCTTGCTCTGTTGCTGTTGGCTTATGACATCTTGGTAAGTATTCAAAGACAAGCTCAATCGCCTGTTGGGCCAATGCATCGGTAAAGTTATTGGCAGCAGTCGCTACATAAGCTTCTAGCGCATGAACGAGTACATCCATACCACTAAAAGCAGTAACACTTGGTGGAGATGTTTTTACAAATAATGGCGTTAATAAAGCTTCGTCTGGCAATACCGCATCATCCACAAGAGGATACTTAATTTGCGTTTCTTTATCTGTAAGAACAGCAAAGGAGGTTACTTCAGACCCTGTGCCGCTAGTAGTAGGCACGGCAATAAAGGATTTGATATCCATATGCTTTAATTTACGACCAAAATAAGCAATCCCTTTGCTCATATCAATGCAAGAGCCACCACCTATAGCAATGATGACGGATGGTTTAATACCTTCCATAAATTCAATGCCCTTTACTACATGCGTTATGGGCGGATCAGGCACCACATCAGTGTAGATAGTTACTTTATTTTTACTGTCCATTAAGCTCATCACATACGTAAGGCTTGGAGAATCTTTTAAAAATGGATCACATATGATAAGGATGGATTCATTATTAAATTCTGTAAGACGATTCAACGAATCTGGTCCTGCATAAATTTGAGTTGGAAAAGTCCATTTATTCATATGCTCACCACCTATCGAATGTTAAATCCTGTTGTTAAACAACATCTACGACGTCGTGCAAAGCAGCGAGCCGATGTAGTCGATTCCCCAGTAGGTGTAGCAATCGTAAAGGTTGTTGTACCTTCTCCACTAAAACCAAGGCCAGCATAAGATGGACCATTTTTAACAAAAATAGATGTTTTCATTTTACGGGCCATCCGATTGAGGCGTTCCATATTTAAGGAATGCATTGTTGCCGTATGATGTAAGCCCGCTTCTAACATCAAGCATACATCGAGACCTTCATCAAAGCTATCTACCGTTACAACCGGTAGAATAGGCATTAACATTTCAATCACTGCAAATGGATGGTCTTTTGGTGTACGCATGATAATCAATCGTGGATCACCGTTGTACGGAATATGTGCTGCATCAAGAATGACGCTTGCATTCTTACCGACGAACTTTTTGTTTGGTGTCCCATTTGGTAATACAGTTAAATCCACTAAGCGTTGAATATCTTGTTGATTTTCAATGAGGACGCATCCTGCTTTCACCATTTCTTGAACTAGTTGTGGCTCGATTTGGCGCATGGCAACGACGCTCTTTTCAGCGATACATAGAATATTATTATCGAGGCTAGCACCGAGGACGATATCTTGAGCCGCCTTTTTAATATCTGCTGTTTCATCTACAAAGGCTGGTGGATTACCAGCACCGGCACCGATAACCTTTTTGCCACTTTGAAGCGCTTGTTTTACAACCCCAGGACCACCAGTAACAACTAGTAAGCTCACATCGGGGTGCAACATCATCTCTTGAGCGGACTCAATAGATGGCTCACGAAGTGTGACGATTAGGTTTTCAATGCCAATCGATTTAGCAATAATTTGGTTAAGTTCACTAACTAGCAACCGACTTAGATGCTTAGCACCAGGATGAACACTAAAGAATACGGCATTTCCTGCTGCTAGCATACCGATTGTATTACATATTAACGTTTCTGCTGGATTTGTACTTGGTGTAATAGCACCGATGACACCGTAGGCAGACAATTCGTATAATGTCATGCCGTTGTCACCAGTTTCACATTCTGTAACGAGATCTTCTACACCCGGTGTTTTATCGAGTGTAAGATTTAATTTCAATACTTTATCTGCAACTCGACCCATTCCTGTTTCTTCAACAGTTTTTTGAGCCAACTCTTGTACTCGTGGGCGCATAGCAGCACGGATGTCTGCTATTACCTTTTCACGGGTTGCCAAGGTGCAATCTTCAAAGCGCGCTTGCGCTGCTTTTGCTGCTTGAATAGCCTCATCAACAGTATCAAATACACCTGGTTCAACTTGACCTCTAGGCGCTTGTTTAAAAGGTTGTGATGAGGCTACTTCTTGCTTTTGCCCCTGTAATACATCTATAACCATGGAGCGGATCATTTCTTTCAACTGTGTATTGTTTTCCATCATGAACCTCCATATAGGTTGCATTGCTGATGCAATGACCATGTCAACTAACGGTGTACACAATCAAGGATACATTCATGATGTGACACAATAACTAGGTTTAACTCTGGCACCAGCTATTTCCTATACAATTATTTTTCAAAACTATCAATAATACCCACAATAGCGCAATCTACTGCGGTGCCTTTATCATCTTCGAAAATATGCCGTGCCGATGAGCCTCGAGTTAGAAGCACATATTCACCTTCACCAGCACATACTGTATCGACGGCGATTTCTATGCGCCCCGTCAACTCTTGTTCTCCATCGAGAATGTCCACCATCATCAGTTTCATTCCCTTTAGAGATTCATGCTTTTGAGTAGATACGATACTACCCACTACTTTACCGACTTGCATACTTCTCGTTCCCTTCAATTATTGTGATATGTAAGCGCTCAATTTCATCTCGAGCAGCCATGGTAAACCGTTGTCCCCTATATATGACGATAATAGACTGACTTTCACAAGATCTTACAAAAGAGGCCGTTATCCATCCTTGATGGCTGGCATATATAGGACGACCAAATTTATCTAGAAATTTGATAGGCCAATCTAGAATAACTGATGGATTCAGCAACGAGGTTACAGGGACTGCGAGTCGTATTGTCACCTCACAGTCATACGCTAATGCACGGTGCAAACAGGCTACCCAAGGCACCAATGTATCGCTCATTAACTCTCGTATATGACCATAATCTATACCAGCAAAAGAAATGAGTTGATTCTGCAACAATATATGTTCATCATAGTTATTGCATTCTGTGACCATAAACGTAGCAGTGGATGTCATGCGCTTTTCTAGGCGTTCTAGCACCAGTTTAACTAATGCATCCATATTAATGCTCACTTCCCATGGCAATCCCTAAGGGCGTTACAAATTCTGGATATAATGGCTTATCTACGGGTAATCCTATATATTGACTGAAAGTTTTGGTAAACTCCTCAAAATTAGAAGCACCACCTACAACAACAATAGGAGTCCCCTTTTCATAGCCACCCTCTTGTAACGCACGCTTAGAAATAGCTGCCATTTTCTCTACAACAGGCCGTATGGTTGCATATACATCCCGTTTATTAGCTTCATTCCGCTTATAAGCCTCCGCTTCAGGGATGGAAATCCCATAGGCCCCGCTAATAACAAGGTTCATATGGGTGCCTCCTGTAGGCTCATCTACGGTATATACAACTCGGCCATCTTTTAAAATGCTTATGCCAGTAGTCCCACCACCGACGTCGATAACAGCGCCATCAGTAATGCCTAGCACATTAGCAGCAGCGGTAGGTTCGTCTAGAATACAAGTCACTTCAAAACCGGCGCTTTCTAGAACGTGACCTACTACATCTTTATTCTTGCCTATCGTTCCAGGTGGAACAGCTGCTGCGGCATATACAAGTTCTGTGCCTAAGGCTGCTTCCACCTTAGCCTTTAACGCTCGCGTAATTGTAACAGCTCCCACATAGTCAACTACAAGGCCATCTCGAATGGACTCATTGTATTCAAAGGCACCATAAATAGGTTTACCTTTGTCGTTAACTACGGATAGGACAATAGATGATGTACCAAGGTCAATACCTACACGCAAATTCTTTTGATTATGCGAGCTCACTTGTTTGGACTCTACAAGATCAGAGAACTCTTGCAATGTATTATTTGCCTTTTTCAAACCCTTCATCGTATCACCTACTTTACTGTACAATTCTCGCCATCACTGTACCTTGTACATTGGCAGCATTCGCCTCATCTGTATCAATATGGAGTTCTAGGACAAAACCAGGCACGGCCCGAACGATGACATCACCAAATACAGTGGTGCGTTCTGGCGTTTGAAGTTCAACATTAACGCTATCGCCATCATTTACATTAAGCCGTTTTGCATCATCAGGCGACATATGAATATGTCGCTTTGCAACGATACAAATAGGTTTTGTTATTTCCCCGTTTTCCGTACATAAAGTGATCTCTACGGCTGATTCTAAATGACCAGATAGCACAATAGGAGGCTTTATGCCTAATGTACGAGCATCGGTCAACGATACCTCCACTTGTGACTGCTTTCTAAGAGGACCTAGTACGCGGACATTTTGAATGACTCCTTTAGGCCCCACTAAAGTAACTGTTTGTTCTGAAGCAAACTCTCCAGTTTGTTTTAAGTCACTTTTCTTAGTAATTGCCTGATTAGGGAATAATACATCCCAGTCCGCCTGACATAGATGGACATGTCTATTGCTCACACCTACGGGAATGGACGATTCGAACATGGCTTCGATCACTTCTCGTACGATAGCACGAATCTGTTCCCGATCCATAAGCTATTATCCTTTCTTAGGTAAGATTAATTCTACGTCGCTATGAGGGCGTGGAATTACATGAGTGGATACTACTTCGCCTACTTTTTGTGCTGCTGCACAGCCTGCATCAACCGCTGCTTTTACAGCGCCTACATCACCGCGAACCATTACTGTTACAAGACCAGAACCGATTTTTTCAGTACCTTCTAATGTAACGTTAGCTGCTTTTACCATTGCGTCAGCCGCTTCAATGGCGCCTACTAAACCTTTTGTTTCTACCATGCCTAATGCGTTATTCATGATAATCTCCTTTATTTTTTACTACTTTATTTCTTTTTAGAGTTTTTCTTTGGCGTTGTTTTCTTTGTACCTGTGGACTTAGAACTTTTCGGTTCTATGATAGTAGATACAATTTCATCTAACACTTCAACAACCTTTTCATCTAATTTGGGTTTCTCTGTTTTAGAAGTTGTAACTTCAGCTTTGACTGGTTCAGTTTCTATAATTTCTTTAGTTTCTTGAACACTAGCACTCGCCTTAGTTAACTGTGTATCATCAGATACTTTAGCTGGCTTATCTGTAAAGTCATCATTAAAGGATTCTACTAAGCCTTCTGCAGGCCGTGGAATTACTTTATGAGCTACATACAGGTTCATCCCTTTTGTAAGAGCCACACCGGTCTGAACAGCCGCTTCTACAGCTGCTACATCACCGGCAACCTTTACTGTCATCCAGCCAAGGCCTCTCGTCTTTTCTATGCCTATCAACCGTACATTTGCAGCTTTAACCATTGCATCTGATGCGGTGATAGCCCCCAGTAAACCAGCTACTTCTAGTAACCCTAGTGAATCTTTCACTATGCCACCTCCCGACGTCTATTTCTGTTGATAATTCGCACACAGGATTCATGCATTCCTATAACGTTAGCTACGTTGCATATCTACTAACATTTGACGAATCAAATCTTTTAATTCTGGTTCTTGAGATTCTGTTTTAGGTTCTTCTTTCGGTGTCGCCTGAACAGGCTCATCCTTGAGCATACCTACTTCATCCATTATGTCCATAATGATAGCCCGTAACATTTGTTCATTTAGTTCTGCCATTATGAATCCTCCTATTCACATTGTGAAAGTATCATCTATAGTGACGTAATCATATGTAATGAATGAATGTCTCTTTGAAGCAACATTCATTAAATAATGTAAGCATTACCTTTATTCTTAGGTATATCTCCCATAGTTTCTAGTAAAGCTAATCCTACATCACGTGCTGCTTTTACAGCTTGTTTAACAGCGCCAGAATCACCACAGATTTGTAAAATAACTTCGTTACTCATAGCTGAACTCGATGGAGAACGATAGCCTACTACATCTACATTAGCTGATTTAACTGCTGTATCTGCCATAACTACACCAATAGCTGCTGGGGCCCCAACGATCAAGCCAAAGGCTTTACCCTCTGGTGTTCCAAATGCAGTCACTAATGCTTCTCCTGCGCGAGCTGTATATTGAACCTCCACATGACCTGCTTCGTTCATATATACTTCGCCGAAGGTACGTTCTAATTCACGCAATGCTACTTCTACAGAACGTCTTACATCAGATACATCATCGCCGCCAAATATGATAAGGGAACCAGAACCGGCGCCACCTTTCATATCACGGGCAAGTTCAATGCTAACAATCTCGGTATTCGTTGCTTTTACAGCTTCATCAGCGGCCATAATTTGCGGCCCTGCACCTGTACGTGAACCTAAGATACCGATAGATCGATATGACTTAGTGAGCTTCATAGCTTCCAATACTTGACTGTCTACATTGGCAATTACGAGGCCAATTGTATCGCCTGTTGTAGTACTGCCTACGTGTTCAGTAATCATTGAAGTTTGTAGTTGATTTGTAGCAGGTGAACTTACAGGTGACGAAGCACATGCACAAGATGCATTACCTGTTGCGCCTGTAATTTTACTTAAATCAGCACCATCGATACGCATCAATACGCGCTTTAAAATCTCATCTACCATACTTTTAGTATCGGCCATAATTATTCACCCTTTGTTGGTAAAATACCTTCTACATCTTTATGTGGTCTTGGAATTACATGAGTAGAGATAACAATGCCTACGCGTTCTGCAGCAGCTGCACCTGCGTCTACAGCAGCTTTTACAGCACCTACATCACCGCGAACCATAACAGTAACGAGACCAGAGCCAATTTTTTCATTGCCTACGAGTTCTACATTAGCTGCTTTAAGCATTGCATCAGCTGCTTCAATAGCGCCTACTAGGCCCTTAGTTTCCACCATACCTAATGCTTCTTGTGTCATCTGTTTTCTCTCCTTTTACAAAACATAGAGCAAAGATTACAAATTTATTTTTCTAATAGTTCCACCATAGTGCCTATATTCATAAAGGCAAAGTGAGCGGTTTTAAGCAGCTGTACCATGAGTACAGCCCCTGTACCTTCACCTAAAGCCATTTGTCCATGGATTGGAACTTCATCAAGACGAATATTTGCATAGGCCAATGCTGCGGCCATCCCTACCTCACGAGAATAATGAGATGGAATACCGTATAATGGAGCATCTCCATTCATTTGAGTAGCACAAGCCATGGCAACAGCTGTAATATATCCATCGATAACAAATGGGATATGTAAGTCTGTACAAGCTACCATAGCGCCTGTAATAGCGGCTATATCAAAGCCACCTACACGACTAATTACCTCTTTGGGACTGTTTAAGTGCCCCTTATGATGAGATAGTGCAGTACGTACAAACTCTCGTTTTTGATTCATGTACGCCTCTTCATCAGGACCAGATCCAGGACCTACGGTTATCCGTGGGTCTAGTTTTGTAAGACCACTCAAGACAGCTGCTGAAGTAGTTGTATTACCAACACCCATTTCACCGAAGGAAAATAGATTGACCCCAGATTCTGCGTAGTACACAACGCGGTTATATCCCGCTTGGTACGCTAGGTCAAATTCTTCAGCGCTCATAGCAGCACCATCTAATATATTCTTTGTGCCTTGAGCAACCTTTCGATTGACCCCAATACCTTGTGGGCAAGCAATGCCTACATCTACCACTTCGTAAGGAATATGGTTAAAGATACAATAATTAGCAACTGCACTTTTACCATCAATCATATTCTGAGACTGTTTACGGGTAATCTCATAGTTATAACCGATCAGACCATCAACGGAAATACCATTATCTGCAGAAAAGATAATATGCTGAGCATGAATCTCAGGTTTCATATCCTGCCAAGCAAGACACATTTTTTTGAAATATCGTTCCCATAGACCCAAGCTTTTTGGAATGATCGCCTTATTTAAAATAAATTGATTAAGTTGTTCTTCAAAAACTTTGTCCATGGAAAAACCTTCTTTCAACTAACCGTATATGTAGTTACATAATTGTTTTAACGACTCTTCGTCGTGAACTGATATTTCAAAAATCTTAGTGGCTCCTGCTAGTTTAAGATTACGTCGAGGGGCCTCTATATCTTTACCTGTATCCACCTTGGATACAACACCGATAACCTCGCGGTTTAAGGAGTTACCAAAGCTTGGTGGGAATATAGTTGTTTCATCACCTGCAGGGATCATGAAAATCACTAGATCCGCATCATAGGCGTGCAAGATAATGCCTCGGTAGTAATTAGGATTTTCCATATATTCTCCAGGAGTATCGATGAAGCTTCCCACCCGCGTTATAGCTTGTGTCTTATGATACGTAGCTGAACCATGCGTAATCGTATCGGCTAATGTAGTTTTACCACAACCGCTACGGCCTACTAGGAGGATGCGTTTTTCTTTCTTTTCGGTGCTCATAATTACCCTTTCATTAGGATCTTGTTAAATCCGTTGGGAAAAATCCTAATATGCGTTGCAATCCTTCAATTACGCTGCGCAATGCAGATTCAACAGCAGATACATCACCAGTTATGAGAAGTGCCCCCGAAAATCTATCGATGAAACCGATTTCGATATCACCGGATTTACTTGCAATATCGGCTGCAATAATGGTCCCTTCGCCAGGTGTTATAGTAAGAATCCCAATGGCATTTCTACCTTTTTCCTCGAGCCCCATTTTTCTAAATAGGTCTGGTTTAGGATTGGCAATAACATGGGCTATCGTAACCTGCTTTCCGGGTACAAATTCTTGTATGATGCGCTGTTTTGCATTAATTACCTCTTGAAAGGCCATATAATCTCCTCCTAATTCAAAATAATTTCTTTGAACTATCCTGATAAACTATGATTCGTTTTTGTTTTATATACTCTAGCTAGAGTTAAGGTGCCACTAATTGGAAGAATAATACGGCTAAGCCTGCGCCGATCAACGGGCCAATAAATGGTACCCACGCATATTGCCAGTTTGCAGTTCCCTTATTAGGAATTGGTAGTAAGAAATATGCTAACCGTGGACCAAAGTCGCGCGCTGGATTTAACGCATATCCAGTAGTTGCACCAAAGGACATACCTATGGATGCTACCAAGATACCGATGACCATAGGTGCTAAACCATCAGCCATTTTACCTAAGCAGAGAATAGCTAACATAAACATAAACGTAGCTATAATTTCGGATATCAAATTGAAAGGTTTATTATCGATGGCTGGACCTGTTGCAAAAATCCCTACGCAGTTCCCTTCGTCAGGACCTGTTACTTTAAAATGTGGATAATAGAACAGTGCAGCAATGGCAGCACCAGTAAAACCACCTGCAATTTGCGCTATGGACATTGGAATAACTTGATCCCAAGGGAATATACCAGCTACAGCAAGGGCAAAGGTAACTGCTGGATTCAAATGGCCAGGGCCACCAAGTGTAATACCTACGTATACACCAAAGGAAACGGCAAAGGCCCATCCAAAGATAATGTGTAACCAATTAGTACCAAAAATACTAACGATGGTTTTCTTTAATAAAATTGATGCATTTGTACTGTTACCAAATGCAATTAGAACGGCAGTACCAACAAACTCACTAATATACATTTGCGTTACGTCCATTGTTTTCACCTCATAAATCTACAAAGATTGTAATGCGTGAGATGCAATGTCCATATCCTGTGCCACGGTACCACCACTAATGCCAAGTCCTCCCACAATCTTTCCATTGATGATGATTGGATACCCTCCACCAAAGGTGCAAATTTTACGGTTTACCATGGATTCTATGTTGAATAGATCGCCATCAGGCTGTGCGCTTGGATGTATTTCATGAGTTGCGGCTTTGAGAGCCACTGCGGTGTACGCCTTTGCCTGAGCGATGTCGTTACTGATGAGCAATGCATCTGACATACGTTGGAAATACATTAATACACCGTTTGCATCTACTATAGATACAACGATAGGTACGCCTATGGACTGAGCATAGTCCATTGCCGCTTGTGAAAGCTTCGTCATAATATGTTCTAACTCTGTTCCAGTTGTCATATCACAAACTCCAGTTTCAGCAGTATGCTCTATATTAACTATGACTTGATTCTTTTCTGTTCGTATTTCCGCAGGACTAGTTGCCACACGTTCTGCAACGCGTTCTACAATTGTTTCTACAAATTGTACATAGTCTTCCATGCGAGCCATGATATACAGAGCATCAGATAGTCGATTAATAAATTTACGAACCTCATCGCGAATTGGTTCTACTTCACCTAAACTAATGAGTAATCGTTCACCGCGACGACAGATTGTGCGAGCCACATGTAGCTCTGCAGCAGATAAATAATTTCCGCTTAATATAAAGCTATGTTGCTGTGGCAATCGCTTTGTATAGTCATCGATCATGTATTCCAATTCGCTTATATCTTGTTGTGAAATTAGATTACTACTTTCACTTAGATTTTCCACATGAGGCGTGGCTACCTCCGCACATAAGCGGAATAGCTGATGTTGTAATGTGTGAAGCACATGTTTATTGTCTGGTGAGACGACTAATTTCTCACATACACTAACCTGTGCATTTAATTCATCAAAGGTTCCATATGTGTCCACACGAAGTGAATTTTTAGGTACTCTAGTGCCATCAAATAAGGCCGTTGTACCTGCATCACCGGTTTTCGTATAAATAGCCATATGCACCACCTCTAAAGTTAGTTAGATTTAAAAAGCTACTTCCAATCGTTCATCAGGAACGAAAGGATTACCTTTTACAAGGCGGGCTGCATTGACACCTAAGGTGCGTAAGCTATCTGGATATTGAGCATAACCCGTAAGTCGATAAATAAATTGATGCATTGGTATGTTTTTATAGGTCAACACAATCGCCTCATCATCAACGCCTATCCCAACAGATAAAGCGGAATTACGAGATGCTAGGTCGGCCAATGTCATATGCGTACCACTATGGGACTCAATGACAACAGGTAGACCTTCCTCTTCAATACCATGTAGAACGGGTTTTAGTACATCCTCACTGATATGCTGTGTAGCATATAGCAAAATCGTTGGCTTGCTGATGATACTTTGGTCCATCATAGGCCTCCCTTCTGTGCATAGGATAATACCAAACCTGTTGCTACCGCATTACGTGCCCCTTCAACGCCTCGAATATTGCCTCGACCAGCTACTAATGCATATTGTGAAAGTGCATCGGTTACAAGTTGAGGAATTTCAAAGTCTAATGCAGAGCCACCTACGATAACTACGAATGGTATATCTCGCACATTATGAGTAGGACTAACAGCTGCCAAAGCACGAAGAGAATTTGTTACAAACACCCGTTTCTTTGCAGTTTGACGGACACGCTTAATCGTTTCAAGAGGAATATCTCGCTCTACAGGAGCGAGCCCATCAGGTGTAACGATAACAACGCGGCCAAACAATGCTGCCGGAAGTGGTTCATTAAAGAACTGCACCGTTCCGTCTTCGTGACGAATGTGATATACACTGAGTACTTGAGCCAATGGATCTCGTTTAATAGCTTCCGCAATATGCATATCCTCTAAACCAAGTTCGGAGTTGATTAGCATTGTTACCATATTTCCTGCGCCCGCAAGATGAATGGCCTTAATTTTTTCTTCTTGATTGATGATAGATGCATCGGTAGAGCCTGCTCCTAAATCGAGTATGGCCATTGGTTTTGCTGACCCTGGTGTAGTCAAAGCACCTAAGATAGCTGATTCAGCCTCTTCACCACCGATTTCAACAGGAACACCTAACTCTCTTTCTACCTGCTTCGCAATGATTTCCATTTGTAGATGATCTGACTTAACCATAGAGGCAATGCCTACAGCCTGTTCCATAGAGAACTCACCTGCAAGGCCGCCTTTCACATTAATAGGAACAGCCACATCTACAGCTAGTAAATCTTGAATATATACGTCTTGAGGTGATTTATTCGTTAATTGCGCCATTGTGAGGCGAACCTTTTCAAGCATGCCACCTACATTCGTACCTGCTTCCCCGCTGATATCCTCAATAGGATGAACGGATTCAAGGGTTTCCATGATTCTTTCTGCCCCTGCAGATACATCGACGGATACAGTTCGGTCATTCCCCATAACAATGATGGATCCTGCCGGTATTACCCGTTCTTTAACATCCCCTGCAGGTGTTTTGATGACTACTGCAGAGCGGTTCCCGATGAGGGCCCTAGCAATTGGTACAATATTCTTTGTTTCCTCTGGTGAAAGCTCAAATACAGTGGCAATACCATAAGGATTAGATAATTGTGATACCACTTGCCCCGGTTCTACAACCTCTACAGCAGAAAGCATACCCATTGGGATTTTATCGATATACGCAACCTCGTCTACGATAGGAATTTTATGATCTAATCGATTATTGACGAGTACTCCATCATCGGCTTGAAGAATAGCAGCGCGAATATCATAACCGCGTTGACAGTACGCATTGATAAGCTGTGCTACCAATTCAAAATCGATAATTTTAGGAGCTACCACGATGTATGGCTTATCTTGCGGCTTATCGATGAGTTGTTCAATAGGAACAGTATAGCCTACGCCAAGTCCTAAACCACCTGGTGTTTTAGGATTGTGACCTATCATGGTCGATTCTGTAATTATGGTTTCAGTAATCGTTTCCATAGCCACATCGCCAATAACTGGTGTAGCCTCATTAATGCGAATTAAGTCAATGTCTCGTAGTGTAAGATTAGCAGACTTGATTAGCGACTTGAGGGCATCCATGAGACCCACGATATTTTCGCGCGTTCCTTTAATACCAGTGGTGCTAGCAATAGCAGAAGATAAGAACTTTACCTCTCCATTGCTATGAATTTCGGCCAAGGCCGCTTCTGTTGTAGAGTTTCCGATATCGATGCCAACAATTCGTTTCATAATGACATCTCCTATAGGTTAATTATCACCTTTCAGTTTTTTACGACGTTCGTAGTTTTCTGCCGCTTCTCGTACAAAGTTTGCGCAAATAGGAGCACCTAAGCCATCAAGTTCGCTAGCAATATCTAACAGTTCTTGTTTAGAAGAACGATATGGACGAAGTGCATTATACATCTCAAGTAAGCGTTTATCGCTAACTTTCGTCATTTCTGCGGCGCGGGAGAAGTTAAGTTCGATTTGATCACGGCCCCCAGCCTTAGCAATTTGACCTTGAGCTTTCAAAATGGATGGAGAAATTTTCAAATCATCCATTGTGATGTGACCTGCCATTACGTTATCCATCGTAATATGGCTCAAATCACGGCCTTGACCAAGATCAATCCATTCTGGATGTTTTTTAGCAATCGGATAATCTTCGATTGTAACTACTCTATCTACTGTATTAGTTGTAGATGGTGTATGAGGCGCTGAGTACTGTGTTGTACTGCCTTTCGCCCCTTCTATTTCAGATACGATCTGCCGAATTAAGGCTTCTAATTCGTTAGCCATAGTAAACCTCCTTATACAGTGACACGAACTTCATCAGCTGGCTTACCTTTTACTACATGCTTAGTTTCCTTGATGTGAAGTAACGCAGACAATGCTTGGTATTTTGGACGAGCCATTTGATCGTTCAATGTTGGTACTGGTGTTGGGGATTCGCCCTTAGCGTATTTAGCAGCATTTTTACCAATAGCACGGTATGTTTCAGCTGTTAATAGCGGTGCTTGAGGGAACAATTCCAAGTTTGAAAGTGGTTGTAAATCTCGTTGGTGAATTAGGGTTGTACCTTTAGATTGAATACCAATACATACACCGGATCCAGAAATAGAATCACCTTCAACGGCTACGGCCGCTACGTCAGAGGAACGGTATACGCGGATTACACGAGCTTTTAAGCCTTCTTCTTCGATACCAGCTACTAATTGACGAATTACCTCTTGATGCGGTACACCAACGATGGTTTGTCGTTGACTACGGCCAAAGGCAGGACCTACAGCAATCACTACTTCATCTGCGCTAGTGCCAGGTTGTGCAGGGCCACCAGTTTGTAGCCAGCTATCGTCACCAGTTGGGTCTTCATGTCTAGGTGCTGCACTTTCACCAACATTAGCCTTAAATTGTGGTGCCTCATGAACACCACCCATTTCTTGTAAAACGTCTAGGATAATAGAGCGTAATACATCTCTGTTAATTTCAGCCATCATGACACCTCCTTATATATCCCGTGGATCAATGGCGTTTGGAATATCTTTAATACGTTCCCAATCTTCACCTTCCACACGATACCCTGTGCCAACACCTTGATAGTCATTTCTATTGTTAATCGCGGAGATAACGTTGAAATCACGGTCAAAGATGGCCGATGTTTGTAAGTAATCGCCGGAGATTTTTTGTTTTAATAGGTTCAAAATACTTTGTGCTACATCTTGATGACCTTCTTTAGCTAAGCCTTTTACGAAGTCAACGCCTGTAACACCACGGTTTAACAAGTCTTGAGCCGCTTTAATATCTGCAACCTTATCGCGAGGAGGCATATCTTTAGAGCCATTTGCATAGGTAGCAGCCTCTACCTCTTGATCTGTAATTGGAGGCAAGCCTAATGCTTTGAACAAAGCTTGTAATGCACGAGCCGCTTTATTACGAACCGCTACAACTTCTTCTTCGCGAGCAGGAATAAGACCGCCATTTACCTTGAGGTCACGTTGGATAACTGTCCAGTCATCATAGTCCTCTGCATCCCAGTTGGAACCAGCGAACATGTTGTCATAGTTTGGTGTAGAACTATAACCGGAACAAATAAAGTCAGTACCAGGTGCAAATTGCATCAATGTACGGGCTGTTCTACGTAAGTCAGAGTGACTGAATGTTTGGTCATTACTCGATGCACATTCAAGGTCGAGCATAGCAGCTACAAGGTTTTCTGCTAATACAGCGCGGATACCAGAAGGTACGGCCGCTGGAATGCCGATACAGCTTACAGAACCATTTTGGATACCTTGTACGCCAGCGCCTTTTGTAAGGTATAGGCAACGGATTTCAAGGTACAACATAGATTTACCTTCTGCTTGGCCCATTTGTACTTCAGAACCTGTACCAGATGTAAAGCGCATTTTAAGGCCTCGAGATGCATAAGCAGATGCGAGGAATCCTTTAGACCAAGGTGTGTCATCACCATCGGTAAATACGTCTTCTGTACCATATACGGAAATAGTTTCTGCATAAGCTGTGAAACCACGCATACCTAGTTCTAATTCTGTTGCTTCTTCCAAGGAGCATTGAGTCAATACGCCTGGACGACCACATTGAGAGCCTACGAGTAAGCTAATCGCATTAAGTGGTGCATAACGAGCAACCGCTACTGTAGTTTCTTCTTCTGCAAACCCACGAAGTGCACCTTCTGCAGCATCCGCTGCGATTTGTACTGGGTTATCATTTACGTTCGTTACATGGGCTTGGTTAGCCATGGTACGACGAGCGCGCATTTTTTGCATACATTGCATCATTTCAACAACGTTCATGCAAGAAACTACTTCCAACATTTTTGCTGGAGTAATAGATTTACAAATCTTAACGATTTCTTCGCGAGGTACTGAAGGGGTAAGCATCATATTAGCAATCTCTTTAGAGTCTTTTGCCATCGCTTCTTGAGCACCATCGAGAACGATACCGTAATTTGCAATAAATGTATCGATAAGGTCAAAATCTTCACGGCGTTTACCATCGAGTTCAACGATGCGACCGCCTTCAATTTTGAGGCTAGGCTTTGGATCTTGAGGAGATTCCATAGCTATAAAACCTTCCTCTACCCATTCCTTTACATAACCATCCTGATTAACAGGACGTTGACTTAAAACTTCAAAACGTTTTGATTTCATAGGGCATACCATCCTTTCAGATTAGATATAGGAAGGGGCTCCGTTCACTGGTTCGTCACCCATCGTACCAAGCAATTGTTTACCTACTTCACGAGCAGAGATAACTGCTTGTCGTACAGCCCCAGAATCGCCAGAAATCTGTAAAATAACTTCGTTAGAATTACTTGTACCTGCAGAAGGAGATGCATAACCAATTACATCAACGTTCGCAGATTTAACAGCTACATCGGCCATAACTACGCCAATCGCTGCAGGAGCACCTACAATAAGGCCAAAGGCTTTACCTTCTGGAGCACCAAATGCTGCATTTACCGCATGACTAGCGCGTGCTGTATATTGAAGTTCAATATGTCCAGCATCGTTTGCGTATACATCGCCAAAGGTGCGTTCCACTTCAGCCAATGCTACTTCAATAGCTCGTTTTACATCGGATACATCATCGCCACCAAAGATAATTAATGAGCCATGGCCTGCGCCACCTTTAGTATCACGAGGTAATTCAATGCTAACGATTTCTGTATTTGTTGCTTTTACTGCTTCGTCAGCTGCCATAATGTGTGGGCCTGCACCAGTACGAGCGCCTAAAATACCGATAGAACGATATTTTTTCTTTAATTTCATCGCATCTAATACTTGTTGATCTACGTTAGCAATTACGAGACCTATAGTATCGCCAGTTTTGCTAGTCCCTACAAATTCAGTTAATCCACATGTTGTCGCCATAATACCCTCCATACGTATAATGAAAGTATCTTTGTACAGGAAACTATGCTGCGTTATACCATTTTATATTTTTTAACATTTCTTTAACCATTCATATGTATGCAACACTACATCCTGTACACCATATATTGCTATAGAGCATGCCTTGCTATTCAGTCACAACCCATTGGACTCAATCCTTTCCAAATATAAGTAATATAAGGCTTTTATCTACCTTTATTATAAAAATTATTTAATACAACTTTTTTATGTATATTCGTAAAATACGATTTTTCTATTACTAAAATGCGACAATCCTGTTATACTTATACATATAAAGACAAGAAATAACGTAATTTTATAGGTATATGAATTTTAGGTGGTATGTCACTTTTCTCTTTTCTCAGGTTTAGAGCCGACCCTTTAGCTAGAGAGGAAGTATAGCTATTTTAGCGGTGTGCTTACTAGACCTCTTAACACATTTGTGATTGGAGGTTTTACTATGATTTGTACGAACGAAGATACTAAGCTTATCAATGAAATCATGCGTGATTTCACAAACATAACAAAAATTGCAGCCATTTTTGTTAACAATCGTGGAAAAGTGTTATCTCAGGAATATAACTTTTCTCCATTTTGCAAGGTTGTAAGGCGCAATCCAACCTACGCCAAGCGTTGCAATCAATGCGACTTATATGGTGGACTAGATGCTACAAAAGAACTATCCTCCTGCCCGTATCGCTGTCATATGGGACTCATAGATTTCTCCGTGCCCATCATGAAAGATGGTGCCATCTTAGGCTTTATCATGGCAGGGCAAACTAAAACAGAAGATACGACTATTAAGCCGATTTTACCTACTCAAACAGATTGGCACTCTGATACTAAGCTTCGCGCCTTGTATCGGACATTACCGGTTTTGACTGCTGAACAAATTTATAGCGCCACGAAGGTATTGCGGATCTTAGTAGAGCATTACTTCCCATTTAACGATGCCATAGCCGAAGAAATGCCCTATGAACAATTACCGGACTTTATTGAATCGGAACGACCTATTAATCGTCCAGAAATCCGAAAAGCTATGTTATACATAGAAAAAAACCTGAGCAAACGCGTATCGCTCAGGAGGATTTCGGAACATATTCATTTAAGCGAGTCCTACTTCTCTAAGATTTTTAAAGATGATACAGGACTTTCAGTAGTACAGTATATAACACTATTGCGCATACAAGAGGCCAAAAAGCTATTAGTATATTCCCAATTGACTGTTAATCAGATTAGTAAAACATTGGGCTATAACAGAACAAGCTACTTCTGTAAAATATTCAAGCTAGCTACCACCGAAACACCACATTCGTATCGGAAGAAATATGCTAAGCCAATTGATGCGTAATATAATAGAAAAAAGGCGTAACACCAATGGTGTTACGCCTTTTTCGTATCTATAGAGTTTGTCATGAGAAGGTATTTCAGATACATATGTTATTAACGATCAATCGATTAGAACGCTGGGATAATAGCCCCTTTATAGTGTTCTTCGATGAACTTCTTAACTTCTGGAGATTGTAATGCTTTAGCTAATTTTTGGATAGCTGGTTTATTTTCATCACCAGGGTTAACGGAAAGAAGATTTGCATATGGAGAGTCAGCTTTTTCTACGAACAAGCCATCTTTTGTAGGGTTAAGACCTGCTGGCAATGCGTAGTTAGCATTGATTACTGCTGCGTCTAAATCTTGGATGGAACGAGGAATTTGAGCTGCTTCTAACTCAGTAATTTGGATATTTTTAGGATTGCTAGTTATATCAAATACTGTATTAGTCAAACCAGTTGGATCTTTCAATGTTACAAGACCAGCACTTTGCAACAAGAGAAGCGCACGAGCACTGTTTGTTGGGTCAGATGGAATTGCTACTTTTGCGCCATTTGGCAAGTCTTTCAAGTCTTTAATTTTTTGAGAGTAGATAGCCAATGGTTCAATGTGAACTGGTGCAAAGCTTACAAAGTTTGTACCATGATCTTTATTGTAGTTATTTTGGTAAGGTACGTTTGCAAAGAAGTTTGCATCTACTTCATGGCTAGATAGAGCCATATTTGGTTGGATGTAGTCTGTAAATTCAACGATTTGTAAGTCTACACCTTCCTTAGCCAAAATAGGTTTAACTTGTTCTAAAATTTCAGCATGAGGTACAGGATTTGCGGCTACCTTTAATACCTCTTTAGAGCCACTAGAGCTCGCGTTATTTGTGGAAGAGCCACAACCACTAATCAATAAGGACGCACCTAGTACGGCCGTCGCTGCCAATGCTAACCATTTTTTCATGTAATCCTCCTATCTACGATGAAAACCTACATCTCGGACGAGGACTCATACGTATACAACATTCGTAGATATTATAATAAATCTATTTTTATTATCATGTATCTACATTTGATTATTTAATAATTTCGATATAGCAAGTATATCAATTTAATTCCTACTCGTATAATAGATTTTATGTATGTATTAATATAACTTTAATCTATAGCAAGATAAGAGTAATTACATTTAGCTATGCCAAGTACATAAAAACGGTACTAAGCTGATTCCCCGTACTACTAGGTAATATACCTAATAGGTACAATCAAACTTAGTACCGTTATACATATCGCTCTATATAATAAACAATCTAATCAAAATCAAAAAATCAACTTATTGAGTTGACGTTGTTTGCTCCACAGAAATAGTTACAGGTGCTGATAATTTAGCCTCTAACCAAGCTTTTATTCGTTTCAAATCTGCATCAGATATAGCAGATGTAGTATGGATAATCACCATATATCGACTCGCTTTAGGCTGTTCTAGATTATCTATTAAAGGCATGCCTTCCACTTTGCTTACAAACGGGAATAACGCCTT
>USAV01000014.1 GCA_900552715.1 uncultured Veillonella sp.
TTCTCTGGAATTGTGACAGGCAAATTCAAATACTCGCCAATACTTGGGCCTAGACTAGGGGCTGTGCCACCTACTACCACGATTTGAGCAGGCACAAATACATCGGGATTCACAATATCCGCTACTACATAGATAGGTCGTTTATTTTCTGCCTTTACCACCTCATCTATACCTCGCTGAATTGTTTGCAACGCCTTATTTACGATTGATTTCGCAACGGCAGAAGCAGTTACATTCCCTGCTAATTGTTGTTGAGTCTGAGCTCTATCTCCGTTTGTACTAGCATTTAGTCTATTAGCCAATACCTCCATAGCTCGTTCAGCTAATCCAACCTTACCATAGCTCGCATACCCTAGTACGATGAGAGCATCCCCTAGTGTAGGTTCTGTCCCACCTAATGCTACCGATGGGCCCACCCGTTCAGGTCCGACAGTAATTTCACCATCTACAACGCGAACAACAGATTCACCGCCAATACCAACAGAGGTAATGGCAAAGGAGCGTACCGCACTTGGATATTCACGAATAGATACACCACTTTTAGTCATCAACGGTCTGCCTTGTTTCCACAAAGAAATATCTGTAGTGGTACCGCCAATATCTAACGCAACTGTATGTTCATTCCCAATAGCTCCAAGAGCAGATAAGCCCAGTACGGTTGCCGCAGGTCCTGTAAAAGCGGTCTCTACTGGTCTACTCACCATATGTTCCATAGGCAAAGAACCTCCATCGGCCTTTAATATATGAAGTGGAGCCTTAATGTTTCGCACCCTTAACGCATCTTCTACATTCTTCTTAAATACTGTAAATACCGGTGTTACAGCGCTATTAAAATATGCGCTAATAGTGCGACGCGGAAAATTCAAAGAGCCGCTTAATAAGCTGCCATTAGAGATAGTATTATATCTATCTTTCAATGCTTCTGTTATAGATAATTCTTCTTGAGGATTCCGTACCCCAAATTTAGCAGATACAGCAGCCAAATCTGTGCCACTGCGAGATTGTACCATTTCGGCTATATGTCGAACTGCATTTGTAGGTGTACGTTCCACCACAATACCTCTATGATCAGTATAACCTTGAAGATAGACAGGATTTACAGGGAAAATATCATCCACATTTCGCCCAGGGCCCGTTACTACATAAAGATCTACAACTTGTTCCTTCTCTTCTACGATGGTGTTTGTTACCACAGTAGTAGACAGCGTAACTTGATCAATATTTGTAGTATCA
The DNA here is from genome assembly GCA_900552715.1 of uncultured Veillonella sp. Classification (GTDB taxonomy): domain Bacteria; phylum Bacillota; class Negativicutes; order Veillonellales; family Veillonellaceae; genus Veillonella. Next base: position 1,234 of record USAV01000014.1, read on the forward strand.
CAATGTTGGAGAATGGCATCAAGGGCCTCGCCTATACCTTGCATTAAATTATCTTTTGTAGTCCGTCTTTTAGCAGATGCTACTACACGATGACCATCGATGATGACTGCATCTGTGAAAGTACCACCTACGTCTAAACCTAGTAACATACGACCTCCTAATTAGTATAAAAAAAGCTGTACCCATCTCTATGTGATGAGTACAGCCTTCTGTTATTTACCAGATACAGATGCGTAATTTTTAATGATAACAATCGGAGTCATTTGGCTATCATTACCAAATGGATTGTCAATCAACAATTGTGCAATTTTATTACCGTCAATGCCACGGCTTGTACCTAACACAGCGGAACGTTTCAAGTCATTAACGTCAGCTACAACAGCTCCATAACAGCCTGTGCGAGATACGATTTTCTCAGCTACTTTATCTGGATCCTTTGGACCAAATACAATGTGCTTGTCGAATGGAGGCATTGTACCAGTTACATCATCTGTTAAAGATGCTGCACGAGCAATTGCATAGAATACACCTGGTTTGCGGAAAATCTTAGCAATAGCGCCTAAAATGAAGGCACCCAATACTTTCCATTTACCATCTAGATTCATAGCGGATTGCATGCCATAAATGGATGCCATAGAGCCATCTGGATGGATAAAGCGATTAATTAAACGAGCTTGCCAGCAAACATTTAACTCTTCAGGACGTGTAAAACGACCTTGTGTAATAGCCACTACAGATTCAGCTACACATACGATATCTTCAGGTCCAATATTATGACCGCCAAATTCAACGATAGCATCCACGATGTCATCATTATCTGTAAGAATACGTGTTGGCACACATACTAACTCTAATTCTGCCATTGTTATGCCTCCTTATTGAACCAATGCTGCTTGAACTTCTTCAGCAGTCAAACGAATACGTTGTTTATCGATATGATAATCTGTACGACCTACGATTTGGTAGTAAATATCGATGTCCATATAAGGGAAGCCCTTAATATCTTCACGAATATTGCCATTTTTACCTGTTAAGGTAACGAATACACGAATAGTACCACCTTTGCGAGGTTTGATGATAACAGCTTCAAAATAACCATCATGACGAGGACGATTAATGTCCATAGCCCATGCATGTACTTTCACAGCATCAAAATGTTCCTCTGGCAACAATGGACGTGGGAACAAGTCCATAATTGTACCAAGTTGACGTCCTTTGTTCACAAATGGAATATCACAGAACAAGGTAATAGATTCAAAATTACGGTCAGATACTTGGAAGTTTGTTGCACGTTTTGGCAATAAAATAACCTTTTCATTACCTTGTTTCAATACGAACAAACGGAATAATAAATACAAAGCTGCAATAGCTACAATAATAGCTATTACTACACTTAGGATGTTATAAAACCACATAGGGCATCTCCTTTATAATGTAATATGTTCAATGCTGCGACGACTTGTATCAAGGAACGAGGCGCTCAGCGTATCACCAAGCTCAATATCCTTTGTAAAATACAATGACACAGTACCCGCCGTTTTTTGAGGGTTAAACAAATCTTTACCCTCTAATCTGCGGCGAACAAGTTCACTCGTTTCAAAAGCAGGGTCGATGAATTGAATGCGCCCTGACGTTAGTTCCTCTAGCAAAGGTTGTACAAATGGGAAATGAGTACAGCCCAAAACTACGACCTCAATTTCTCGGGACAATAAAGGTTCTAGATATTCAGTACATACATCACGTACAAAATAATCATCTAAATGACCTTGCTCAATGAGACCGGCTAATTCAGGACAAGGCTGTTCCCAAACAAACACTTCATGATCAACTTCAAGGGCTACATGTTTATGAATATGACTATTCACAGTCGCTACCGTCGCCATGATACCAATCGTCTTGCTTTTGCTTTGACTAATCGCTGTTTTCACACCTTGTGACACACCAATAACTGGTACAGATACGCGTTCGCGCACCGCATCAAGGGCTACAACAGTAAACGTATTGCAAGCAATGACCATCAATTTAACAGGCTGTTTTTCAAGAGCCTCTGCAATACGACAAGCTAAATATGTAATTTCATCATCACTGCGATTCCCTACAGGATTATTCGCATTGTCGCCAATATAGATGAAGTCTTCGTTAGGAAATTGTTCTTGTAAGACCTTTAAAACAGATAGCCCGCCTACACCGGAGTCAAATACACCGATAGGCAATTGTTGTACATTACTCATTAGGCATCTCCTCAACAGCTGCTAACATAGGCTGATAAAAAGTGTCGTCTAATCGCACAATTTTACCTGTTGATTTTGACATAAATGCATTCTTAGTCTCCCCTGTAGCTAGGAGAGCACCATCACTGGCACGGCGCATGCGATAGCGGAAAACCATCTGAGCACGTGTCATTTTAACCAAGTATGTTTCGATATGAAGCTCATCATCGAAATTTGCTGGTTCTTTATAATTGCAGGATACATTCATGATAGGAAATACAATATCCTCATTCATCATATCCCACAGGGTTACACCGATTTTACGAAGGAATTCAATGCGCGCCAGTTCAAACCATCTAAAATGGTTACTATGGTGTGCAATACCCATCATATCGGTTTCGTAAAAGCGTACATTTACTGAAGCAATATGCATACATTTTTCCTTCTCTTTTCATAGAATACAATCTTCATTGTATATCTATTACTTTAGCGTGTCAAATTAATAAAGGCAGTTCAACCACAGAGGATCAAACTGCCTTACTTGGTAAAAGCTAGTTACTGTTACCAAATGGGAAGTATTTTTTTGCATCTTCTTGATGGCTCGTTTTAATATAACGATTCGCAACCTTAAAGGCAAGTCCTAGTACCGCCACATCATCTATCCATCCTAATACAGGGATTGTATCTGGAACAATGTCAATCGGTAACACGAGATACCCTAAGGCACCAGCAATGACTGCTTTTACATATTTTGGAGTGTCCTTGTCACGCATGCAGAGGAACAAGGTCACTGCCCGTTGTGCAAAGGCAAGCTTTTTACCATATCGCCCTAAAAAAGCGGCAAACTTAGATTCGTTAAAATACTTACCATATGTAATAATCTTTAATGGATTCATCGTAATAATCCTTTAGCGCCTATTTGCGCAAACCACCAATTTTATCTTTTGCTGTGTTAACAGTATTTGCAGCAACATCTTTTGCTGTTTCTACAGCATCATTAGCTTTAGTTTTTGCAGTTTCTACTGCAGCTTGTGCAGAAGCTTTAGCCACTTCTACGCCGCCTTTAGCTAATTCTTTAGCTACGTCGATATTTTCTTTAGCCGCATCGATTTTATCTTTTGCTGCATCAGATACCTTTGCCACAACTTCTGCTGCATTATCATGAAGTTGATATTTAGTTTCTGTATTCCATTTATCGATAGCAGGTGTTACTTTTTCTTCGTAAACTTGTTTCAAAGTTTCTTTAGCAAGACCTGTTTCATTAGCGATACCAGCCCAAACGTCGCGTTGACCTTGTGTGAAAGGAATGCTAGCGCTTGCATCACGGATGATGTCACCAGCAATAGCTTTACCGCTTTCAAGGAATTCTGCAACCATTGGTTTATAACGTTCGATATCAGAAGGCATACCATCTTGGATCCAGATATGTGCAATTTTACCAATTGCATATGTTAAACCGATAGCAACAGGTACGCGAACTGCTTTAAGAGGGATCAAAAGGGATACAGCAGCTGTACCTACAGCTGTGCTAAGACCACCAACTAGACCCACTACGGCACCAGATTGCAATTCTACATCGTAAAGATGTGCAATGCGAGTTACCATATACGTTGCATTGGCGCACAAAGCAACACTGCTGAATTTAGGGGATAATGCTAAAGCCGCCGCACGACCTGCACCCCAGAAAATAAATTGTTCAACTTGATAGTCACGATCTTGAGAACCATCCATAAGTGGCTCAAGTGTTACGCCATTATATTCTGCCATAAGTATTCTCCTTTGTTGTGAACCAACTATAGGTCATATTATTAGTATTATTATACCATTCTATTGGTATAAGGGGAATGAATTTTTACAATTCTCCTAAAATTTAAAAAGCAAAATATTATCCAAGATTTTCAATATTACCAACTAGTGAGACCACCATCGATAGTCCACGCAGCACCCGTTACAAAGGACGCTTTACTACTCAATAAAAATACAATTACCTCTCCGATTTCATGAGGTTGACCAATACGACCTAATGGGTAATGTTGCCCCATTTCAGCCTTAGCAGCCTCTGCATCTTGTTGAGCATTGGCAATTTGCTTATCTACTAAGGATGTATCTACATCACCTGGACATACGCAGTTAACACGCACATTATGCGGTGCCATTTCTAGGGATAGAGATTTCGTAAAGCTCACTACCGCACCTTTTGAAGCGCCGTATACAGAACAAGCTACATTACCTTGTAAGCCTGCATCACTGGCTACTGTTACAATACTGCCCTTTGTAGAGCGCAAATAGGGTAATGCGGCTTGGCACAAAAAGACTGTACCTTTTACATTGGTGCCAAACATTTCATCAAAGGCTGCCTCTGTTACATCAGATAGCAATTCTTCTTCATAGTAACCTGCTGCTGTTACGAGAGCAGATACACCACCAAACAATTTAACTGTTTCTTTTACAATACGCTGACAATCTTCAATCTTGGATACATCACCTTGAACGTACTGCACTCTTGAAGAATAGCGGCGCAATTTCATCTTAGCCTTTTGTCCTGATTTTTCATCACGACCATTGATAACAACACACCAACCTTCTTTAAGGAGCAATTTTGCCGTAGCAAATCCGATTCCCGATGTGCCACCACTAATCAATGCCACTTGTACATCACTTTTATGAGGCATACCTTGCCCTCCTACAATGTTGAAACATAGTCATAAACTAATTTCAACAACATCACTGTCGTTACCGACAAGAACACAACACGTACTAATGAGGAACCCTTAGCTATGGCTAAATGAGATCCTAAGTAAGCGCCTATGATTTGACCTGCCCCTGTAGCAAGGCCATATTTAATATTAACGTGCCCTAAATATAAGAACACAAGTAAGGATGCTAAATTACTAGTAAAATTCAATATTTTTGCATTCGCAGAGGCATGCAAGAAGTCAAAGCCAGTAAATATAAAGCCCATAATTAAAAACGTACCTGTACCAGGGCCAATAAAGCCATCATAGATACCGATACCAAGAGCAAAGGCCATGCAGATATATAATGCTTTGCCCGCCACCTGAGACGTACGATTTACCTCGCCCCAGTCCTTTTTAAATACCACAAATAGTGTGACAGCAACAAGAAGGACAATAATGATAGGTTTTACATATAACGGTGGCAACGATACGACGGCTAAGGTACCAAGCATGGATCCTATAAATGTAAAGGGTAGTAATTTGCGAACCAAAGAGAAATCAACCATATGATTTCTTAAAAATGTAATTGATGCACTACCAGCGCCAAAGATACTAGATAATTTATTACTACCTAATGCCATACTAGGCGGAAGATTCGTCAATAACATAGCAGGAACAGAAATTAGACCCCCACCGCCCACAATGGAGTCTACAAAGCCTGCAAAGGCGCCTGCTACAGCGAGCAAAACGAGAATTAGGATATCAAAGGGTAACCCCGTTACCTCAATAAGCCACTCCATATAAACCTCCTACAGATAGCACATCAACGGTCGCCAAAAGGCCACCGTTGTCATGCGTGTTTATGTTATTTTGCACCTAGACGATCAAGAGCTAATGTATAGCCATCAGCACCATAGACTAAGCATCGTTTCACACGACTAATGGTAGCCGTGCTTGCGCCTGTTTCTTCTACGATTTTTTCATAGCTATCACCTGCGCGTAACATTTTAGCTACTTGTAAGCGTTGAGATAGAGCTTTCAATTCATTAATCGTACAGATATCTTCGAAGAATGCATAGCATTCCTCTGTATTTTCAAGCGTTAAAATAGCGGTGAATAACTCATCGTTTTGCTGACTTCTCAATTTTTCATTGATGCTCATAGGGTCCTCCTACTTCTTATTCATCGCTTTAGACCAAGCATCACCAATCATTTGTACTAATTGTACCAAAATGACCAAGATGATGATGGTAGCAATCATGATATCAGCTTGGAAACGTTGGTAACCATATCGGATAGCAATATCACCAAGGCCACCGCCGCCGATAGCACCGGCCATTGCAGAGTAACCGATAAGGTTAACGATAAGAACCGTTACATTGTCGATAATTGTAGGCAATGCTTCAGGTAATAAAACCTTCCAAATAATTTGGAGTGGGCTTGCACCCATAGATTGAGCCGCCTCAATAACACCAAAGTTAATATCTTTAATAGATGTTTCTACAAGGCGCGCCAAGAATGGAATCGCCGCAATTGTTAACGGTACACAAGCAGCTGTTGTACCAATAGATGTACCTACTACCATACGCGTAAATGGAATGATAGCTACCATCAAGATGATGAATGGTACGGAACGCGTTGCATTGACGATGGCACCTAATACTTTATTAAGCGCTACATTTTCTAAAATATGGCCCTTAGATGTGACTACCAAAACAACACCGAGAGGAATACCAAGCAACATAGCCATAATCGTAGAGATAATGGTCATTTGCAATGTATCAAGGGTACCAGTTATGAGAAGGTTAATTATTTGCTCTGACATAACCGATCACCTCGCTTTCAATTGGTAATGTTTTGATGTAGTCTAAGCCCTCTTGTGCATTTTCAGGATCACCATTCAAGATAACAATGAGGCGACCAACGCATGTATTTTGGATGTAATCAATACCACCGAAAAGGATGCTTACATCGAGGTTAAAGCGGCGTACAAGGCCTGCTACTACAGGTTCATCTGTAGATTGGCCTGTAAATTTAAGGCGCACTAATGGAGCTGTACCACCAACCCATTGGTCGTGCAATTCCAAGTGCTCCAAAGCTTCTGGTGGCAAGTTTTCACTGACTACAGAACTAATAAATTCTTTTGTAGTATTTTCTCGTGGATGTGTAAATACTTCAACAGTGGAGCCTTCTTCGAGAATGACACCGCCTTCAATAACCGCTACGCGATCACAGATTTCACGGATAACATGCATCTCATGTGTGATGAGAACGATAGTAAGGCCCATCTTTTCATTGATGTCTTTCAACAATTTCAAAATGGATTCTGTTGTTTGTGGGTCAAGAGCAGATGTAGCTTCGTCACAAAGAAGAACCTTTGGATTAGAAGCTAAGGCACGAGCAATACCAACACGTTGTTTTTGACCACCAGACAATTGAGATGGATAGTTGTTCATACGGTCGGTAAGGCCTACGATATCAAGAATTGGCATAATGCGTTCCTTGATTTCAGATTTGCTCATCCCTTGTAGTTCCAATGGAAATGCCACATTGTCATATACGGTACGAGAGGACAATAGGTTAAAATGTTGGAAAATCATGCCGATATCTTTGCGCGCTTTACGCAAATCGGATTTGCTAAGTGTTGTTAAATCTGTACCATTAACGATAACAGAGCCAGATGTAGGAGCTTCGAGCATATTGATGCATCGAATCAATGTGGATTTACCGGCCCCAGATTGACCGATAATGCCAAAGATTTCGCCTTCTTTAACTTCAAGGCTAATATCTTTTAAGGCTTCCACACGATTAGCGCCTTCATAGACTTTACTAATGTGTTGTAATTGAATCAAAATAATGTCCTTTCTTAAGGTAAAAGTTTACCATTCTATGAAAGTAGATAACCTATTAAGGCAAACCTTCTTCCATCAATTTTTCTAATGCTTCGCGTAGACGAAGTGTAATAGCACCTGGTTTACCACCAGATACTGGATTTCTGTCTAGCTTAGTAATTGGGATGACACCACCAATTGTATCGGTAAAGAATAATTCGTCCGCATCATCTACAAAGGCGCGGTCGAATTCTTTTTCAATAACTGTAATACCTAGAGACGGTGCTACGCGAGTCAAAATCATTTGGCGCGTAATACCTTTTAAGATATGATTATCTGCTGGGTGCGTATACAAGATACCATCTTTTACAGCAAATACATTAGATGTAGCACCTTCTGTACAGATGCCATCGCGGAATAACATAGCTGTATAAGCAAATTTCTTTTCTGCTTTAGTTTGAGCCAAAATATTTGGAATTAAGTTAGTAGTCTTAACATCTACATGGTCCCAACGTTCATCAGGCAATGCAATCGCTTTTACACCTTCACCCAATTTATTCACTGCATCCATATCTAAATTACGAATGGACATGAGCATTTGTGGTTCTAGTTTAGAACGATCATATGCATGATGACGTGGCGCTACACCACGGGAGATTTGCAAATAAATATAGCCCTCTTGGATTTCACTTTGCTCAATCAAAATTTCGTGCAATTCTGTCAAATCATCTGGGGTCATTTTTACAGGAATATCCATTTCACGCATAGAGCGATACAAGCGATCTTGATGGTAAGACAACGCAAAGCAACGGCCTTTTACGACACGTACTACTTCGTATACGGAGTCACCAAACAAATAGCCACGGTCATCAATGCTGATAACCTTAGCACCTGGTTCAACGAATTCACCATTAAAATATGTTAATTCTTGCATAGGAGCACCTCTTTTTCTATATCGTTACTCTATCAAGTAGTAATCATCATGGACTTATTATATCACAATTACTTTCAAATTTTCACACTTTACTTTGTGAAAGATATAACTTAGATATACAAAAATCCGCTAGGATACCATAGTTAAAAACTATATCCTAGCGGATTAATTTTAATGCCCCAATATAAATTTACGTAATGGTTTAGGCACATAATTGAGTGCTACTGTAGTCAAGTAGGACAATCCTAGCGCCATCGCATACATAGCAAGCACATTGACTACGGTATACAAAAGATTGTATTTAGCCATCACCCCAGAGATGATTAACAACCAGAATGGATGTGATAAATAAATACCGTAGGACTTATCCCCTATCTCTGACCAAGTGGATTCCATAGTCGCATTCATTGGTAAGGTTTGGAATAAGAACAGACTAAATAGTGTTCCCAGTCCAGTATAGAGGACACCCATTGGGCTCATTTGATGAACCGTATAAATTGCTTCTAGTACTGTATAATGCCATACATCCATAACATAGTAGTAGGATCCGAGCATCAACAATATAGAACCTACTGCACTAATACCTAATAAGTAGCGATAGCGCCACATGTATTCGCATACCGTTTCATATCGTTCAGCACATACAGCACCCAACAAGAATATCCACACATAATGAATAACCCAATAGTTGAGTCTCATATCAAAGAGATATTTCAAGACAGGATTATTGCTAAGATGTTCTGTTACCCAACGGCCAAGCATGTAAGATGAAACATAATCGATACCAACTTGGATGACAAATAGTAAAACCATCCAAAATACAGGGCGTTTTAAGATGACTTTCACCATAGCGCGCCATAGTGGCATCATCACATAGAACCATAGAAGGATAACCATAAAGTACAGATGATACATAGATGTACCAAATAATAGGTTAATCGCCAATGGTCCCGGATGTAAATTACCGAGGTTATGCGCCGTCAGTCCTGTGTAGAGCAGATAAAATATGGACCACGTAATATATGGAAATAGCACCACCTGAATACGGCGGTGCATAAATTCCTTATATGAGAATGGTCCCTCTACAGATGTATGATAAAACAGTCCAAATGCAGAGAGGAAGAAAAATGCTGGTACCCCAAAGCGCGATAGAATTTCTAAGACGCTAATGAGTTCTAAATTTACAAAAGGATTTTGTAATGTGTAAGAACCTACGTGAATGCCGATTACACCGAGCATGCAGAGGCCGCGCATATAAGTAATTTCCGGTAAAAATGCTTTTTTCATAGCCATTCCCTATTCATTATTGACCAGGTACAACTGCTGGTGTTGGCACAAGGCGTGGACCTTGAGATGTTGTAGCTGGTTGTTTTACTACTGGAATTACAGATGCTATAGTTTGAGCAGCTGCAGTCTTTGCTGGTTGAGCAGGTTGTGCTGGCGCAGCTTGACCATTAGCCTTAGCTGCTGCTTCTGCCTTAGCCTTAGCTTCCGCTTCAGCTTTTGCTTTTGCCTCTGCTTCACGTTTCAAGCGCAATTCTTTTTCGAGAGGTACCACTGGTTTATCGTAAATAGTGATATCTGTTTCGAATAGACGGCCCCAAGGGAATGTAGCTTTAACTGTACGAGGGTCGACTTTAAGGTATTTTTCAGCGAAGTCTTGGATACGTTCGCCTAAATAACTTTCAAGACGTTCATTCAACTCGCCAGAGTAACGTACATTATCTGTACGAATGGAATCTTGCATGCGGTAAATATCTTTACGGATATTTGCTTGGTACGCCCAGTTATCCAAGTATTGTTGCGTCAACATCTTACGATGACCTTCTGGACTCATAGTTTTAAGCAATACGCCTTGAGCAATTGCGTAACCTACCGTATTACTTGCTGTATTCCAACCATTGTACGCACCGATTTTGTACAGCATATCGCGTTTATACAAAGCAGATACTAATGTATTGTCCGCACCATTGTTATAAGCAATATCTGCAACGCTTACGTTTACGCCAGAATCAACTGCTTGTTGAATGCGATCTACGAAAGCATTTGTAGAATTAGAAATCATCGGGAAGTTCTCGAAGCTTTCAGATTCGCCAGTGCTTGTAGTAAGTGGTGTATTAACAGCTAACAACACAGTTGGTTTGCCTTGTGTCACCATTGTGCCGCCTACGGCCTCAACGTGTTGCGCAATTGTTTTATCAATAGTTTGGTCTTCGTAACCTGGCAATGTTTTACCGCCACCACCGAGTGGATAAATTACGGAGAATGTTGGTTTTTCTGCACTTTCATCTGTACGAGAACGAGCCATCAACAATAGACCAAGTTGGTCTGCCCCAGGGAAGCTACCATATTTTTCAACAGGAATATCCTTGGAGTATTTACTTAAGTAACGACCTTCTAATGCAGATTGGGACAATTGAGATGTATCATCATGGCCCAATGCGAAGTAATCGAATACGCCACTGCGAGTTTCATCGATTAACTCTTTATTGATTTTCATATTTTTTTGACGGCGATCAAACCAGTCTTGTAGGTATTCTACAGGAACAGAGGCTTGAAGACTCATCAATTTTTGAGTTTCCTCTTGTGTTAAGGAACCAGAATCTAATTTATCTTGCAATGCGGCAATTTGGAAGATGGTAGGACCATATTCCGCATAGTATGCTGGTTCAGTACCGCCACCACTAGCACGTGGAGAACGCATTACAGTACCGAAACCATAAATACGTACTTTTTTGTTGCGAGCTTTTAAGGATTCAATACGTTTTAAACGGCTTTCCAATGTAGAAAGTGGAATATTATGTTTACGAGAGTCTACAAGACCACCATAAATAAGCGTATCTGTACTCAATACCATAACATCAGCACGGCCTGCATTTTGTTCAACCCAAGCCATGATTTGATCCGCTTGACCTTGGTAGTTCTTACCAGAAATCAAATTTTGAGGTGGTGTCAATATAGTCATACCTGCTTCGCGAGCTGTATCTACAGTATATTGTAAGCTTACAGGGCGATCATCTTGAGGTACATACAACACGGTTTCCGCATCAATATTAATAGATGTACCAGTAGCGATAGCTGCAGCCATAAGTGCTACTTTCAACCATTTATTCGTCATAAATCAAATCTCCTTCTGTGTAGCGAGTACTCCCGACTCGCGAAATTAACTGTTTTATAATACTCTCTTTTTCTGACACTTTTATGAAATGTTCATATGCTCAATAGTATAATTATATCATTTGACTATTATTTCGCAACTGGCTTGGTTTTCCCTACCTTAGGCAGACTCCAATTGTACTTGATGGCTAACAAACGGATAACGAGTACCACTGTGAAAGCACCATATACGGCCATACTGTCCCAACTAGATGTAACCATAAGATAATAAACGATGCCGCCAATAATACTAGGCAAGGCATATACATCCTCTTTCAAAACAGATGGGATGCGTTGCGCCAACATATCGCGGATAATACCGCCACCAACAGCAGTGATTGTACCGAGCAACACAATAAAGATAGGCAACTCTGGATAGAGTTTAAAACCTGCAGAAGCACCTGTTACGGTAAATGATGCTAAGCCTAATGCATCGGCTAATAAATAACTAGCTCGACTACGAGGCCCCATCGCATGCTTGCGATATCGGCTGTTATAAATCAAGAACACGATAACAGTTACCACTAAAACAACGGTAACATACACTACATTTCGCAATGAATTCGGCGGAAAATAGCCGAGCAACACGTCCCGTACAATACCACCACCAATAGCAGTAGCCAATGCAAGGACAGTCATACCAAATATATCCATCTTCCGAGCTACCCCAACGAGTGCACCGGATACAGCAAAGGCAATGGTGCCAATCATATCAAACATATACCATATAATATCCATAATTCCCCCATATAATCTATTCGCATAACTGCGTACACTGTGATAGACTTTATGTAAGATATTATACATGAAGAGGTATGCCAATGACAAAAGACATTACTGTAGACATTGAAAATATGGATGAACGCTCTCGCGACGAATATTTTATGGCCATTGCCATGGAAGAAGCTCGTAAGGCTTATGAACTTGGAGAAATCCCTATCGGTGCCATTCTTGTAAAAGATAATACCATCGTGTCACGCCATCATAATCGTCGTGAACTCGATCATGATGCAACGGCCCATGCAGAGGTCCTCGTAATCCGCGAAGCATGCGATGTTCTCAAGCGCTGGCGGTTGACTGGTTGTACCCTGTATGTTACGATAGAGCCGTGTCCGATGTGCGCTGGAGCCATCATCAACAGTCGTATTGACCGTGTTGTATATGGTGCAAGTGATTACAAAGGAGGCGCCGTGGAATCGCTATTCAATGTGCTCTCTCATCCTGGTTTAAATCATGAACCAGAACTAGCATCTGGTGTGCTTGGTGATGAATGCAGCCAAATTATGAAAGACTTCTTTAAAGAGCGCCGTAAAGCACGGAGGAGTACCCAAGAGGCTGAAGGGTCCGCACTCGAAATGCGGTAGGTCGGGCAACCGGCGCGGGGGTTCAAATCCCTCCTCCTCTGCCAACTAAACTATATAAAGCGCTAACCATGGTTAGCGCTTTTTTTGCAAAGGGGACACGACTATGAAAAAATATTACCCTTATCTCATCACATTGAGTCATATGATTAATGACTCCTGTCAAAGTGTGTTGCCTGCCCTCTTACCGCTGTTCATTTATACCTATGGACTGAGTTTGGAGCAAGCAGGTTTTCTCATCTTAGCTAATACAGCATTATCGTCATTATTACAGCCATTATTAGGCTATATTTCAGACAAGATCAATCAGCCACGGCTCATTGCCTTTGGCGTTTTATTATCCGCCTGTAGTACAGGTATGATGGGCTTTGTTACCTCTTATGAAAGCCTCCTTGTTTGCGCTACCTTAGCAGGTGTAGGTTCCTCTATCTTCCATCCAGAAGGCGCTAAGATAATGAACCGCCTCGGTGGTGGCAAAAAAGGTAAGGCCATGGGTACCTTTGCCATCGGCGGCAGTTCCGGCTTTGCCTTTGGTCCACTCTTTGCAGGGGCCATCGCCTATACAGTAGGTCCACATGGACTAGCTGCTTTTACAGTGGCAGGTATTATTATCTTTACTGCTCTATTCGCCCTCATGCCTCGCATCGTAGCTCATGCGCGTACCATCGACCAAGCAGTAGCCACAGAAAATCCTGCTGTAGCGGCAAAACCACTCAAAAACTATTGGAAATACTTTGGTATCTTGTTCATTATCATCTTGAGCCAGTCGGTAAACTTCCGCGTTATCAATGCATTCATTCCTATCTTCTGGACTCGTGAACTCGGTACTAGCCCAGAACAAGGCAGCTTTGCGTTAACCGTATTCTTTAGTATCGGTATCTTCATGACATACATTGGCGGCCTATTAGGTGATAAATTTGGTCCTATTAAGATTATTAGACTATCCCTGTTAGTTTGGCTACCGGCTATGTTCCTATTAACAGAAGTACCAAACTTTGCACCATATATTATGCTACCTATAGCCTATCTATTATTACTCATCATTGGTGCTGCTAAAGCCATCAGTTATAGCCCAGTTATCGTACTAGGCCAAACCTATCTTGCTAAAAGCATTGGCTTTGCATCGGGCATCACCCTCGGCGTAAGCCAAACCATCGGTGGTGTTATCGCACCTGTTGTGGGTAACCTAGCAGATACCTACTCCCTACCTGTCGCTATGATGACACTCGTGCCATTCCTAATAGGGGGACTTGGGGCATCATTACTACTTAAAGATCCTAAAAAATTACAATAAAATAGCCCCCTTGCGGGGGCTTTTATTTTTAGCTAAATTAGTGTTTAAGCATTTCATTCAAGATTACTACGTCTGTTTCTTTCATACCTTGAGCCACAGTACCAATACTGCGAATGGTATCATCAACGGAGTATGCTACAAGGCCCTCGCCTTTTTGGTAGTTCTTATTAAGGCGAGCTTGTTTATAGCCCATGAACGCGCCATCAAGGGAGATAGCAATTTTACCTGCGCAGGATGGTTTCGCGCCATCGCATACGATACCGGATAAGCTAGCAAGACCATTCACAAGAGTATTTTCGATAATATCTTTGCTATCACCTTTCAAGAAGGCAATACCAGCTACACTGACTACACCAGCAGATACAACGCCGCAGTAGGCGGACAATTTACCAATGCCAGATTTAACGTAGAGCGTCAACAAGTTAGCGAAAACAAGAGCACGGTACAATTCATCATCACTTTTACCAAGTTCCTCAGCAGTTGTAATGATAGGTACAGATACAGTTAGCCCTTGGTTACCAGAGCCAGAACAAATAACTACAGGCAATGGACACCCACTCATACGCGCATCGGATCCAGCCGCTGCACGAGCTTTACATTTTGTTTCAAGAGACGGATTTTCTTCATCCAACAATAAGAGCTGTCCAATATTGGAGCCATAATCATTAGACAAACCTTCTCGAGAAATAGCTGTATTGTATTCTACTTGCTGCTTGATTTGAGGAATGATGCCAGAAATGTCTGCAGACTTTGCAAATTCATAAATGCTATCAAAGGTCATAGCATATTCTGTTTTTGCGGCTTTCTTGATTTTATTGATCGTTTCAGACACAATCTCACCATCTACAGCTACATAGGTTACATTTGTATGGTCATTTTCAATACGAACGACCGCTGTATGTTCATCTGTTTCTGCAGTAATTTCGATATAAAGATTATCTACACCTTCAGCAAGTGATACTGTACAGAAGTTAGCATCTAGTAATGTTCCAAGCCATTTACGATCTTCATCTGTAGCAGATTCTAATACCTCTAGTTCACGTTCAGGGTGACCTACAATGGCACCAAGGGTAGTAGCCGCTTGAAGGCCTTTTCGACCACCAGAGTTAGGAATGACTACAGATTTTACATTTTTTATAATATTCGCGCTGCATCGTGCGTGGATACGATTAGGAAACTCATCTAAAACAGAGACTGCCTTCGCAGCCGCATAAGCCAATGCAATTGGCTCAGTGCACCCGAAGGCAGGACGCATCTCTGATTGTAACAAGGAAATATAATCCATCTTATACTTCCGCAATAATTTCCACTTCTACCAAAGCACCCAATGGAAGATCTTTTACTGCTATGCAAGAGCGAGCTGGTTTAGAAGTGAAATATTTAGCATAAACTTCGTTGAATGCTTTGAAATCAGCGATATCAGCCAAGAAACAAGTTGTTTTAATAACTTCGGAGAAGTCAGAACCTGCTTCAGCCAATACAGCATCAATGTTTTTGCATACTTGTTCAGTTTGCTCTACGATACCACCTGCAACAATGGAACCAGTTGCAGGATCGAGTGGAATTTGACCAGAAGCAAATAATAAACCGTTTACTACTTTAGCTTGAGAGTAAGGACCTACTGCTGCTGGTGCTTTGTCTGTGAAAATTGTTTTCATGATAATTCTCCTTTTAAATATAATAAAAAAAATATAGATTATCCTAATGCCACCATACTCACATTAGTAATTACCTTGTATATGACATACTCTGTGAAAGTATATCTATAACAAATTATTTAATAGATTTGAAGGCATTGTCAAATATCGTTTTGAAATAATCTCGTTGTACATCAGTAGTTACACCTATGTATAGTACCGGTTTGCCTGGCTTTAACACAAATGCAGCATTTGCATAGAGCGGAGTTTGACCATCTCCATCCGCATATAATAAGCGAGAGCTTGCTGCATAGGTTTGATATTTAGTGCCTGCCACAGGATGCACTTGTTCTGCATTTTCTACAGTAAGCGTTCTAGGTTTTATAAGTAGTTCACCTGACCGAGTCTTAAGATTAGCATAACGTTTTGGATCATTTAAAGGGACTACAGTTGTAGTTGTGGGAATTTGTTTATTAACGGCACCTAGCATAAGTTGCTCTGTAACAGGATCAATTTGACCTTTATCTAGAGCCGCCATAGCCGCCATAAACATAGGATCATTTGTCTTATCTTTAGCTACTTGCTGTGCTATTTGTTTAACATCTACCGCTACTACGAATGCATCCTTTTGACCTGTTTTATCGGCCCCTTGTAATTGGTATACATCAAAATTAGTGCCAAAGTTTTGGAAAAATTCCTTTACCATCATATTCGCCATCGAAGATTTTGTAGGTTCCGCATTTAATTGTTTTTCTACAAAATCACGTGTATTTGTTTTGGATGCAGAAACAACAGTTACATTGTTAGGCACTACCATGGACCCTGCAATTGTTTGTACATCCTTAGCAAAACCTACGCCAGATATAGTACCCACTAGGCAAGCTGCACAAGCCAATACTTTCAAAGATTTCATATTATTTACCTCCCTTGAGAGATTGTGTTTGATACATATGATTCAACTCATTAGCCCAATAATCATAGCTAGAGTCATCAGATAATAAAAGCTGTAAAGCTACGCCTTTATCTGTAGGAACAGCATAACCAATTAAGGAATAGGTATTTCTAAAACCATCATATTTAAGGATACCCCGTAAATCGCCTGTCACAGCTGTACCATAACGCGTTTGGACAGGCTTATAGGCCACATGCGTTGCATCTAGGCTCACTTGTTTTGCCATAAAGTCTACATAAGAACGGACCTCTTCTTTACTTTTAGGAGATAAGTTCTTTTCTGTGGCAAGCATTTTATCAAAAGCACCCATAATTTGAGAAGGCAACTTATCATTTATCGTTTTTAGAGCTTTAGCTAATTTAGCACCTTCAATAGTATTGCTCTTCAGGCCTTGTAATTGTTGTTGAGCCTTCTCTTTAGAATAGGAATCTACATATTTAGAGATAGAGCTTTCCATTGCAGCTTTTTTTGCGTCTGGAACCTTTTCTAAAATGGTTTTATTCATACCAATTACTTGATCTATAGCATTTTTAGAATAGTCTACAACGACTAACTGACCTACATGGTGACCTTGTTTATCCGTCCCTTGCAATTGATAGACGGAAAATCCATCTAACACATCACCCTTCATAGGTTCAACTTGTACCGGTGCTTGCAATTTCATACTAGCATTAACAGCATCAACAGCCGCTTTATTTGCCATTGAAATTATTTGACTTTGCTCATTATTCCGCAGCTTTGCATCCGTAGGAACACGCATGGCCTCTACAGCCTTCACCGTAGGAGACGTACTGCCATATAAACCATAGCCTAAATCTACTGTATCCGCACATGCCACTGCGCCCATGCCAACAGTTAAGCATGTGGCACAAGCCAATGTCATCATTTTTTTGTTGAGAGCTCTCATAAGACACCTCACGATTTAACAACACATTCGTATACAAATTATATTCATATTCCATACTGCATCCATAAAGATTTCAAAAAGATAATCTATACTGCATATATTAATTATTATACTATATGGAGCTGCATAACTGTATAGTCTAATTTACAACCTGTCAGTTCTGCTATACAATACTTAAATAGATATGTAAATATAGGGTATGAGAAATAGAAAGGAGTGCACACTTGGTGTGCTTTTATAATGATACAAGAAATAATTCCACTCACTAGGCCTCGTACATTAGCAGCTGCTTTAGGGCCTACCATTTTAGGTGCAGCCTTTAGCTATTATGCATTTGGTGCCACTCACGGTACAGGTCTTGCCATTTTCCATACGGTTTTAATATTTTTAGCCGTTGTAACAGCTCAAATTGTAGCTAATTTATGGAATGAATACAAAGACTTTAAATCTGGTCTAGATGCGGGGCAAAAGGTTGGTAATGCTGGTTCTATTACGCGTGGTGCCATTACGCCAGAGCTTATCGTTACCATGATTAAGGTACTCATGGTGGTACCTATTATCATCGGTCTTTACCTATCGGCCACCATCACTTGGTACTATATTCCAGCAGGTTTCCTTTGCATTCTAATTAGCTTCCTCTATTCTGGTGGTCCAAAACCAATTTCCCGTACACCATTTGGGGAAATTTCCTCTGGCATCGCTATGGGTTTTGCCATCGTACTCATTACAGGCTATGCATGGACACGTGACTTATCCTCAGCATTATTGATACCTGCTATTCCATCTACATTACTAGTTGGCTCCATTATGCTCACTAATAACATTCGTGATATTAGAAATGATGAAAGCCACGGTCGTCGTACATTACCAATCGTTTTGGGTCGTGAACGCGCTCTCAGTTTGATGAGCATTATGTACCTTTTTAACTTTATTTGGATACTTGCATGGATCATCGTAGGTCACATGACATGGTTCTCCCTATTAGCCTTCTTCGCAGCACCACTAGCTTTCAAAACGCTACACACCTTAAGTACTAAAACAGATGAATTCCTTCTGGACAAAGCGATGGGCACCACTGCGGGAGCAGCTATGATTTACCAAATCATGTGGTCCATAGGTTTAATTATTGGCAAATAAGTATTTACCAATACGTACGTACATACACTACATACAATTACATAAAACAAAGAGAGATTTTCAAACTTTAACAACGTTTTATAGATGTTAGTTTGAAAATCTCTTTTTGCTATAACTTTAAGCTATGGAGAACTCGTAATAATTCCTTCTTGATAGATAGGAAATAATTTAGTACTATTAATGTAATATTTTATATGAACTAATTGTAAAAGGAGTGTGTCTAATGAGAAAATTTTTAGCATTAGCGGCTACTGTAATCCTTGGCGGTGCTTTATTGATCGCGGGTTGCGGTAACGACAACAGCAAGCAAGCTGCTAGCAATGGCAAGCAAGTATTAAAAATCGGTGCTACAGCAGTACCTCACGCAGAAATCTTGGAACAAGTTAAACCTATCTTGGCAAAAGATGGTATTGATTTACAAATTACAGAATTCACTGATTACAACACACCAAACCTTGCTTTGGGTGATAAAGAAATCGATGCAAACTTCTTCCAACATGTACCTTACATGGATGAATTTGCAAAAGCTCACAACCTTCCTCTAGTATCTGCTGGTGGTGTTCATCTTGAGCCAATGGGTTTATACTCCCGTCAAATCAAAGATTTAAAAGATCTACCTAAAGGTGCTAAAATCGCTATTCCTAATGACCCTACAAACGGTGGTCGTGCATTATTGTTATTACAAAAAGCAGGTCTTATTACATTAAAAGACTCCAGCAATATCTTATCTACAGTACAAGATATCGCTTCCAACCCTAATGGTTACCAATTCGTTGAATTGGAAGCCGCTCAAGTACCTCGTTCCATCGACGATGTTGCATTAGCAGCTATCAACACAAACTTTGCATTAAATGCAGGTCTTAACCCTGGTAAAGATGCATTGTTCATCGAATCTAAAGATTCCCCTTACGTAAATATTGTAACTGTACTAAAAGGTAATGAAAGTGATCCTCGCATCAAAAAATTAATGGAAGCACTTCATAGCGCTGAAATCAAAAAATTCATTGAAGAAAAATACAAAGGTGCAGTTGTTCCTGCATTCTAAGGTATAAAGTAAAAGAGACCACATATGTGGTCTCTTTTTTTACTATAAACTATCAGAGCCAAATCTAAATGGTAATAACTCATCAAGACTAACAACTCTATAATTGCCTTTTAAATTAGCCAAAATAATCTGTGGTATTTCAAATTCAGAAATCACCTGGCGACAAGCGCCACAAGGTGCACAAGGTCCTTCCGTATCAGCAACTACGGCAAGGGCCTTAAATTTTGTATGTCCTTCTGATACAGCTTTAAATATAGCAGTTCGTTCTGCACAGTTCGTTAAGCCATAGGAAGCATTTTCTATATTACAGCCTTCATAAATACTCCCATCCTCGCATACAAGGGCTGCACCTACACCAAAATGGGAATAGGGACTATAGCTTTTCTTACGAGCTACTATGGCACGCTCGATAAAATTTTGAATTTCTTGTTCTGTCATATGTGTTTCCTTTTCTATCATATGGATTTCCTCATTCCACCATATCAAGAATCGTATCCACCACAGCTGGTGCAGTTTGTCCAAAGGTAATTGCCTCTAAATACGTTTTACTAGCATTGGCGAGCAAGCTTTCATCTGAAGCATACAGAGTAGCTATACTTTCACCAGCTCGAACAGTATCACCTGTTTTCTTATGCATTACGATACCTGCACTGTAATCAATAGGACCATCCTTAACTGTACGACCTGCGCCAAGCATAACAGATGCAATACCACATTGCTCGGTGTTCATATGCGTAATATACCCGTCTTGAGGCGCTGTAACATCATAGGTGAATTTTCCAATTGCTAATAAGCTTTCATCATCAAGAACTCGGCTATCTCCACCTTGAGCATCAATCATCATACGTAATCGATCTAGAGCGGCGCCAGAGTCGAGTGCCTCTTGCACGCGACTGAGAGCGGTTTCATAGTCGCATATATGACTCAGTACGAGCATGTGGGCAGCCATAATAAGACATTCATGTGTTAAATCCTGTGGGCCATGACCTTTCAACGTATCAATGACTTCGCGAATTTCCAAAGCATTACCAATGGCATGACCTAACGGTCTATCCATGTCGGTTAAAACAGCCTTAACAGAGCGGCCATTTTCCTTACCAATATCTACCATTGCTTTAGCCAATGCACGAGCATCGTCTAAGGTTTTCATAAAGGCGCCACTACCAACCTTTACGTCTAGCAAGATCGCTTGTGCCCCAGAAGCTAATTTTTTACTCATTACAGAGGATGCAATCAATGGAATACTATCTACAGTACCCGTTACATCTCGCAAAGCATAGAGTTTTTTGTCTGCTGGCGCTAAACCTTCAGACTGACCGATTACAGCTAGGCCAATTGTATTAACTTGATTAATGAAGGCTTCTTGGTCCAAGGATACCTTTAGGTTTGGTATGGATTCCATCTTGTCGATGGTGCCGCCCGTATGACCAAGACCACGGCCCGACATTTTCGCTACCTTTCCACCACAAGCAGCTACGAGAGGTCCTATGATAAGTGTTGTCTTATCCCCTACACCACCAGTGCTATGTTTATCTACTGTTATCCCATCGATATCGGATAAATCTACCATATGCCCCGATTGTGCCATCGCTAATGTCAATGTCCCTAGTTCACGAGCATTCATCCCATTAAATACAATGGTCATCAATAAAGCACTCACTTGATAGTCGGGAATTTCGCCATTCACATAGCCAGAGATGACAAAGCGAATTTCCTCATCTGTTAAGGGTAAGTTAGACCGTTTTTTTAGAATAATATCATACATGCGCATGGTTATACCGCCATTCTAAGAAACCACCTAAGCACTGCCTAGGTGGTTTTCTATTACACTTCTTCGTCTAAATGATCTTTAAGTAGTTCTACTGCTGCACTGGCGCCAATACGGCTACAACCTTCTGCAATATAAGCTTTCATATCAGAGATAGAACGAATACCACCGGCAGCCTTAATTTTTACATTAGGGCCGATGTGTTTCTTAAAGAGTTGTATATCTTCAAGGCTAGCACCACTGCTACCAAAACCTGTAGATGTTTTGATATAGTCGGCACCACCATCCGTAATGCACTTACAAAGTGCTATCTTTTCAGAATCAGTAAGGTAACAAGTTTCAATAATAACCTTTAAGATTTTATCTCCACAGGCTGCTTTAAGTGCTTTAATTTCAGCAGTAACCGCATCAAAGTCCCCTTGTTTTACATTACCTAGGTTAATAACCATATCAATTTCAGAGGCCCCTTCCGAAAGGGCTTGTTTTGTTTCAGCTACCTTTACTTCAGTCGTTTCATAGCCTAAAGGGAACCCAATAACAGTGCAAACATTAAGATCTGGATACGCTTCATGCGCTGAAGCCACAAAATCTGGGGGAATGCAAACAGATGCTGTTTTATAGGCTACGCCGGCGTCACAAATTTCTTTAATATCATCCCATGTAGCTGTAGGACGCAATAGTGTGTGATCCACATAAGATAATAATTCTTTACCTAACATAGTGTCTCTCCTTACTAAAAGAACGACATTTGCTCTGGCTCAGGTTCCTTATGTAAAGCCTCTTGAGCAGCGCGATTTTTGTCATCAATAAATGGTTCTAGTGGTACACCTGTAGCCTTCAACAAATCTGGCAAGCTATTAACGCCCTTAGCCTTAGCCGCCTCTAATACAACCTTAGCACATGTTTCTGCATCATCCAATGCGTAGTGATGTTTAAACTCAACCCCGATGTATGCAGCCATTGTATTTAGCTTATGGTTTACTAAATCTGGCCATACCGCACGTGAAAGTTTTACAGTACATGCATAATCTAGCTCTGGCCAAGGAATTTTATAGTAATCCAGTGTAGCACGCAATACATTCATATCGAATTTTGCGTTGTGAGCTACCATGATATTGCCTTTTAAATGATTTTCGTAGATAGCATTCCACAATTGATCAAAGGTTTTCTCATGGATAACATCCTTTGGTTGAATGCCATGAATTTCAATACATTCATCATCAAAACTCATGAACGGTGGTTTTATAAGGCTGTACGCCTTTTTGGTAATCTGTCCATCCTTTACGGTAATAACCGCCAAGGAGCACGCACTATTTTTAAATTTATTAGCTGTTTCAAAGTCTAATGCAACAAAATCTAACATAGGACTCCTTTCAAATCTATATGTTTTTTTATTTATATATAAGAATTGTATTCATTTTCTCCATTTATTATAGCATGAAACACTCTATAATCTACTATTCAACGGTGACTATTAGTCACCTCTTTCACATCAAATTTAATTGACAGATAGGCCCTCTGTATGTGAAAATTATTTAGATATATATGTAGTATGGAGGTTGCAAGATGGCAGATGACAGATTAATCGTTGCCCTTGATGTATCCACTATGGATGCGATGAAAGAAACCGTAACAGCCCTTGGTGATGCGGTTAGCTTTTACAAGGTCGGCATGGAGCTATTCTACGCCGAAGGAGAGCAAACAGTTCGCTATTTACAAGAGCAAAACAAACAAGTATTTCTTGATTTGAAATTGCATGATATTCCTAATACAGTAGCACATGGCGTATCTTCCCTAACACGTTTAGGTGCTAACTTGATCACTATGCATGGTCAAGGCGGTCCAGTTATGATGAAAGCCGCTGTAAAAGCGGCTCGTGAAACGGCTGAACAATTGGGTGTTGAACGTACAAAATTATTGGCAATCACTGTATTAACTAGTTTTGATGATGAAGCTTGGACTGCAACTGGTGGTCAATTACCGATTTCCGACCAAGTTATTCGTCTAGCGAAGCTCGCTAAAGAATGTGGCATGGATGGAGTTGTATGTTCCGCATTAGAAGCTAAAATAATTCGCGAAGCATGTGGTGATGATTTCCTCATTGTAACACCTGGTATCCGCCCATCCTTTGCGGCAACAGACGACCAAAAACGTATTGCTACACCTGCTAGTGCATTACAAGATGGCGCGTCTCGCCTCGTTATTGGCCGCCCTATTACACAAGCTGAAAATCCTCGTGAAGCAGTTCGTTTAATTATTGAAGAAATGGAGAATGTATCCAAATGATGACAGAACAAGAAGTAAAACAATTACTTATCGACACTCACGCTATTTTAGAAGGTCACTTCCTTTTGACATCTGGACTCCACAGCCCAATGTACGTTGAAAAATTCAATGTATTGCAACATCCAAAATACACTGAAACTCTTTGTAAAGAATTAGCTGAACGCTTCCGCGATCAAAATGTAGAACTCGTTATCGGACCTATGACTGGTGGTATCTTACTAGCTCACGAAGTAGGTAAAGCCCTTGGCACACGCGCTATCTTCACAGAACGTGAAAAAGGTGTTATGACATTGCGCCGCGGCTTCAAAATTGAACCAGGTACACGCGTACTTATCGTTGAAGACATCGTAACTACTGGTGGTTCTGTACAAGAAGTAGTAAATGTTGTAAACCAATCCGGTGGTGAAATCGTAGGTGTAGGCCTACTTGTTAACCGTTCTGGCGGTAAAGCAGAATTCGGCGTACCTCACGAAAAAGTACAAGCCTTACTTAACCTTGAAGTTCCTACATATCAACCTGAAGAATGCCCTCTTTGCAAAGATGGCGTAGCTATGACAGAACGTGGTTCTAAACACATCAAATAAATTACTAAAGACCTATGCCTATGCATAGGTCTTTTCTTTTACATATCTAAGTCAATAAAAATATCCTTAGTCTATCAAATACAACCAACATTTATAAACAGATACAAAAAGAGCTCCTTCACTGAGGAGCTCTTTTTGTTTGTGTGTAGTTATTGTGTGTAAGAGAGAGATTCTGATACGAATGTATCACATAGAGTGTGTGGCTCTACGGTGGCCATGAATGCACTTTCATGACCACGCTCTCTATAATTGTATGAGAGAAATGGATTCGTAAAGTATCTTTAGTTTTGTGTAGTTTGTGGTGCACCTTGACCAGTTTGTTGTTGTTGTGCATTACCATTAGTTTGTTGAGGTGGTTGGCCTTGCATTGGCATTTGACCTTGCGGAGGCATTTGACCATTTTGATACATATGCTGACCATTATTTCGTCCCATACCATCTTGAGTCATCATTTGGTTTTGACAATTTTGGTACATATGTTGACCATTATTTGGCCCCATACCATCTTGAGGCATCATTTGATTATTTCCATCCATCATATGTTGGTCCATATGCATATTAGAACCATCATGTCTATGTGGTTTTCTAAACTGTTGTTCATTGGTTTTCATCCATTCACCAAAATTTGGTAAATCATTTACCGCAAACGATGTACCTACCCCTACAGCACTGATTACAGTTAGAATGGCAGCAATTATAATTCGTCTCATAGGTCCTCCTTAATCTACATTGCTGAAATAACGTTCGCGTACACCACGAAGTTCAATACCAATAAAGATACATGTAAGGCCTCCAAAGAGACCTACACCACCAAGTGCAACTAAAGTTACCAATGATAATGCAGGAAAGGCCGTTACATTCTCAAACGGTTGCCATGAGCTTCCGAGTAAATATAAGATGGCAGGTGTAATGATAAATATTAAAACTCCTACAATATATGACAATGCACTACCGATAGATAGTAATGTTTTGGATGCTTTTTTAGCCATACCAGGCAACTGTGGTAAAAGACGTTCTTTATAGTCGTCAAATCTTGCATAGATTTCTTGCATATTAACAGATTTACTTTCACCACCATCTTGGCCTAATGTATCGGTAATAATACCTGCATCTACATAAGACGCATAAATTTCCTCTGGAGTCCCCAAAGATTTAATTATTTCGCTATCGGTAAGACCTTTTTCATAACCTACTGCAAAATGCTCTTCATAAACCTCTATAATACTCTCTACATCAGCAACGCGCGCCTTTTTAAATATATTGCGCAATGCCTCCAAAAAGCTATTTTTGTTCATTATAGTCGACTCCTTTCAACAGGATATTGATGACACCAGAGAATTCATCCCACTCTTGACGCATCTTATTGTATGCTGCACGCCCATCAGCCGTGATGTGGTAATATTTCCGAGATGGTCCTGTAGAGGACTCCTTCAAATATGTTTCAACATACTTTTCTTTTTTCAATCTATTAAATAATGGATATATAGTTCCTTCCGAAATTTCAATATACTCCGAAATGGTGCTTACGATTTCATATCCGTAGCGATCAGTTTGTGTTAGTAATGCTAGCACTAGCATATCCATAACACCTTTTTTTAATTGAACTTGCATAGTTCCTCCCTTTAGGCTGTGCTTGCCTGCCAATGTGAAAGCTCTCTTACGGTCACTATCATGTACTGACAAATACATAATAACACAAGGTACCTCGTATTGCAAGGTACCTTGTTAAAAATATATTTTACAAAGCATAAATTGACACATCACAATACTTATAAATATAGATACCAACTGATTTTATAGAGATAAAAATTTTTCTAAAATTCATATAATTTATCCATTATTTTGACATAAATCCATCCTAATACATCATCTACAATCAGAACCACCCGTAAAACGGGTGGTTTGCTCACGGGCTATAAGCCCGTAGTACTAGGCCAGCGTCTAAAGGCGC
>USAV01000015.1 GCA_900552715.1 uncultured Veillonella sp.
GAAAAGCTATCATTCCCCATCAAACAAATCGTACCTACCAAGGCCAATATAACGGAAATAATCTCCCCTTTAGAGGGACGTTTACCATAACGGGCTAGCATGTAAATAATAATCATAGACGGCGCCAAGTATTGAAGTACCGTCGCAATGCCGGCCCCAGCTAAGGCAATGGATTTAAAGTATGTATATTGGCATAAGGCCATCCCAAATACGCCAAACACGATAAGGCCAATTGTATCTTTCAAACTGCGAAAGACATCAAAGATAGCATTGCCATACTTAAACCACGCATAGACAACAGTTAATAATCCCGCTGTAATTAAGCGCATGGTAACTAGCCATTCTAAGTTCATATCCCTAAAGTTGCTTAGGAACTGTACTGAAGCACCTGATACGCCCCATAAAACAGCGCCTAATAGGGTTAGTAGAACACCTATAACTTCGTATCGCTTCATAGGATTACTCGCCTAAGAGATCCACGTGTACTTTTACAACAACCTTACGGATTTTAATAGGCTTATCATTAACCGCTAACAGTGGTCTATGGATATCAGATGGGAAGAATACCGTATAATACCCTTCCGGACAGTGGATGTGCCCTTCATCAACGGCTTCGTTTGGATAGAAATAGCAATCTCGTTCTGGATAGGATTCAACAGGTTTAACGAGACCTTTATCTACGAAAAAGCCCATATTTTCTTCGCCACTCACCATAAATTGAATATCTACATAGTTGCGATGAGACTCAGGTTTTGTAGTTTCAAACAATTTTGTTTCTACATCGTCTACATTGGCGTACATCATGTCCCCTTCAATGGCATGACGACCGCCTGGCAATGCTTTCAAATCTGTATTTTTTAAGAAATCTAAAGCTCGTACGATGGCTTTAGGATAACCCATTTTTGTATAATCTGCAGTAATGCTAGAGAAAAACATATATGATCCTTTCCCGATATATGGAAATAACACACGATACATAAGCAATTATATTATCTTAATGTTAGCACATATATACATAAAGGACTAGCAATTCTATGATTTCCACTGCATCTATACATACCAATGATTAGGTCCCCATATTCTCCGGTATCGATTAAGCTCTATCCTAATCTATTTCAAATATAGTAAAAGCCCTCCATACGCTACATATATGGAGGGCTCGTGTAAAATACTATTCAAATTTATGACTTACGTCAATTGTTATGCTATTAAGTTGTTACGATATGCAATTATCTATTCAGTTGTAGTGATTCTAACTGTATTTGATACAGTACGTGGACATGTTCTTAACTTTATTCTTGAGTCTTACGAGCCGCGATAATTTCTTCCGCTTGCTTATGTGGAACCTCTTCATAAGTATAGAACTGACGGTTAAATACGCCTTGTCCTTGAGTGATAGAGCGCAATGCAGTTACATAGTCGGCCATTTCAGCCAATGGTACTTGTGCTTTAACAACAGAAATACCTGTTCTTTCACTTTGTTCCATGCCTAATACACGACCTCGACGGCTATTCAAATCACCCATGATGTCGCCCATGAAAGCATCTGGTGCAAACACGTTGACTTCATAAATTGGTTCTAATAGGACTGGTTTCGCCTTAGGAATTACATCCTTGATAGCTTGTGACGTAGCTACTTTAAATGCTAACTCTGAGGAGTCTACGCTATGGTAAGATCCATCCAAGAGTGTCACTTGCACGCCAATCATAGGATATCCCGCAATTAAGCCTTTATCTAGGGTTTCTTTGGCACCCTTTTCCACTGCTGGTATGTATTGTTTAGGTACAGCACCACCAAAGATTTTGTCTACGAATGCAAATTCGCTTCCATCGTATAATGGGTCCACTTGAATCTTAACGTGACCATATTGACCATGACCGCCACTTTGTTTCTTATATTTAGACTCGGTTTCAGCGGAGCCTTTAATTGTTTCGCGGTATGGAATATATGGAGTCACAAGTTTAGCTTGTACGCCATATTTACGATCCATTTTGTTGAGGATATGCTCGAGATGAACCTCGCCCATACAATCGATTTGTAGTTGACGGGCCTCAGCATTTTTCACTACTACGCAAGTAGGATCTTCTTCTGCTACTTTTAGAACAGCACCAGCTAATTTTTCCTCCTCACCTTTTTTCACAGGTTCTAATGCTACTGTGTATAGAGGTTGAGGGAAACGGATAGCGTCGTATGTCACTTTAAAGTCAGGAGCAGTTAATGTATCGCCAGTCTTAGCATTTGCTAATTTCGGTATCACTACGATATCGCCAGCTTTAGCGGCAGATACAGGGATTTGTTGCTTCCCGATAAGGGTAACCATCTTGCCCCATTTTTCTTCTACACCTTGGTTTACATCATAAAGGCGATCGCCTTCTTTTAGTTCACCAGAGAAGATACGTACAAAGCTTTGTTTGCCTGCGAATGGGTCTAACAATGTTTTAAATACGAATGCAGTTAAAGGTTTATCTACATGTACTACACATTGTTCGCCGGTTTCCGCATCAGTTGCGGTCATCACTTTTTTAGTTGCATCCGGCATGTAACGGATCATACGATCCAATACTTGATCTAGGCCAATACGAGATGTGGCACTGCCACACATGATTGGGCACACACGGCCACTAATCATCCCTTCACGCAAGCCTTGGCGAATTTCCTCTAAGGATAATTCTTCGCCTTCTAAATATTTTTCCAACAATTCATCGCTACCTTCAGCCGCGGCTTCTACGGTCATTTCCCGAATTTCTTGAGCCTTTTCGATAAGGTGAGCTGGTACAGCAATCTCTGTTGGTTGGCCGTCCTTGTAAGTAAACGCAGTCATTTTTGCTACGTCTACGACGCCTTCAAAGTTGGCGCCTTCACCGATAGGAATCTGCAATGGCATAATGCCTTTGCCAAATAATTCCCGCATTCTTTCAATAGTACCGAAGAAATCGGCACCATCCACATCCATTTTATTGATAAATGCCATGCGTGGCATTTGTAATTCAACTGCATAATCCCATGCGCGAACTGTGTCAGTTTCTACACCAGATGTGGCGGATAGTACCATCAACATACCATCGCACGCACGCAAAGCGGCACGAACTTCACCATGGAATTCATTATAGCCTGGAGTATCTACGAAGTTAACCTTATGGTCATGCCATTCACATGGAGCCATGCCCAATTGGATTGTTACGTTACGTTTAATTTCTTCAGGTTCAAAGTCCATAATATGTTTATTGTCTTGGCCTTTACCTACGAAATCAACCGCACCAGAGGTTAACAACAAAGATTCGACAAGAGCTGTTTTACCCGCACCATCGTGGGAAACAACAGCAACATTTCTAATTTTATCACTACTGTACTCTTTCATCGGAATCGCCTCCTTAATGGCAAATTACGGCTTTTGCTATTACATTTCGACACCCAAATAGAAAAGTCCTCTTTTTCCGAAAAAATTTATCAAAAAAAGAGGACTCTTTATTAATATTAATTTATAAATCAGTATTATCTACCCACTAAAGAGGCACAGCCTCCAAGAAGTGCCATGAAAAGTGCCCAAATTATAGCGAAGATTATGGACGTTAAGATGCAAGCAATGAATACTTTCATTTTAGTAAGCATGACTTGTCTTGCCATAAGTTCTAAGGATACCCAAATGGATATAACAAATAATGCTATTGTTCCTACAACATAGATGACACCAGCAAGGGCACTACTATCGGATGCTAAACCTAACATGCCCATTAAAACCAAGACTATCGTATAACCAATACTAAATAATAGTACGCCATACCCTTGTAAATACCAACTAACTTTCATAATCGCTTGTACGTTGTCGGTACCACCCATCTTAGTGATAACCCAGTTATATACATAGGAACCGATGGCCACCATCACAAAGGACCAGCCGATACTAATAAGCCATGCAAAGATGAATATAAAACTGGCACCGATACCTAGTAAATAGGTTAAACCAGTAAATTCATTATGAGGGAGAAATGGAATTAGCATAGTCCCAAATAAAGCTAATATAATATATGGAATAGCCCACAGAAATACAGTGCCCCAGAATCCTTTTTGCAATGTCCCCGATTGTACAACTTGATCAATACCGCCTTTAAAAGGACTAGCAAATAACCGCCAAAAATCAGAATACCATTTTGTCTTCATAATACAACCTCATATATAAACTAAAACTCTCCCGTACGCTTGCCGTAATGTTTGGAGTCACCATTTTGCTTCCACCCAACGGTGTCACCGATAGACATAACGCGGCGCGTTAAGCAGTCTTTACATTTGTCTGCATTATCATCTACACAAGGTTTGTTATCATATAGCAAATACTTTGCCCGATGTTCAGGGATTGTAATAATAGGCATCAAAATATTGGCACCTGCAGCAAGGCCTTTTTCACGGCCAAGTTTATCTAGCGCTTGTAACGCTGTTGTGGCCGCAATATTTACGTCTTTCAAGAATAAACGGGTCAATGCAATCATCTTTAGGCCCAATTGAATGCGGCGCAATTTACCAACTTCATCATCGATGCCCATAGCTAATGCTTCTTGACCTAGCGGCGTATCGTGATGTACCACATATGGTCCCATGCCGATCATGTCGATATCCATATCACGATAGAACAAGATATCATTTACTAGGTCTTCTTCAGTTTGACCAGGCAAACCAATCATAACACCTGTACCTACTTGAAAGCCTACACGGCGCAAACGACGTAAGCATTCAACGCGCGTTTCAAAGGAGTGCAATTCATCTTGAGGATGAATTTTATGGTACAGTTCTTTATTTGTTGTTTCAATGCGCAATAAGTAACGACTAGCACCAGCTTCACGCATACGGCGGTACGCCTCTTCGCTTTGCTCTCCTACGCACATCGTAATGCCGAGGGAACCATCGCCGATGGCTTTAATATCGCGAATGAGATCTACCACATAATCGACAAATATATCATCACTGCGTTCACCAGATTGGAGTGTAATAGAACCATATTCATGGTCATAGGCCCACTGTGCCATCTTGATAATATCTTCTCGATTCATATCAAAGCGTTCCGTCTTATCATTTTCACGACGGATACCGCAGTAATTACAGTTTTTAATGCATCGGTTCGAGAACTCGATAAGGCCACGATAATACGCTACAGGCTGTACATATTTCGCCTTCACTTCATAAGCCTTTTTATATATTAACTGCAACTGTTCTTCATCAGTTACAGACATGAGAAATCGCAATTCTTCCTCGGTTAGCCATTCATCGCCAACGAGATCTTTAGCAAGAATATCTTGCACTTGCAAACAATCACTTCCTTTCATAACGAACCGTCATCGATTCGCTTGGTATGGTAATGGATTCAATATCTGTAACACAGATAAATCCATTAATTTCACGCGGCAAATCTCGTACATGTTTCACTTGCTCCATCAAACATGCATGCGCCATCATGCCACGACTCATTTTGGAGGACGTACTCATCTGTTTAAATGTATCGCCTCGTAATTCCCAAAATTCAACGGTCACTACCTTTGGATGGTTTACCATTTTAGCATATTCTTTAGACGCTAGATTGAGAATCCAATCTTCCTTGTGAAAGTAGGCATCTACCGCTTCACGCCACGTGTCATATAAGTTAATGCCTACCTTATCCACCATATCGAGTCGATAGTCTCTAACGCCCATCATAGGCTCTACAACACCGTACAACGCAGACATCACAACAAGATGGCTTTCACCAAAGGCCTTGGCCTCTTCAGTCAAATTCGACCAGTTCAAATATTTGAAAGCAATGCCATCGTAGCTTTCACAAGCATGCCCAACAGGATGGGACTCAAAAGCTTGATAGAAATCAAAGAGCGCCTGCGCCTTATCATCCTTGAGTTTCAAAGCTTTACCAAGGGCCGCCACATCTAGGGACTGCACATGTTTTACAATGTCTTGCGTAATGTGCGGTTGAAATTGACCGTCCTGAACCGCACTATGTACTGCCCCATCATTGCCAACAGTAGTAATCGTTTTTGTCTTACTAGGAGAGAGGACGATTTTCATGAGATAATTCCGCCTTGATAGTTTCCTCTGTCAAATTGTCGATCAACTCAGGATTCCACAACATAAGAGGCACAGCCACTACATGACTAGCTTTCATTTCTTTACATAAATTAATGCATTCTTTAAGGTAATCAGAATCTTCATCTACAAGATCGCATACGATCACAACGTGACGGCCTTTTAAATTTACACCTTCGTAGTCGATGCTTCCAGCAGATACTGTAAGCATACCTGTTTCCAAACGACCTTCGCTCATGTCGTTCAAGCGAGACATTAGAACGTGTTCGAGCATAGTGGATACAGGTGTCACTACGCGGCCAATGCCGATAAGAGCTTCAGGTTGGGCGTGAACAATAACTGTTTTCTTGCGTTTATCAGTTCTAAAATCAACGAGAGCTTTTTCTAAAGCGCCAAAGAACACGAATAATTGCCAAGGATCAAAAGAACCTGTTTGGAACATGTCGATAACAGAGCCATCCTCATCCATATTTAGGCGCGTTAATAATTCCTCTGCAATGTCGTCTACTACAACACTAAAATCAGATTGCATTGCATCTTGTACTTTTACTTCCTCTGCCATTAGGTCCTCCTAATTTCTATCTATTACACTGGTGAGGGAATTCTCCCTACAGATTTATGCTATCTTTAATTGTAACATATTTTATAGCCCACATGGGTATTCTTGGATACGCTTTTTACATAATCAATATACATGACCGAATATGAAAAAAAGACCGCCACCGCGGTCTTTTTCTCTATCATTATTAGCTTTACACTATGAGCTAACGATTCGATTGTTTTCTAAGCCTTACTACTAGTATACTAGCTTCATGCAAATATGAGATTGTGTGTTATGCACCTACTATAAGCTTATATATTATGCGCCTACATAGAGTAGGTAGATGTTCATAACAGTTACCACAATGCCAATGCCCCATAACAGTACATTCGTATATTTGTGATTCGCATATTGCCCCATCACCTTGCGGCTACTTGTCATATATAGCTGCAAGAAAATAGTTATCGGCAATTGCAAGCTCAAGAACATTTGGGAAATCAACAATGCTTGGAATGAATCGGTAACGAATACAATCAATAGCAATGCTGGAATATAGGTTAACGCCAAGCCCAATCTTGTATGGAAGTCTTTCATATCGTAAGACTCACCAAACATGCCGGCAAAGATACTAGCCCCAGCCATGCCTGCCGTAGCAGATGACGCAAAGCCTGCAAAGAGCAATGCGATGGCAAAGATTGTACCTGCTGCAGGTCCAATGAGAGGTCGTAACAACTCCTCAGCTTGTTCAAGCTCTGTTACTTCAATGCCATGAGCAAAGAACACTGCCGCCGCCAATAGAATCATGGCGGAGTTAATCATCCAGCCAATCCCCATAGACAATAGGGTATCTAGAAATTCATAACGCAATTGGCGCTTCATTACAGAAGGATCTTGCGTGTTGAACTGGCGACTTTGGATAATTTCTGAATGCAAGAACAAATTGTGAGGCATAATAACAGCCCCTAAGATACTCAAAATAACGAGCATAGACTCATTTGGAATCTTCGGATCCACCCAACCAATACCAGCCGCAGCCCAATCTACATTGACCATATTCACCTCTACGAGGTAGGCCAACGCAATAAGGGATACAAAGCCGGCAATGATACGCTCTAACTTCCGATAGGAGTTTGTTACGAGCATAATCGTACAGATTACAGCCGTCAACACACTGCCTATCAAAAGAGGAATGCCAAAGAGCATTTTTAAGGCGATAGCAGCGCCGATAAATTCAGCAAGTGCAGTCGCCGCCGCTGCAATGCCCGCCGTACTCAGTACGAACCGCGATACATAACGAGGCAAAAACTCATAGGCACATTCGGACAAACATTGACCTCGTACAATGCCTAAGTGGGCCACGTTATGTTGCAATAAAATAAGCATAATCGTAGATAGTGTGACTACCCACAATAGCTCATACCCGTAACTAGCACCGGCAGCGAGATTGGCCGCCCAGTTGCCAGGGTCGATAAACCCTACCGTTACGATGATGCCAGGCCCAATATATTTAAAGACCTCGCTCACCTGCTGCTTACCGTTTTGATGGACAGTAAATAGCTGTTTCTTTAAAAAATCAATCATTATAACTCCTTAAATAGGGTTATAGAGTGAAAGTCATCTCCGTTTGCATACGAGCATCGGTTTTAGATTTTGTATCCTTACCGCCAGTGTAACGAATACGTACATTATTATTTACTTTAACGCGAGAGTCATCAATTTTGAATTTCTTCATCTTTTCTTTGATTTGTTCATCCGTTAAAGCGCGCTCTTCTGGTTTTGCCACTTCATCATTGGCTTGATCTAACGCCTCTTGTTGAGTTTTAGATACTTGGTATGTTTTACCAGATTTCTTAGCCTTTTCAGCACGCTTTTCGTCTAATTTTTG
Organism: uncultured Veillonella sp.; assembly: GCA_900552715.1. GTDB lineage: Bacteria > Bacillota > Negativicutes > Veillonellales > Veillonellaceae > Veillonella. Next base: position 8,491 of record USAV01000015.1, read on the forward strand.
ACGGCGCTCTTGAGTAACCTTCTTATCGCGAGCAATACGATAATCCATTACATCACGCATATTTTCTTGGTAAATACGCAATGCATATTGGCGATCATTTTCGTTCATTTGCTCCCGTTTTGTTACGACTTCGTCGATAAGCGGCATAAGTTCATCCTTTGTATAGCTTGTATTGCCATCAAAGACAAAACCATGTGTATCTGTAATTGCACCATGCTTAACTAGTGTTTGTAATGCTGTATACGTCCAATCATTTGGCGTAATCACACCTGCACTCACGTGATGTTGTGCTTTGCTAGCGCTACTAACAGTTTCTACATCAGCACTCACACCATCTACCATGGGACGTGCGCTTGGAATAGAAATGCTTTCAGCATGCGCGAAACCAACAGAGGCAACGAGACATAATGCACCGATGCCAATAGCGCGACGAAGTAAATGTATGTGACGTGTATATTTTGTATTCATAAGAGTCTCCTTAAAATTACATTTGATACAATCTATTATATGAAACCCCTTATCATACGTCAACTCTATAACCTTACACACCTGTATAAATCAATATTTACAAGACCTCAGGCTCACTTGAGCCCTTACACCTTTAGGTCCATCCCCAGTAAATACCACAATAAACAAAAAGACCTCACATCGCGTGATGTGAGGTCTCAGCATGGCGGAGGATTAGGGATTCGAACCCTAGCGACGGTAACCCGCCCTAACGATTTAGCAAACCGTCCTCTTCAGCCTCTTGAGTAATCCTCCATGCTTTACTGGGTAATCATATCATACCCAATAAGGCATTGTCAATCGTATTATTTCAACATAGATTCGATGAACCAGATTTGTTTTACATAGTATGCAACGTGATCTTCCATCATGCTTACGAGCAAGAAGTCACCTTCTTCATCAGCAGCTGCACGGATTGATACAGCTTGATCATTCATGTATTTGAAGTCTTTAAGAAGAATTTCAATTACTTTCGCTTGAGGGATATCTTCTTGACCCAATTCTTCAATTTTAGTCAATTTAGCGTATTCTGCGGAATTAACCAATGGGAATTGACCTTGCATTTTTACGTGTTCTGCTACTGCATCGAAGTATTCAAACGCTTCATCATAGATAGATTCCAAATATTCGTGGATGGATTTGAATTGTGGACCTGTTACGTTGAAATGTAGGTTATGTAATTTTACGTTCCATACGGAAAGATCTGCTAAATATTGGTTTACTTGTTGTAAGTTTTTCATAGTAATACTCCTTTTTCTTTTAATTCTCAAATACAGTTTATTCAAAAAGCAGAATAAACCCAGTCGGCTTCTATGCCATCAATTCGTTTATCTAATTTGTAATCAGTATTGATTACATAACTTATTTTATCGATAATGATTTTCCTTGTCAATGCATTAAATCGATTTTTTTGAATATTTTTATAAAAAAACCTCTAACTACTAGTTCAACTAATAGTTAGAGGTTCTATCTTTCTATATTATATGCGGTTTTATTACACTATATTAAATATAGTATTCTATGTAATCATCAGGAATTTTCTTTTCCTCTGCCTGGCCATTATTAGTACGACGAGGTTTACGGACATACATATTTTCTGGATCTGTTTCAAAGATAACCATATCTTTAGGGATATCGTGTTTGATAACGAGGTTACAACCAATTTTAGTGCGTGCCCCAATAGTAATATCACCTAAGATTTTCGTACCTGTACCGATGAGCACTTCGTCTTCGATGGTCGGATGGCGTTTTACCTTTTTAGAGGACATGCCACCTAACGTCACTTGGTGGAACAAGGTCACATTATCCCCTACAATTGCCGTTTCACCGATAACGACACCCATGCCATGGTCGATAAATAAACCACGACCGATGGTAGCACCTGGATGGATCTCAATGCCGGTTACGTGACGGGAGTGAAGCGCTACGCGACGGGCCAAGGTTGGCCAGCCCGCCTTATAAAGGCGATGCGCAAAGAAATGCCAGAACAAGGCTGTAATATGCGGGTATGTCCAAATGACCATCCACACATTCGTTGCAGCAGGGTCAGAATCCATTACACGTTTAATATTATATTGAATTTTGCCCCATAATTCGCGTAAACCTTGTATCATAGCGACTCCATCTCAAATAACTCTACTCATATATAATATATAGTATACAACATATGTGGTATGTATTCCTATACATAAGATGCTTTATCTATGCGAAATCCGTTACTTTACATATTCATTATTGGCAAAGTCCAAGAGGGATAAATATTTTTCTACCCCATCCGGCGCAATCACCACGATATTCGCCTTTGGCTCTTCACGAGCAATACGCTTTGCCGCAACGATAGCCGCCCCTGAAGAAAGACCAATAGAAACACCGCTTTCACGCATAAAGGTTTGCACTTCACTGAAAGCCTCTTCATCGCTTACAGTTTGTACACCGTCCATCAAGCTTTGATCAAAGTTTTCAGGAATAAAACCTGCCCCAATGCCTTGAATTTTGTGAGGGCCGCCCTTGCCTTCCGTAATGGCTGGAGAGCCTGTTGGCTCTACGGCGATGGCTTTCAAGTTAGGATTATGTTCTTTCAACCGTTTTGCAACGCCCGTAAAAGTGCCGCCAGTACCGATACCAGCTATGAAAACATCTACATTTGGCACTTGTTCTACGATTTCGGCACCAGTTGTACGATAATGCATATCTGGATTTGCAGGGTTTACGAATTGTCCCAATGTAAAAGCATTTGGATATTTGTCTAAAATTTCATTAGCGCGTTCAAGAGCACCTCTCATACCCGTTTCTTTCGGTGTTAAGATGAGCTGCGCACCATAGGCCTTAATAAGCTCACGACGTTCTTTACTCATGCTTTCAGGCATAATAATTACTGTTTTAATATGTAAGATGGCGCCCACCATGGCAAGAGCAATACCTGTATTGCCGCTTGTGGCCTCTACGATAATGCTATCTTCGTGAAGGCGTCCTTTTTCCTTAGCATCTTGCAACATGCCAAGTACTGCACGGTCTTTCACAGAACCGCCTACATTATATTTTTCAAGTTTTACATAAATATTGGTATTTGGTAATTGATATACCGGAGTTTTACCAATCAGTTTAGTTGTTTGATTTGTGACTACGCTCATCTGATCCTCCTTTTGGCGATAGATGATAAAAATCGTCCTCAGGAACATCCCAAGGACGATATGATTTTCACCTTGTTATTCTCTATACACTGGATATAACCATTTGTGTATTCCCATAAATACATTCATACTCTATCACCTGCATCTATGCATTGTCAAGAGAATGAGAACCGCTTTTAAAACCCTAAAAATATAGGAAATAACTAGGTTTATTTATAACTTTGTCAACGTGTCTACCACTACATCCCAAGTAATAGGCACCATAATAATAGCTAGCGCCAACCCAATAAAGATGAGGGCCCCGAGTATAACGGTAAGCCGCGGAACGATGGCTATAACAGTGCTATTCGCTATGTTATACGCCTTATCTATGTCATAGTGCAGAGCTACATAGCCCCATAAAAATCCTGCTATCAAATATGACGCTACATAAGGGTCTAGTATGATATGCGTTGATGTTATCAATTCAACATGCATTAATCGATTGATGACTGGTGAAAGTAGCACATTAGTGAGTATAGCTATAAGCTTGAACCACATAAGGCATATAATATAAGGCCACATAGTTCTCATGGTCATCCGCATCATGTAAAGCAATCCTACAAAAGCTAAGCCCAACCCGCCCTTTTCACGGGCCATGTACCGCTCCATCCAGGAAGATTGCTCTTTACCTTGATGTAGTTGGTCATAATGAAATGATAAGTTTCTTTCACCATGAGCCAAATCGACAAGGCCTAACACTTGTAACAATACTAAAACAAAGACAAAAACAATGCCTATTTGGAAGCTTTCACTGAAGAATAGAGCCATCGGGTCAAATGTTAGCTCACTCAAAGACGATAGATTACCATAAACATCATAAAATGTAGCATATATGCCATTTGTCGTGAGTACATCCACGATAAACAAGGTCAATACAAAGATAAGATACCCATTCCACCGAGTCCATCTGCTGAGATGTGACAACTGTGTATGCTCCCCTACGATCATGGATGCTGGATGTATAGACAAGATCACACCGATCATAAAAAACATTATGAACGATGTGCCCATTGTTATATATTCATATACCATATTAACGGTATGCTACGCGCTCAGGCTGCATGTCGTGGAAATGAAGGCGTTCTTTTGCCGTCTTTTCCCACTCTGTACCAGGCTTGCCATAATTTGCGTACGGATCGATGGACAAACCACCGCGCGGTGTAAACTTGCCCCATACCTCGATGTACTTAGGGTCCATCAACTTGATGAGGTCTTTCATGATGATATTGATGCAATCTTCGTGGAAATCCCCATGGTTACGGAAACTAAATAGGTACAATTTCAAAGACTTGGACTCAACCATTTTCTTATCTGGTACATAAGAAATATAGATTGTGGCAAAGTCTGGTTGACCTGTCATAGGACACAAGCTAGTGAACTCAGGACAATTAAACTTAACGAAGTAATCATTATCTGGGTGCTTGTTATCAAACGCCTCTAACACCTGTGGTGCATAATCAGTTGGGTAATCGGTCTTGTGACCTAACATCGTTACCCCTTGTAACTCTTTTTCAGATCTGCCGGATGCCATAAGAAACCTCTTTCTATATCTTCTAGAACTCTATAATTAAATATATTGAATAATTCATGTAACACTTAATTATAGCATATAAGGAATTACTTATATCACTACACGATCAGGTAGTTTATCAAAATCAATGACATATTCTTCAAGAATAGAGGCTGCCTCCAAATCATTCCATCTCAATAGAATAAGATGCAATTCGTCGTCCTGTTCAAAGAAAACAGTACAAGCCCCAAAAGAAGGGAACTTAAAGGATATGACCTTACTTAAAGCATCATTATCTAACTTAATTAGCTGTAATTTATCCTCCGCAACGGCTAAACAATATCGAGCAGTTGCAGCAATATCAAAACAATCAATATCTACAAAGTCGTTAATTTCTACCTTTTTCATAGAATCTATAATAGTAATCTTATTACTATCAAAATAAGCTAGTACGCCCTTATGAAAATAGCTATGTTTATCTTTGCTTTGAGTATAAAACCAGTTAAAGAGTTTATCAGTGTTCCGTACATCCGCAACTAGCTGAACAGTAAAATCTTTAAGTGACCAACAAAGAATCCCCTTACTAGTATTCATATAAACAGCATCATCAGTAAAGTGATACAGTGCTTTAAATCTAACTGTTTTAAACTCCTGAGGGATTGGAATAAGCTTAACAAACTCATTGTCTATGTCAATAAAACAATATGTTTCTTCCAAAACTAGAACCAATCTATTTCTAGAAAAATCCACATAAATAATTTCAGGAAGTAAGATATCTTCACCTATATAGATTCGTTTTACTTCATTCCAAGCATCATCTAAAAGAATAATTCCTTTATACTCGTTATTAATAATTGTATATCTACTGCTTTGTTCAACAAAAAATACCTGATTCTGTGAATAGGAGCTTTTAAAACACTTAATAGGTTTCATAATATCATAGTATCCTTTCTTTCTATCAATTATATACTAGCTACCAATAGTTATAAAACCGTCTTATTCATCCATAAATCATGTCTTTAATTTAGATTGTACAAAATTAAAAATTATAATAAAATATTCATATACATTTGGTAATGTTAGTTTATTCAGAACGATATAATACCTTATGGAGGTCACTTATGAAATTAAAACAGCTTATTTTATCTAGCATCGCTGTAGGTGCATTAGCATTCACATTTGGCACGGTACAACCTGCGCATGCGGCTATTGGCATGAAGAATCCAGGTCCAGCTATGAATCTTGAAAAGCCAGCATCTGTTACGACTGCCCATCATATCAATGTAGATGGTAAGGTTGTTGAGCCTATTAATGGTCAGCAAAATGTAATCTATGTAGATGGTCAACCGCTCGTAGCATTGCGCCAAGTCTCTGAAGCATTGGGCTATAAAGTAGCATGGGACGAACCTACTAAAACAGCATTAGTAGATATGAGCATCGCTACATTAGCCATCCAACCAGATTCTGCAGAGGTAGTGCGCCATGGCAAATTAAAAATCATTAACCTTGATACTTCCGAATCCTTCTTGCCTGCAGCTCGCAAGGTAGATGGTACTATCTTTGTAAAACCTCAAGTATTCAAATTATTATTGAACGATGTAAAAATTACAAAGGATGAAATCTTCATCGCCCCTCAACGCGCACAATTAGCGTCTACTACAAATACAGAGGTATCTCACAAGAATGAACTCAACACATTCTTGCCACCATCGCAAAATGATGTAAAGAAAAAAGAAGATCCAAAGGCTACAGAAAAACCTCTTATTAAAATTAAGAAATCCTTAGCTAAAAATACTGTAACTACAGACGAGCAAACTCAATCTACAAATGCATCTGAATACCAACGTGCTAACGGATTAGATCGATAACCGAAACTAAGAGATTGTTAAACAAGCTCTCAACGCATCAAAAATTTATACAAATAAAAAGGTCCCATACGGGACCTTTTTATTATATATAACGTATATAGTTATTCAAAATTAGTTTTACTAAATTTGATGGCTATATTATCTGCCAAAACCATAACGGTTAAGTGCTGTATTACCACTACCATATATAGCCATAATCTTCGCCATGAAATAGTCAGCTACTGCTAGAGAGTATGCTGCAATATCATTGTAATCAGAGTATTTTGGTGCAACATTAGTCACAGTAATGTTTTCAATAGTAGTACTAGCTTTAGGAGTAGTCAATTTATTTGTAGTAGGTGCAGGATCTGTAACAGTTACTGTAGAACCCATGGCTGGATTAACATAACCTGTTGGAGTAGATACTGGTGGACGTTGGGAATCAGTATATTTGTAGCCATAAGAAGCGTCTGCTTGTTGTGGTGCTACTGTAACAGCGCCAAAAGCAAGTACAGCTGCGGCCAAAACGATAGAGAATTGTTTTGATGCTTTCATAAAAAACCTCCAAATAACACAAAAGTATTATATCAAAAATTATGATAACGGAGATTTATTATAAACCATCTACATAAACACACAATGAAAGAGAGCTAATATCATTTATATTTCATTTATCACTTTATTTTGATATCTTTGAAAGCATCTTTCACCTCATTCATTTGGCGTTTTACATCACCAACAGATTCTTTTACATCATCGGGAACCTTGATACTATCTATACCTTTAGCTGAATCAGTAGCACGCTTACTATTTTCACCAGCTTGCTTCATCCCCGCTTTAATCCGGTCCATATTCTCATCGATCTCATCGAAGGATTCGTCGTAGAGGATAAAATTACTACCCCCATGCGATGTAATATTGAGAGGCCCCATGGTGAGCTGCCCATTATCGATACGCAACGCATCTGTAGAAATGGTCGTAATATTCGTATTGACTGTCACATCACTAAAGGACAAATGGCGTCCCTTATTGTGAAAGTTTCCTGTAATATTTTTAATTGGAATGAGCATATAATGGCCTTCACCAGACCAGAAATTCCCCCACACCTCCATATCACGAGGCTTACCTTCGCTTTTAAAGTTCAAATTAGCCGATACAGGAACGACGAACTCAGGTGTTTTAAGGGCTACACTACTATCTAAATTCTTAGCTACACCTGTAATGGTATAAGCTCTTGTATCTAAATTATATACCCCTTTTGCCTCTAGTTTGCCACTGTATACATTAGCATTAACATTTTCAAAATTTAAAATGCCATCTTGGTACGTCACATCACCCACGACGTTTTCAAAGGTAAGCGCAGGAATACGTAAAATAGGCATCGTTACACGGCCTTTAGCCAACGGTCGATTAAAATCACCAGTTACTCGCGTCAACAAGGTCATAGCATCGTGAATATTATCGCCAAAACCAAGGGATGATGGATCTACGCCTTTCACATCAAACTGTAAATCTAGCTGAGGCATACGATGCTTTAACACATCCTTTAAATCAACGCGACCTTTTAGTGTCATTCCATCACCAATAGCGGTTCCACCAAACTTACCGGTTTCCATATCAATGCGAATAGCGCGCTTACTATCAAGATGGATTTTAGCCTCTACATTCTTCATCACATAATGACGATTTTTCTGAAAGATTTCTAGCTGATTATTTCTAAGTGTAATAGTAAGGTCCAAATGTTGGCCTTCCCAATTAAAATTACGAACCTTCTTACCCAGTTCCTCCTGTCGCTCTTGCGTTGTCTTTTTAGGCGGCTTAGGTCGCGGATCCACCTCATCAAGAGGCTTATTTACATCAGGCGAAGCAGGCACAAAATCGAGCCGGTTGTTATCATCTAAATCGACTACGATTGTAGCATCATTAAGCTCAATGCCATTGATGGCTGATGCCTTAAAGTTACGAGTGACAACATCCCACATATTAACGCGAATCTTACCACTGGGAACGGTGAGCAATTCACGACCTTCTGGATCCTTCCACACCAAATCGGTAAAGGATAATGTTCCCCACGGCGTTGCGGTTAAACTCTCTACGGTTACAGAACCACGCATCATCGTTTGTCGAGCCATAACCTCATTGAAGATAACGCCCATACCACGACTCGCTATCGTAGCGAGCACAAAGAAAATAATCACTCCAATGGCAAGAAAAGCAGCAATGCCTTTTAGGCCTTTCTTATACAATTGTTTATATTTTGTCCAATAGGAACGTATGTAATGTTTCATAGCCCCATTATATCACGTTGAGGATGCGAGTTTTGTTATGCTTCGTCGTCGGTTACGGCTTTAGTGCCTCTTGTACCTGTCCGTATACGCATAGCATCTTCTACATCATATACAAAGATTTTACCGTCCCCTACTTCACCGGTTTGTAATGTATTTCGCGCTGTGTCCATTACAAGATCTACAGGCACATCACACACAACGGTTTCAACTTTTACCATAGGAATTAAATTCACATCATATTGTTGGCCCCGATATACTTCGGTATGACCTTTTTGTAAGCCACAGCCAAAGACTTGTGACACCGTCATACCTTGAATGCCAATCTTGTTTAATGCCTCTTTTAAATCCTCTAGCTGCTCAGCACGAGCGATTATATCTACCTTTTTCATTCGTTTCATATATCTATCTCCTATGTGGTACAGAAGTACGCATTATATAACCTAACTTTCACCAATTACAGCATATACATTCAATTGCACCTTACTATTTATCTGTCACAAATTATAACAAAGACGTTTGATTGGACGAAATAAATCGACCTGAGCTTTTAAATTCAGATTGATTATAAGCACCTTCGCCATGTTCACTAATATCGATGCCAAGTGACTCAGAGCCAATGCTAACACGCATGTCCATGAAGGCGCTGACGATTTTAAAGAGTATAAATGTACCAACAATGGCAAATACATAAGCAATCACAAGTGAAATCAATTGAGACCCTAATAAGGAACCACCATAGAACAACCCATTGGCTCCATCAGGATTAATCGTCGTTGTAGCCCATAAACCTGTAGCAATAGCACCCCACGTACCGCCTACGCCATGAATACCAAAGGCATCAAGAGAATCATCGTAACCAAGGCGGTTTTTAATAATGGCTACCGCAAGATAACATACAACGGCACCTATAAAACCAATTATAATGGCCGCCATAGGCGTTACAAAGCCTGCAGCTGGTGTAATGGCTACAAGGCCAGATACACCGCCAGAGGCAGCCCCTAACACAGTAGGTTTACCACGGTGTATCATTTCTACTAGCACCCATCCTACAATACCAACAGCTGCAGAGATTTGTGTAGTTAATACTGCATTAGCCGCAAGGAAGCCTACGCCAAGAGCAGATCCTGCATTAAAGCCAAACCATCCAAACCATAAAATAGCAGCCCCAAGAATTGTCATCGGCAAGTGGTGAGGCAGCATAGGCATGCGTCCATAGCCGCGACGACGGCCTAGCAGCATACACAAGGTCAAACCAGCCACACCGGATAACACGTGAATCGCAAGTCCTCCGGCGAAGTCTAATGCGCCTAAATCACTGAGGAAGCCACCGCCCCAAATCCAATGGGCCATCGGATTATATACAAAGATAGACCATAACAACGCAAATATTACAAAGGGGGCAAAGCGCATCCGCCCTGTAATAGAACCACTCATGATGGCTGGTGTAATAACAGCAAACATGCATTGGAATGCTACAAAGGCAAGCTCAGGAATATGTGTATCACTTAAGACAGCTGTCTCCGCACCATCAAGACCAAATTTACTAAAGTCGCCGATGATGCCATGTAGATCATCACCAAAAATCAATGTATAGCCTATCAAAATAAACTCAACAGAAATGACACCAATCAAAAAGAAGCTCTGCATGATTGTACCTAGCACATTTTTACTACGCGCCATCCCACCGTAAAACAACGCTAAACCAGGTGTCATAAAAAATACTAATGCAGCACACAACAAGACCCATGCGGTGTTGCCCGTATCAATCATATTGACCATAAGAAACTCCTTTCCATACAAAAAGCGCCTTGCTCGCAGAAAGTCTGCATGCAAGGCGCCGTTACCTAACTATTTTATTGTTCCGATATATATCGCTACATACATCGTATATTACATTCCTATTCATGTCAATAAATTCTATAGAATTTTATTTTCAACCCCATAAATTTCTATGAAACATACTAATTATCTAAAAAAAGAGCACTCATTATGAGTGCTCTTTTAAATGTTTAGTAAAACAAGCTATTATGCTTTTGCTTCTTTACCGTATTTTACGAGGCTTTCAGCTTCGATTTCAGCTTGTGTACGGTAGTCTTGTGGAATGCTAGACAAGCGAATCCAACTACGTACTGCTTCTACCAATACGATAAGGATCATGAGGAACATGGCAGCACTGAATGCTACTAGGATCCATTTACCAGCAGGAATGTAGCTGTTAAATACGTTTTCAAAGTCCGCAGCGATAGCAACGATAGCCATTAGGATACAAGGAATACCTGTTACCCATGCATAACGTTTGCGGCCAAGTCGCATGATAACTGTAGTACCTACAGCCAATGTCATAGTACCTAATAATTGGTTAGATACGCCGAATAGAGGCCAGATAATACCGATGTTACCTTGTAGAACTAGGTAGCCCCACAAAATACAAATTAAAGCTGCACAACCATAAACGCCAGGAGCCCAATGTTGGTCGTTGAATTTAGGATGGAAATGACCTAATAATTCTTGAAGTAAGTAACGACCTACGCGAGTACCAGCATCGATCAAAGTCATGATGAACAATGCTTCGAACATGATACAGAAGTGATACCAGTAACCCAATAAGTGATCCATGTTAGGCAATCTAGAGAAGATATGTGCCATACCTACTGCAAGGGATACGGCGCCACCAGGACGGTGCATCAAATCTTCACCAACCATTGCGGACAATGCTGGCAATTCATGAACTTGAAGGCCTAACGCTTTGAAGGATTCAACAGTGGAGTTAATTGCGAAGTAATCATCTGGATGCAATGCAGTCGCTGCAATCAACGCCATCATAGCGATGAAGCCTTCTGTTAACATTGCACCATAGCCGATAGGCAAGATTTCTTTTTCATTAGTAAGCATTTTAGGTGTTGTACCTGTTGCGATAACAGTATGGAAACCAGATAACGCACCACATGCGATAGTAATGAAGATGTAAGGGAATACAGAACCTTTCAATACAGGACCGCCACCCCAGATATAAGGAGTAACAGCTGGCATTTGAATTTCAGGCATTACGATGATAATACCAAGAGCCAATGCGCCGATAGTACCGATTTTAAGGTATGTGGACAAGTAGTCACGAGGAGCAAGCAATAACCATACTGGCAATGCTGCTGCAAAGAAACCATAGACTGCAAGCATGATTTCAATAGTTTGCAAGTCATATGTGAACCAAGAAGCATATTCGCTAGCTGCTACGTTTGGGCCGTAGATGATAGCTGCGAAGATTAACGCTACACCGATAATAGTTGCTTCTTGAATTTTACCAGGACGCAACCATTTCAAATAAATACCAATGAAAATAGCAATTGGAATTGTAGCAAATACGGAGAAGAAACCCCATGGGGAGTTATGCAATGCGTTAGCTACTACTACGGCCATACCAGCAAGGGTGATGATTAATAGGAACAATGTAGCAAGCATAGCACCGAAACCAGCAAATTTACTGATTTCTTCCCGTGCAATATCCGCAATAGATTTACCATCATAGCGAACAGATGCGAACAAGATAACCATGTCATGTACAGCGCCAGCTAATACGGAACCGATAAGGATCCATAATGCACCCGGCAAATACCCGAACTGGGCTGCGATAACAGGACCTACAAGAGGACCTGCACCAGCAATCGCTGCAAAGTGATGACCAAATGTTACCCATTTGTTAGTTGGCACGTAATCGTGACCGTCGTTGTGAACCATAGCTGGCGTTGGACGATATTCATCCAATGTCAATACTTTCGCCGCTATGAAAGCCCCGTAAAAGCGGTACGCTAAAATTAGAATACACGCGGAGGCTATAACTAAGTAAATACCATTCATAACCATATAAACACCTCCAATTGTCTTGTGTGACATGGTGTTATATAAAAATATCTGATAAATCTTTTGCACATCCATGCCACATTGGCTCTCAAAACTTTTAGTACTTACAATAATTATTGTATATCTAAACATAAAAGTGTCAATTATCGTTTTCTCATTTTGAATGTGCATTATGAGTTAAAAGCATAATTAAAAAGCATTCTCCGTTAATAAGAGAATGCTTTTATCGTTTTATTTTGATAGTAATTATCTATTGTCTTACGACGATGCCTGCTTCGTGAAGAGCTTTTTTAATATCTTTTATTGTTAATACTTTATTATGTAGCAACGCATCAGCGAGGGCTCCAGTTACATTTGTTTTTGTAAATAAATCCACAAAATGCTGTATATTTCCAGCGCCGCCAAAGGCTGTTACAGGTACATCTACAACCTCTGCTAAGGCTTGATATAATTCAATATCAAAGCCAAGCCCCGTTCCATGTCTATCGATACTCGTTACCAATAACTCACCTGCACCACGGTCTACCGCTTCGTTTGCCCATTCTAAAGCATTTTTACATTGTGCCCCCGGATCATCGGATGTGCCATGTCCATAAGCATACCACATTTTTTCAAAAGGATTATATTTTACATCTAAGCACACAACGATACCTTGATTGCCGAACTTCTTTGCCCCTTCTGTAATAAGGGATGGATTAGATAGTGCCGCCGTATTGACAGAAACCTTATCGGCACCAGCTTTCATAAGCTGCGTCATATCCTCAACGGACGTAATGCCACCGCCTACAGTGAGTGGCATAAACACCTTATCCGATGCATTAAGTACTATGTCAGTAAATGTTTTACGGCCCTCTGTGGTCGCCGTTATATCTAATAATACAAGTTCGTCCGCCCCTTGTATCTCATAACGTTCCGCACATTCAACAGGATCGCCGGCATCAACCATATCTCGGAATTGCACACCATTCTGGACTCGACCATTTGCCACACTGAGGCAAGGAATAATACGTTTCGCTAACATAGAATGACCCTCCTATTGTTTCGCCGCTGCATAGGCTTCCGTAATATTGCCAAATGCACGCAATAGATTTAAACCTACTACACCACTTTTTTCAGGATGGAATTGCATTCCATACACTCTACCGCGCTCTACAACGCCAGGTACATCGATACCATAGTTTGCAGTGGATGTAATAAATTCAGGGTCTGTATCTACATAATAGGAATGAACGAAATAGGTATATTGATTGTCTACATTGCTGAAAGCACTGTCTGGATGGTGCACTGTATTTTTGTTCCAACCCATGTGGGGCACACTGAGGCCAAGGTCACGAGGAATTTCCTTGACCTTGCCCGGAATAAGTCCTAAGCCTGGTGTTGGCCCATATTCTTCGGACTCTTCAAATAACAGCTGCATCCCCAAGCAGATACCTAATAATGGTATTCCTCGTTTCACCACTTCATGAATGACATCGACGAGACCACGTTCCTTAAGAACAGCTACTGCAGATGCATAGGCGCCTACACCTGGCAAGAGAACGCCATCAGCATTTAGTATAACCTCAGGATCTGCTGTTAGCACCGCATCAAGTCCGATGTAGGCCAACGCTTTCTGAACATTAAATGTATTGCCCGCATCATAATCTATAATGGCAATCATAATATACTCCTTTCAACAGCCTTAATGAGCCCCAGTCATTACTAGGGCTCGTCATTCACGTCGTTTCCGTTATATATATTCTCTAAACAGGATACAAACTCCTGCCATTCAATTGGGTAAAAGCTAAACTCCATTCTATAGAATGAAACTTGATATCATAAGGCGCGAATTATTAGTATATATGATATATCCCATATTGATTAGTTCATGAATTGTTTTAATATATCGCGCATAACAGCTCCATCTTGAGCCATTGGAATAGTAAGTCTCAACCAACCTTCTCGTTGTCCACGGCGCACTTGATATCCTTCTTTTAACCATGCATCGGCTAAGCCTTCTGCATCAGGTACAGCAAAGAAAATAAAGTTCGCTTCACTCTTGTAATAGTGAATGCCTAATTCATCAAACAAGTTTTCCCATTTAGCCCGCTCTTCTGCATTTTGAGATATCGTTCTTGTTAAGAATGCTTGATCATCAAAGGCTGCTTCTGCTGCTACTTGGGATAAAGTATTGAGATTATATGGCAAGCGAATAGTTTGCATATAGTTCGCAAGCTCTAAAGGCGTCATCATATAGCCTACACGGTAATTAGCAAGGCCATATGCCTTGGAGAAGGTACGCATAATAGCTACATTTGGGAACTCATCTAGTAATGCACGTGCTGTAGGAACATCTACAGATGTAACAAAATCAATATAGGCCTCATCGATGATAACTAATGTTTCTTTTGGTACTTTTGCAATAAAGTTACGGATATCTTCAACAGTTTCATAGGTACCTGTCGGGTTATTAGGATTACAAATCCATACGAGGCGTGTTGTTTCGTCCACAGCTTTTAACAATGCAGCAAAATCATAGTGACCTGTTTCAAAATCAGCTTGGACCTCGCGAATTTCAGCGCCCTCAACGAGACCATTTAAAGCATACTCGGAGAAAGCTGGCACGCTTACCACGATGGAGTCACCAGAGCTGATCAATGTTTTATTGACCATGGCAATAACCTCATCGAGACCTACACCGATAACGAGTTGCTCTGGTTGTACCTTCCAATACTCGGCTAATTTCATACGCAAATCAGTGGCGTTACCATCAGGATAATTGTTAGCATCATTATATGTGACATAGCTAAGGATAGCCTCGCGAACCAATGGAGATGTACCATATGGGTTTTCGTTCGCTGACAAGCGCACTAATCGGTCCACCCCAAGACGTTCCTTTACCGCTGCAGCAGGCTCCTCTGGTATATAGGGTTTCAATGTGCGAATTATCTCTTTCATAGGCTATCCTTTCTAACTATTTTCTTAACGTATATACACGCGTTCAAACTCATTTTGTGTTTATATACTTATCTAAACTCATATGTACGTATTTCAATGCAAATACATTTATTAAAACTCATATGAACTTATGTAAGCTCATACCATAGCGAGCATTATAAATTCGTAATTTCTGGGCGATCTGTAGTCTTGCTCACTACGCCTTCACGGCTCGCAAGCTCTGCCTCAATGGCTTCGTAAGGAATATTTTTCTCTGCTAATAATACGAGCAAGTGATACAACACATCTGCTGTTTCGTAAATCAACTCTTGAGGATCTTCGTTCTTTGCAGCGATGACAACCTCTGTTGCCTCTTCACCTACCTTTTTCAAGATTTTATCGAGGCCTTTATCAAATAAATAATTCGTATAAGAACCTTCCTTAGGCTCAGCCTTGCGGTTCTTAATAATTTCGTATAATTCGTTCAATGTTTGTTGTGCCATAACTAACTCCAATCTACATCATTAAAGAAACAGCTTGTACGCCCAGTGTGACACGCAGGACCTTCTGGCTTAACTTGAATAAGCAATGTATCCCCATCACAATCGAGGGCCATACTCACCACATGTTGCACATTGCCACTCGTGCCGCCCTTGTGCCATAGCTCTTGGCGAGAACGAGACCAAAACCATGTTTCCTTTGTCTCTAGTGTTTTGTGAAAGCTTTCTTCGTTCATCCACGCCACCATGAGCACATCTTTTGTGTCTACGTCTTGTACAACCGTTGGCAATAAGCCATTTCCCTTTTCAAAATCCGGTTTCATATAGTAATCCTTTAATACAAGTAATCTTTTCAAAATTCAATGTTTTATTTAGTACCATTACCATAGTGGAGGCATTTAATCCGTTTATCAAACTCTAATTATGTAAATTACTTTTATCGTACAGTAATTCCTCGAGCTCTTAATTCATTTTTAAGATCAGGGATTTTAATTTCTCCAAAGTGGAAGATAGATGCCGCCAGTGCACCAGTAACGCCAGTTTGTTCAAAGAGTTCTATAAAATCTTGAACCTTGCCGGCCCCACCAGATGCAATGATAGGTACATCTACAACAGCTTCAATGGCCTTATATAATTCAATATCAAAGCCAGATTTAGTGCCGTCCTTATCCATGCTCGTTACGAGCAATTCCCCTGCTCCACGAGAGACAGCCTCCTTAGCCCAATCAAGGGCTTTCCATTCAGTACGCTTACGACCGCCGTGCGTATAAGCGTACCATTCGCCAGTCTCTTCATCTGTTTTTACGTCGATCGCCACTACCATACATTGGTTACCAAACTTTTGAGCCCCTTCGGTGATAAGTTCAGGATTTGCAAGGGCTGCCGAGTTCAAAGATACCTTGTCGGCGCCAGCTTTCAACAAAGCCGTCATATCCTCAACGGTCTTGATACCACCACCAACGGTGAGCGGCATAAATACCTGGGAAGAAATCTCTTGCACAACGTCGCGCATGGTTGTCCGTGCATCAACGGTAGCCGTAATATCTAAGAATACTAATTCGTCAGCCTGTTGCTGTTCATAGGAGGCCGCAATATCTACGGGGCTACCTACATCTACGAGGTTAACAAAGTTAACCCCTTTTTTAACGCGCCCATCATCCACATCAAGGCACGGAATAATCCGTTTCGCTAACATAATTCTACTCCCCACTAAATGTTATCAATCTATTTCATCGGTTATGCTAAACAACACATGTTGTAAATACTACAGGAATAGCATCAGCAATATAATTACCGTTGATTGTACCCGGCAATTTCCTCTAATGTAATCGTTCCTTCATACAAAGCCTTACCAACGATGCTATCCATAACACCTTTGGCTTCAAGGGATTTAATGTCTTCTAAATTACGAACGCCCCCAGACGCAACGATGCGTGCCGTAGGGAATTCTTTTTGCAAATTGCCAAGCAAGTCCTCGTTAGCGCCTTGCATGGTACCATCGCGGTCCACATCGGTAACGATGAAGTACTTTGCGCCGCCTTCAACCATAGCGCCGATTAAATCGGTCATAGGCACATCGGATTGATCGAGCCAACCTTCAGCAGCGACCTTACCGTTCTTGCCGTCTACGCCGATGACAATGCGCTCTGCACCATATTCAGCAAGCACTTGTTTGGTAAGCTCTGGATTTTTGAGGGCCACAGAACCTAAGATAACGCGGTCAACGCCTAAGCCTAAATAGAGGTCAACGGCCGCTTTATCTCGAATACCACCGCCGATTTCAAGGATGCCTGTGAAAGCTTCACGCACTACTTTTACAATGTCTACGTTAACAGGTTTGCCCGCCTTAGCCCCATCTAAATCGACGAGGTGTAGCGCCCCAACCTTGGCATCTTCATATTGTTTTGCTTGGTCCACTGGATCAGGATTGATTACTGTTTCCTGTGCGAAGTCACCTTTATAGAGGCGAACGCTGCGACCATCTTGTAAATCTATAGCTGGAAAAATCATAGGTTCTCCTTT
>USAV01000016.1 GCA_900552715.1 uncultured Veillonella sp.
TGTAGTTGTAGTTGTAGTTGTAGTTGTAGTTGTAGTTGTAGTTGTAGTTGTAGTTGTAGTTGTAGTTGTAGTTGTAGTTGTAGAGAAAAATATTATGTGAGTAGCAAATACCAATGAGAGGGGTTGGTGTATGTTGTGTAGTGGGCTAGTAGATAGAGTAAGGCTACTAATTATAAGAGAGATGAGAGTGTATCGTTATGTTGTTGAAACAATTAGAGTATTTTGTGTGTGTAGTTGATAATAATAGTTTTACTCAAGCTGCGACGGAGCAGTATGTGTCTCAATCTGCTATTTCACAACAAATTAAAGCCCTTGAAACGAGTTTAGGCGTGGAGCTGATGGTACGAGAAAAACGAAGCTTTTACCTAACACCAGCGGGGCAATATTTATATCGATCTGGTAAAAAATTACTAGAACGCTTTCACGATATTAAGGTAGAAACAACCCGCATTGGTACAGATGCACGTGTTAGCTTACGAATTGGCTATTTAAATCGCTATAGTGGGATGGCTATGCAGCAAACGGTCATTCGCATGGCTAAACGCTATAAAAACCTAGATATTCGCATGTATAGTGGCAGTCATGAAGAACTGTATGGAATGTTAGATGATCGTCGCGTAGATGTGATTTTTAATGATCAGTGGCAAATTTTATCTGATGATTATGAAAGTCATTTGATTGATAAGGCGACCACTGTAATTGAAGTGCCACAAGGTTATACAAAGGAAGGTAGCGTCGAAATTAAAACTATTGATGATTTACCACTTATCTTAGTATGTCGCGGTAAGTATACGCTAGCTGAGGAAGAACATTATCGTAAGGCCATTGGTTATGCTGGTGCCTTTGCATATGCTCGTACATTAGAGGAGGCTCGCTATTTAGTAGCAGGTCAACAAGGACTATTGCTGCTTGATCGTTTTAAATATTTAACCGACTCCATGCCAGGTATTGAGCGCAAGGTATTAACTAACCATGGTAAATCGATGGAGCGCAATTACTACTTTGTATCGCAACAAAATCAAAGTAACACCTATGTAGAAGCCTTTAGAGAAATGTTTAAACAAGTTTTAGCAGAGTTTTAATGTATCAAAGACGGATTATGTAAAATAAATTTAATCGTCATATAACAAATAAACAATTACAATATAAAAGCCGTTAGCATATGCTAACGGCTTTATTGTTTGAATATTGCTTTATTGAGGATTGTTTAATTAAACATATTCCAAGAGCATTGTAACACCATCGATAAATAATTTTATGCCATAAATGACGAGTACTGCACCACAGAAGCGATTGATCCAAGCCATATGGGTAATTTTTATTTTTTTAGCTAATAAATGCATGGTGGCAGCTAAGGCTCCAAACCACATTGGTGTCATAGCTAGGAAGCCTCCAAAGAAATAATAAATACCTTCTTCAGGTATATTAGCTTGAAAGGCGCCGAGCATCATAGTTGCATCAAGAACGGCTTGAGGATTCCCCCAGGATACAGCGATAGCGGATAGGATAATTTTACGAATTGGAATATTCGTATTTACATTGCGTATATCTGGCTCAGTTCTGAATATATTAAAGCCCATATATACAATCAGTAGGCCCCCAAAAAGGAGTACGATAAGCTTTGTAAGCGGCCACATTTCAAGAATGGCGCCGATACCAAAGAAGGCTGCCGTACTGAGGCTCATATCAAATAGTGCCAATATGATAAGGGTCAATATGATACGACGTATAGGCTGTACCAATGCTGTGTTGATGATGAAGAGGTTTTGCATGCCAACAGGGGCAAATGTTGCGAGACCGACAAGAAGTCCTTGTAAGAAGTACATGTTAACCCTCCTAACTATAGTATGATAAAGTACTAATAAGGTGAATAGTAGCACGAAACCCCTCCATTACTGGAGGGGTTATTACTATTCTAACTATATACAATTATATCATATTAAAATAGGTATGTATATTTCTTACCATAAACCAATCATATGTTGTGTAGCTAGGCTGACTGCTGTGATGGCAATCCAGCAACAAGCACCCAATGCAAGGGCAGAACCACCGGATTTTATCAATTTTACGATATTAGTATTAAGACCGATAGCAACCATGGCCATTGTAATAAAGTATTTGGAAATAGTTTTGAATACACTCAAGAATTGAATATCTACATTTGCATAGGATAATGCTGTTGTAATAAGAGAACAAATCACAAAGTATAAAACAAATTTAGGGAAAATTTTAGCGATGCTAACACTGCTACCATCAGCTTGAGCAGCACTTTGTTTTGCTTTATATACTTGGTAACTTGCTAAACCTAAACAAATAGGAATAATAGCGAGGGTACGTGTTAATTTAACGATTGTCGCATATTCTAGTACTTGTGTACCAGTACCTTTCATACTATCCCATACGGCAGCTGTAGCTGTTACAGAGGATGTATCGTTTACAGCGGTACCAGCAAATAGACCAAAGCCCATATTAGAAAGACCAATAGCATCACCAAATGGAGGGAATACAAAAGCTGCTACTACATTGAAGAAGAATACAACGGAGATTGCTTGGGCAATATCTTGATCCTCTGCCTTGATGACTGGTGCAGCTGCAGCGATAGCAGAACCACCACAAATGGAGGAACCTACGCCGATAAGTACAGCTGTATTAGAGTCGATATGAGTGAGTCGATAGATAACATAGGACACGATTAAGGATGTAGCGATGGTTGAAATGATGACAGGTAATGAAATCCAACCTACATGTAAAATCTGTGTAATATTTAAGCCAAAGCCCAATAAAATAACGGCCCATTGTAAAATCTTTTTGGATGTAAATCCAATGCCGGCACCAGTTTTTTCGCGTTTCCAAGATGTGAATATAGAGCCAATAATTATACCTAAGATAATGGCAAAGATTGGACTACCAATAAGGTGAAATTCCAGGCCTAATAGCCAACAAGGAATAGCGAGGACTGCACAGAGCAGAATGCCTGGCAATGTTTTTTGATTGATACCCATAATAAAAACCTCCTTACTGTACATACAGTTCACGTCATATGTGGTATCATGTGGCGTTTCTCTTCTATAGTTTTAATAGTACCACATTGGGGGAATTATAATCTACTAGTAATGTAAGAAATATACAGTATATTCATTTTTATAAATATATAAGAATAAAAGGTATAATAAATGAATATTAATTATAAATATTGAATTAATACGATTTTTGTGGATTTCTTATGAAGGATATAGGTTATAATAAATATTTATATGTGATGAAAATCTCTTGTTTTTCATTGAATATATTGTATATAATGAATAGAATCTATTTTATAGATAGAAATGTAAATGAGGTACCTTATGATTGATATTAAACAAATAATTGAAACCAATAAAGAGTATGTGAAAAACCACCCAGAATTACCAAAAGCAGGATTAACAAGCCATCCTACTAAAAAACTAGGTATTGTTACATGTATGGATACGCGTTTAGTCTGCATGCTAGAAGATGCATTAGGCTTTAACCGCGGTGAAATTATTGTCATAAAAACAGCTGGTAATAGTGTAACACAACCTATTGATAATATCGTACAAAGCTTGCTAGTAGCTACGTATGGTATGGAAATTGAAGATGTATTGGTCATCGGCCATGAAAATTGCGGTATGATTGATTTCTCTGCTACAACATTTATGGAATCTATGAAAGCCAAAGGCATTAGTGAAGATGCAATCCGCATGATCGAACCAGGCCTTATTGACTGGATGGATCGCTTCCATATTTCTGAAGACAATGTAATCTATACAGTTAACTTCTTGCGTAACCACCCACTATTCCCAAAAGGAATGGGATTCTATGGAGGGATGATGGATCCTGATACAGGCGAATTCCGCTACCTCGAAATATAACCTTTGATTTGATGGGGCCCAAGTTGATTTGTACATTTAAGTGAAAAAGGACGAGAACTAACCTCTACGCTCCAAAGCGAGCTAAGTCGCTAATCGGTTAGTCATCACTCTTTTTCTCTTTTCTTCATATATAGCCAACCTATTATTAGCGTATTCAAAGGGGCAGGATATAACTCTATGGGACTAGTACGGCGATAAGGTTATAAAAAGCTGTGTCCCTAAGTGAAGTGCGACTTAGCTCGCTTTGGAGCACGGAGGTTAGGGACACAGCTTTTTAGTTAAAATGTAGAGATGTATCCGGGCCCCATAGAGTTATAACAACGTAAACTTGAACGGTAATAATAGGTTGACTATATATTCCTTTTAGCTGTATATTGTAATTAGATTGTAAACTTACTCACATAAATTAGTTAACCTATGCGGCGTTAAGTATCGCTGAGAGGAGACATGTATGAAGCAGTTAGGTATTTCTATAATTGGTACAGATACGGATGTAGGCAAGACGTTTGTGACCGGGCTGTTAGGGGCCATGGCTGTAGATGATGGTTTTGCGGTTGGTATGGTTAAACCAGTGTCCTCTAGTGCGGTACCTTTTCCTGAATGTGTAACGATGGATGAGGATAATTATAATGTGGATCTTGAAAGTAAGGATGCTACGCATTTGATGCGTTCTGCAGGCATTCCGGAATCTCGTCGTCATGAGGTTAATCCGTATGCTATCGCAGGTGATTTTTCTCCCCGCCTTGCTGCAGAGTTATCTGGTATAGAAATCGATTATGATGGTGTAGTAGCTCATACATTAGATGTTGTTAATCGCTATGATCTAACCTTTGTAGAAGGTGCTGGTGGTATTACAACACCTCTTTACGGCGATAAAACATTCACGGATTTAATGAAAGATATTAAATTACCAGCCATCGTTGTAGCTGATGGACGATTGGGCTCCATTAACCGCGCGATTTTGACTTGTGAATACGCGAAGATGCATGGTATTGAGGTGAAAGCTATCATCGTAAATGATACAACGGCAGTAGATCCATTCTTATTGAAAACAAATGTAGAGGATATGGAACGATACACAGGTATTCCTGTAGTAGCTGTTGTACCGCCATACCAAGGGCCAGATATTCAAAAGGTTCAGCTTGGTTGGGCTCGATCCTTTGTGGATTCTAAGAAGGTATGGAATACAGTATTAGGTATATAGTAGTTAGATATTGTAATTTAATTTAGACTAATTATTTATGGTAATAGATTGTTATAGTAATTGAGTATTATAGGTATTGAGAGTTATAGTTTGTAGAATTTGTACGTATGAGGTGACGAAATGGCAGAGAAACAGCTTTCACAAGCAGCACAATGGGACCATGAGTTTGTATGGCATCCATTTACACAAATGCAAGATTGGTTAGCGCAAGAACCAGTGGTAATCGAACGTGGTGAGGGGGTATACCTCATCGATGAGAACGGTAAAAAGTATTATGACGGCGTGTCCTCATTATGGGTTAATATTCATGGTCATAACCATCCCGTATTAAACCAAGCATTGAAGGAACAAGTGGATAAAATTGCCCATAGTACATTGCTAGGTCTTGTAAGCCCACCATCTGCACAGTTGTGTAAAGAATTGGTAGAGCTTGCGCCAGAAGGCTTAAATAAAGTATTCTTATCCGATGATGGTAGTACAGCTATTGAAGTTGCTATCAAGATGGCGTACCAATACCGTCAACTTGTAGGACAAACAAAGAAAACTAAGTTCATTGCCCTTAATGCAGGCTATCATGGGGATACATTAGGCACCGTATCTGTAGGCGGTATTCAATTATTCCACCAAGTATTCCATAATTTATTATTCAAACCTTTGACATTGCCAAGCCCTGGCGTATATCGCGACGTAGCTGATCGAGAAAAAGCCTTCGAAGAGTCTTTGGCTGAATTAGAGCGCATTCTCAATGAAGAGGGCGATGAAATCACCGCTCTCGTTATGGAACCATTAGTACAAGCTGCGGCAGGCATGCTCGTCATGCCTCATGGCTATTTGAAACGGGTTCGTGAATTAACGGCGAAACATGACGTATTCCTCATTGTCGATGAAGTAGCCACAGGCTTTGGTCGTACTGGTAAATTCTTTGCTTGCGAACACGAAGGAGTAGCACCGGACTTCATGACCTTATCTAAAGGGATTACTGGCGGTTATATGCCTCTCGCTGCTACATTGACTACACAACGTGTATTTGATGCATTCCTCGGTACCTTTGAAGAAAAGAAAACCTTCTACCATGGCCACTCCTATACAGGCAATGCCTTGGCTTGTGCCGTAGCATTAGCTTCGTTGAAAGTATTCCGCGATGAAAAGGTTATCGAAGGATTACCTAAGAAAATTGAGGCTTTCACCAATGCATTGAAGCCAATTGAAAACTTGAAACATGTTAAAGAGGTTCGTCAACGTGGCCTCATCGTAGGGATTGAACTTGAAAAAGATGTGGCTACTCATGAGGCGTATCGTCCAAATGATGCGGTAGGTGCTAAGGTGGCTATCCTTGCTCGTGAACAAGGGCTCATCTGCCGTCCAATCGGTGATGTGGTAATCCTCATGCCTCCATTGGCATCCACAGTGGAACAATTAGAGGACATGGTGCGCATTGTTGGTGAAAGTATCCAACGCGCTACAGAAGAAGAGGGAATCCTCGAAGATTTACGCCCAATAATTCTATAACAATTTACGTCTAAGTATTTTATAAAGATTTAAGGTAAACGTAAAAGCTATATATGTCATGATTCTACGGTTCTAGAGTCGTCGGCATATATAGCTTTTTATATGTTTAGCGTATAATGTTTCGTTAAGTCTTTAAACTATAGACTATACATTGTGAAAATTCGATGATATTTTTGCATATCTATGATACTATATACGTATAAAGGAGGTCATCGTATGGACATTTATGTAATTATGCAAGTTATTATTTTATTTGGTGCCATCTTCCTTGGCGTTCGTCTAGGTGGTATGGGCATCGGTTACGCTGGCGGCCTTGGTGTAGTGTTGTTAAGCCTCGGCATGGGAATGTTCCCAGGGCAGATTCCTTGGGATGTAATTCTCATCATCATGTCTGCTATCGCTGCTATTTGTGCTTTACAACTCGCTGGCGGTCTCGATTATTTGGTGCGTATTGCAGAAGGTATTTTGCGTAAAAATCCTAAGCATATCAACTACTTAGCACCAACAGTTACGTATTTCTTAACTCTATTGGCAGGTACAGGTCATACAGCTTTCTCCATGATTCCTGTCATCGTAGAGGTGGCAAAAAGTGAAAACATTAAGCCATCTGTACCATTATCCATCGCCGTTGTAGCAAGCCAAATTGGTATTACAGCGAGCCCAGTATCCGCAGCAGTTGTTGCTATGAGTGGTTTCCTTGAACCATATGGTGTCAACTATCCAACATTGCTTGCCATCTGTATTTCTACAACATTCGTAGCGGTTATGATTACGGCATTTATCATGTCTACCTTTGCAAATAATGATTTGTCTTCCGATCCAGTTTACCAAGAACGTTTGGCAGCAGGTCATGTGGCTCCACCTCGTGAAAAGAGTGCTGATTTTCACTTGAAACCAGGTGCAAAAACTTCTGTATTGATTTTCTTGATTGGTATTATTTGTATCGTATTCTATGCAACTGCTATCTCCAAGAACATTGGTCTTATTAAACCAGTTATTTTCGGTCGAAATGATGCCATCGTTGGCTTCATGATGATTATTGCAGCGGCTATTACATTCTTCTGTAAGATTGATACAGCACAACTTGTTAATACAAGCACATTTAAATCCGGTTTATCCGCATGTGTCTGCGTACTAGGCGTAGCATGGTTGGGCGATACTTTCGTAAAAGGTCATATTCCTGAAATTAAAGCTCTTGCATCTAGCTTGGTAACAGCATATCCATTCCTATTAGCTGTAGCCTTCTTCTTTGCTAGTACATTGTTGTATAGCCAAGCGGCGACTACGCAAGCGTTGGTACCAGCTGTAATTCTAGCTCTCGGTATTACTCCAGAAAACCCAGGATCCGTATACATTATTATCGCATCCTTCGCAGCCGTATCTGCACTTTTTGTATTGCCTACATACCCAACACTCTTGGGGGCTGTACAAATGGACGATACCGGCTCAACACGAATCGGTAAGCTTGTATTTAACCATCCGTTCTTTATCCCTGGCGTACTTGCCATCGCTATTTCAGTAGCACTTGGCTTTGTAGTAGCTCCATTGATGTTGTAATGGTGAAAGCTAATTAAGGCTAATACAAAAGATAATAAAACTACAAAAGGACGTAACTCTTAAAGTTACGTCCTTTTTCTTGCATTTACTTATAGATTTTTACTAGCCTTTATTCTTGCAGTTTTTACAGATCCCCGCAATTTCTAGATGATGTTCTGTCACCGTGAAGCCTGCATCTGTTAGTTCCTGTGGCATTTCTACGACAGGACAGGTGTGGAGCGGAATCATGGCCCCACATTTAGTACATACTGCATAGTGACGATGCGTATGAGGAGTTATCTCATAATATGCCATATCGCTGCCCATGAGTGTTGTACGGGTAACAATATCTTTTGTTTCTAATAATTCAAGCGTACGGTAGATGGTAGACATCCATGTGGTGCTACCATCGCCTAATCGCTCTGCGATTTCCATAGCAGTAATGGGTTTATCTGTAGTTGTTAATACGGACCAAATGGCTTCGCGCTGTTTGGTCTTTTTTATGCCTTCAGGCCAATTTGTTGTATTCATAACGCTCTTTCGATTCTGTTTTAATACTAATATGCTATACACTTATATAGGGAGATAACTAATAGTGCTAATTGAATATCTAGCTACATATTGATTATTATTGCGGATTATTTACTAAATTGCATACGACGTAGGATTGTACGGATGTTTTTAATGATTAATACTACCAGTAGAATTGCTACCGATGTGAGAGACACAAAACCACCTGGTGCTACATTGAGATAGTAAGATCCGAAGAGGCCGATAATCATGGCTAGCAAACTAAATCCAATAGAACAGAGTAATGTCGTTCTAAATCCTTTTTCTAGTTGTAGTGCCGATGCTACTGGTAGTGCAATCATAGCACTCAATACGAGGACCCCTACGATTTTAATAGAAATAGATACGGCAGCAGCCATTAAGATAGCAAAAATATAGTTAATAAAGTCTACTTTAACGCCTGCTACGCGGGCCGCCTCTTCATCATAAGCGATGTAAAGGAGTGAATTGTACAAGAAATACAATGTAAGAACAGATAAAACTGTTAGCACTGCAATACTAATCATATCCGTAGTGTTCACGGTTAAGATACTGCCAAAGAAGAACACATTGGCGTTAGCTTTTAACTTGCCTGAACTAATAAGGGTAATAGCGGTACCAATACTTAGTGATAATATAATTGTTAGAATTAAATCAAGATGGTGGGAAAAGTATTTCCTCAAGAACTCGATGAGGGCACCACAGATGGCGGTAAAGATAAATGCTCCTAGAATAGGGTTTGTATTTGTTAATAGACCTAATGTAATACCTGCAAGGGATGCATGGCTCATGGTATCGCCAATCATACTAGAACGGCGTAGTACCATAAAGATACCGATACAGGGGCATAAGAGGGAAATGCAGATGGCTACGAAGAAGGCGTTTTGCATAAAATCATAACTAAACATGGCGCACCTCCTCGGTTGTAGTATCATCGGCCTGAGCCTGAGCCTGAGCCTGAGCCTGAGCCTGAGCCTGAGCCTGAGCCTGAGCCTGAGCCTGAGCCTGAGTTGTTATATCTGTGAAGCAAGCACAGTTTTCGTGATCCATAGGATTGCTTCCTGTGCTGTGCATAATTTCACTAGCGTATTGTTCAGGGGAGCAAAGATGACCTTGACCATTTGCGATATGGTAAATATTAGTTGAATTAGCAAGGGCCATTTCAAGGTTATGTTCTACAGATATAATTGTAATATGATGTACTTGATTTAACTCTCGAAGGAGGCTATAAATACCTTCTTGACTCTTTCTATCGATACCTGTAGATGGCTCGTCAAGGATGATAAGATCAGGATTACCGATGAGGGCACGAGCAATGGATACGCGTTGTGCCTGTCCCCCTGAAAGCTTACTAATCAATCGATCTTTAAACTCTGTCATATTGGTAAGCTCTAATACGCGATCGACCTCATGTTTGTCTTTAATTTTTAGTAATTTACGGTAAGAATCAAGAATTTCTTTTACTGTAATAGGAAAGCCTGCATGAGAGAAATCATTCTTTTGAGATACGTAGCGAATGTTGTTTGTATCTCGCTTGATAGAGCCTTTTACAGGCGTCAAGAACCCTAATATGAGACGTAGAAGGGTACTTTTACCAGACCCATTGTCCCCAACGATGGATATATAATCACCACTGTGAATATGTAAGTTAAGGTCATTCAACACATAAGGTGGCTGACCTTGATAGGAAAAATAAAGATGTTCAATAGATAACATATAAAAACCACTTTTCTAATTGACAAAATCTTGAGTAAGTTTATACTATAACTATATTACAAATGCAACTGAGTCGCAACTGCAATAAAAGAATAAGCAGTATTCTATGAAGGCATAGCGATCAGGATTAACAAAAGGAGGACTACGATGGTCAAAAAACTGGTTTTGTTAGTTGTAGGCATCATGATGGCCGCTCTATTTGCAGGCTGTGGCAATGATGCACCGAAGGAGCAAGCAAGTAAGAAGATCCAAGTGGTAACAAGTTTTAATGCCATGGCTGAATTCGCAAAAGCTATTGGTGGTGACAAGGTAGAGGTATCTACCATTATTCCAGATGGCGTAGAGCCACATGATTTCGAGTTGAAACCTGAAAATATGAAACAATTGGCAACAGCTCAAGTATTCGTATACAACGGTTTTGGTATGGAACCTTGGGCACAACAAGCAATTGATGCGGCTAAAAATAGCAAACTCATCACTGTTGTTGCTACAGATGGCGTAGAAGCTATCAAAAATACTGATCCTGAAGAAATTAAAGAACATGGTGCAGAAGATCCTCACGCATGGTTATCTTTGAAAAATGCAAAAATCGAAGTAAAAAATATTAAAGACGCTTTCGTAAAAGCTGACCCAGCAAACAAAGATTACTATGAAAAGAATTATAATGAATATGTTGCTAAATTAGATGCAATGATCAAAAAATATGAAGATCAATTCGCTAAAGCTCCTCATAAAAACTTCGTTACTGGTCATGCAGCATTTGCGTACTTATGCCGTGACTTTGGATTAGAACAAAATAGTGTAGAAGATGTATTTGCCGAAGGTGAACCAAATGCGGCTCAATTGGCTGAACTCATCAAATATTGTAAAGAAAACAATATTACTACTATCTTTGCAGAAGAAATGGCTAGCCCAGAAGTTTCTAAAACTTTGGCAAGCGAAGTTGGTGCTAAGGTAGAAACTATTTACACAATCGAAAGCAACGAAGATAATAAAACATACCTAGAACGTATGGATGAAAACCTTACAAAAATTGCAGCATCTTTACAATAAGATGAACGAAAAAGCAGCCCTTATAGGGCTGCTTTTTTTTTAGTTCTACGCATTGTGCGTAAGATTTAAAGTTGTAATATCTATAATTTTGGGGCCTATAGTATAATATATATAATGAAAATAAATTAAAAGGAGGTCCAACATGGTTATCACTAATAGATTGGGGATTACCGATTCCCCAACATTGGCTAGAGAAGAAGAACGAATTAGTAAAAAAGCGGCAACAACATTGTTTGAAGAAAACTTACTTAATGATATGTCTAGTGGTACGTGGACTACCTTGCAAAGAATCCATACTATATTATTCCAAGATATATATGATTTTGCTGGTGCATTACGAAGTGTGAATATTGCTAAAGGCAATTTCCGCTTTGTTCCTGTCATGTATCTTGCTGAAGCAGTTAGAACCATTGAAGATATGCCGCAATCTACTTTTGATGAAATTGTAGAAAAGTATGTTGAAATGAATGTCGCTCATCCTTTTAGAGAAGGTAATGGTCGTAGTATGCGATTATGGCTTGATCATATGTTGTGTACAGAATTACAAAAGACCATCGATTGGAGTCAGGTGGATAAAGAGCAATATTTGTCTGCTATGGAACGAAGTCCAGTAAATGACCTAGAAATAAAAACTGTTCTAGCTAAGGCACTTACGAGTGATATCAATAATCGAGAACTATTTATGAAAGGCCTTGACCATAGTTATTATTTTGAAGGATATCAATTATTTAAAAGTGAAGACTTATAAGGTATAGAATTATGAATGGTATGTTTGGCCCATATATAGAAAAATGGATGCGTTTTATCACTGTTAAAAATATGTTGTTATTAGCTGTGGTATCAGCAATTATAACTGACTTGGGATTATATATATTAACGCTAATTATCCCAAAGAGTCCATTTTTTAAAACATTTATTTGGGAGGTTATAGGCCCTATAGAACTTGAAGCAGTTCCTCTTATAGGATATGTGCTTGGAATTGTAGCGTTTGTTCTTGTATCTTCTGGTATTTTATATGGTATTTTTAAGGTCTTTAAGGGGCAGGTTACATATAAGCAACTTGTGGCAGACATGCTTTTAAATAGTTGTATTACTAGTTGGATTCATTTGATTTTCGTACTTTTTGCTGCGCCTATTTATCTTTTCTTGGATTTACATACTAAAGGCGGATCCGGTGGATTAAGCACCATAGAACTATTTAATGTCATTATCATGGCGCAACTGATGTCTAAGCAATTTGGATTGAGTCCTTGGATAACCGGTATTGCATTTTATATCGTATCCTTTGTCTTTGGCATAGGTGGCATTATGTTGTCTATGTCTCTTTAAATACATATGTAATGGAAATGTTGATAGATGCTATTAGGTGTCTATCAACTTTTTTATTACTATATTTGTTTGAAAAATTTACAATAAATTTATATTCAATTTAAATATGTATTATGATACAATGATAGAAATATATGTGCTTTTGATATTTTGGAGGGGAACATATGGAAACAAAATGGTATTCAGATATTTGGCAGCTTATTGTAGCACCATTTAAACGTGGTATTCCACAGATTGTAGAGCATGGATCTTGTCGAAAGGGGTTCTATGCTACTGTGGCTATGGCATTGGTATCCTTGGTATTCTCAGATATCTTGCCTATTATTGTGAGTACGATATTTGCAGATAAACTTGATGGTGCACTTACTATTGTGGCAGCTCTTTTTGGGGGCGGTATATTGAATCTAGTATTAGGTTTGCTATTTACTTTTATTGGCATTGCTATTTATTCTGCTATTTTCTCTTGGGTCGCTAATAAATTTGATGCCAATACTACATATGAGTCTGTGTTAAAGATTATGTGGTATGAACAAGCTTATAACCAGATTATGGGATTAGTATATTTTATTGGACTAATATTAGTATCAGTGCCATTCTTTGTGATACTAGGTTTTAATCTTAATTCTACAGTAAATAGTATCGTATGGTTAACTATTGTTATATTTACATTAATTGCTTTTTCAGTCTTTATATTCTGGGTGTGGTTGACATTGTTGAGTCACCAAATTAATAAATCTCGTTTAGCAACTTTTGGCATCTCTATTATTACGAGTTTAATTCCTGTAGTCTTTATTGGCATATTGGTAGGCATGGTTATGCTTGCTACATCTAGATAATTACATAGTATGAAAAATATGAAAGCAAGGTATGAATATACCTTGCTTTTGTGCTATAATGATGAACAGAGTATGAATTAAAAATAAAATAATTGTTATAAATTCGTAATCGTTGTGTTGTGTTATGCATCATTCTATATAGAATGGTGCTATTCTTGTTGTATAAAAGGTGGTGAGAGGCATGATGGGAGGTTTATTAGAGTTCGTTTATCGCTTATTAAACCCCATTGAAGAAAAACATCCGCGCATGTACCACTATGATGTTACCTATGGTCAGCTTGTATGGATGCTGGTATTGTCCCTCATATGTTATCAATTTACCATCGTTGGTGAAAGCGTCTATTTAGACGCTATACGCGCATTTATACGTAATTCATCACTTTTGGTAAAGTGGCAATTGTTTTCACTTCCAGTAGGGCAGCATGAAATACAAGTCTTTTTTGAGCAGCTAAGTAAACCTCGTGAGTTTTGGAATGTAGGTCGTTTTACGTGGGTGATTTTAAAAGCGGCGCTTATGTCTGGTATCTTGATAGGTTACGCTATGTTGCAAAAGCGTAAGTTTTACATTCGCGGCGTAGTAACTGGTGTTTTACACATGATGGCCTTTGCTCAACTAGTAGTAGCTATGATTACTCTTACGGCAGGGATTATGTTGATCCTTACGTCCATACCAATTTTATTGCAAGCCATTATTGGGTTTTGCATGATTGTTTTATGCATTCTTAGTACTGTATTGCTACTACAGACCATGGGGCGTATAGCCGGAGCATGTATTAATGGCAGTTTTTATGAAGGACTAAGCATTATGTTAATCGCTATTTTAGCATCACTATTATGTGAAGTGCTATATACATTAACTCGATAATATATGAGGAGTATTATGACTTGGTATAAGGACATATTACATTTATTTACAAAATTGAGTGACAGATCCTTTCAAAATATTATTAGAAATGGAACCTATACTCGAGCTATACTAAATCTTATAATGTCTACAATTGTATTATATGTGATGACCTATGCTTTGCCGTTCATAGTGAAAGCTGTGTCTCCCGCATTAGGAATAAAACGCATGACTGGTCTCACACATTTTGATCTGGTTAGTGCTTTGGCAAATGCATCATTTTTAATTTTTCAAATTATCATAGGTGCCTTTGTTATATGGCGATTACTAGTATTGCTAGGTGGTACTGGGACCTATAGGGGCGTGATGCGAAACTATATCTATGGCTTAGCTTATACGAATGCACTTCGTACCGTAGTATTAGTGTTGGTCCATATAGTGGGGCTCATATTATTTTATCTATCTATGCCGAAATATGTAGGGGATATGGCCTATCTTGTAACCATGTTTAGTCAGTATTATGCTGTCTTTATTGGGGCCCAGCTCATGCGCCGCTATGTGGAACTAGGTATCGTAAAAACATATATTATTATGTTTATTGTGGCGTTGCTATCAGTGTCAGTATTGCCTCATTGGATCCGATTTGTACATACCCTAGTTAAATAATATAAGACTGTAATGTAGTATAACCGCAAGATGAAAGTCTTGCGGTTTTTTTATCGTTTAATTTATATTAAAATTAATTATATATAATTTAAATCTGGGAATTTATGATATAATTAATTCTATAGTGTAGTTGAGAGCGGAGTTAGTTATGGATACGACATTTTTACGAGAAATATCCCTGCTGGTGCGTTCACCGAAGAAGGGGATCGATGAAATCTTCTGGTTTGGTACCTTAGAAAAGGGAATCAAAGCTGGCCTCGCCGGTTGGTGTGCCACCCATATTTTGGGATTTGCTTTAGGCATTATACTATTACCATTAGCCATGACCTTTGGTGGTTTTTTATTTGGCTTTATACCAGCTGTATATGGCATATTTTCTATATTGAGAGAGATTTTAGGCCTTGGAATCTATTGGTTTGTAGGTAGCTTTATACTTTGGAAATTACTGAGCGTTCTTTTAGAGCGTGAATTTGATTTCCAGCAAGTATTAATGGGCACTGCCTATGTGGAAGGCTATACAGGAGCACTTGGATTAGCATTAATTTTGGTATCTATTATTTGCATTTATATTACGCCATTTTTAATGATCCTATTAGTTCCCCTAGCATTAGCTTACGTTGGTGCCGTTATCTACGTAGCTGTCATGCTTTTATCTCGGATTATGAAAGTAGAGCCTATCACTGTAGGCGCTGTATATATAGTTCTATATATTATTAACCTTTTATATAACTGGATTATGCGCATACTCTTTGCGTAAATATATAAGACCTCCTAGTTTTATACTAGGAGGTTTTTATTGCTTTGAATGAAATTTTAGTAAAAGTAGTTTGTCATTATTGAAGAGAATCATAATGTTGTAATAGTAGTTCTACATTGTCTTCATCGTATTCGATTTGTTGGGACCATCTTGCCACTTGTTTAAGTGGAGAGCCTTCGAGGGTACTTGTCATAAGTATGTATTCCACGCCATCCTTAGCATAGGAAAGGATGGCTTCTAAAGAATAATCTGCTAGCATATCGATTTGACGATATAAGATGTATTGGAATACCTTGTTGAATAGCCCCATATCATGAGTGGCAACATAGGTTTGAACAGAGGTAGTGAGTTTATCTATATCATGAGATAATGCACTGATTTGTGCAGTCCAGTCTTCATCGATAGGCTCTGTTGTACCATATAGATCTAATAGTCTTGTATAATACTGTGCGTCAGGGGATGGAATATATTGAAATAGTGCTGAATCTATATCAAAGGCTAATAGTTCAAATATATTCTGAATAGTTAAACGTTCATCAGGACTAAATTCGCCGTTATCGTCTTCAATAGTAAAGATTACTTGATTAGACTGCATGTTTTCTGCCAGCAGTTCTACTGATGCTTCACAGGATAAACCAACCCCACATAGCTCGAGGTCCTCAATATATTTATAAAATCGCGGATGCATGTGACATGTATCGCATAGGCCTTCTTCACCTAGTTCGAGCACCACCTTACAGAGGCCATTTTCATTGAGTAACGGACACATAGGTTGTTCTTTAGAAAACACGAAATGGCTACCTTCGTCATCGACAGTGATGGCTTGTCGTAAGCTTTCACCAAGAGGTCCTGTCATGGCATGATAGCGTTCAGCAGTGGTCTCATCAATATCGATGGTCCACAGTTGGCAGCATGTATTTTCACATCGATCTGCTTTGCATTGAAATGTGTGATATATAGTAGGATATATTGAAATCATAATGGTCTCACTTGTAGTAAAAAATATTCTACGTGCATTGTATCATAGGGCAGTGGTCTATGCATTAATATTATAAATAAAGATTAATAAATCGTATCGATTTAGTGTATAATTGTATATATACACTAAGGTCCTGTTTGAGAGATGGAGGAGCCTATGAAATCCTTATTCGTAAAAGGTAGTCTTGTATTAGCCTTGGCAGCAGTGTTTGGTATGCCAAATGCAAGTGCGGCGCCTTTAGTAGCAGTAGAACCAACTATTGCAGTTGTTGATGGAAACCATGCAGCGATTGTAGGTGCAAATGGTTTATTGAATGCGTTTATTCAAAATCATCCAAATGCAGCTATCACTGAAATCGCTTTTGATGCGGATGGTGGTCAAATTAGATATGATGTAGAAGGTGTTGATGAAAGTGGCAAATATGAGCTTACTTATATCTATGCAACAAATCAAATCTTTGAAAAACGTGAAGGTGACTTCCATAAATCCTTAAAGAAAAAATCCTTTGATCCTCGTGAAATCTTACCGCCAGCAGCGGTAGTTAACTTTGCTTATGCTCAAACACAAGGCAAAGCAACAAGCCTTAATGAGTGGTCTGTACACTATGATAAAGGTAAAATAGTATACAAAGTTAGCTTCGGTACAGAAGGTGATAAAGAGGTCAATGTACGCATTGATGCTATGAATGGTACGTTGTTGTCTGTTAAATTTGACGACTAAACATTACTGTGACTAGTAAATATAACTTAATAGTAGAAGGTTTATTATTTTAAATATAAGAATAAACTCCTTAAAATTATCTTTTTTTGTAGAAAAGGATAGTTTTAAGGAGTTTTTTTGTGAACATTTGCTCATGAAAGGGGATGTTTACATTATGAGAATTACAATGAGTGTCTTCTGTTCCTTTATTTATGGGAAAAATGGCTTTTTGAAGTTAGTTCATGGAATACTTAGTTGTAAATCGAATACTATAGAATTTCATTGAAATTACATATAAATTCATTTTATTCTCACCCCAAAATAAGCTAGACCGGTGAATTCTACATTTTTATTTCATAGATTATCGATAATATGTGTCCAGTCAAAAGACAGAACTCAAATATATCGGGAGTTTCCAGACTATATATCTACAGTCCACGCTAGATATATATTTTGGAACTATAACGATGACACCGAGTTGGTTAAAATATATATGCGTAAAAATGCATATATATGAATTATCAAGGAGGATATTATGAAAAAATCTATTTTGAAAAGCAGTATTACTTTAGCAGTAGCTGGCGTATTTGGTGCTACTGTAGCAGTAACAGCAGCTGAACAAGCCACACCAGTTCCTGTAACTCAAGAGGTAGCAGCTACTGCAGTACAACCTGCTACTCATCAAGTAGTTCCTACTATTCAAGTGACTCCAGCAGCTAAAACAGAAGTAGCTCCAGCAGCTAAAACAGAAGTAGCTCCTACAACAGCTAAAGTAGTACCTACAGCAGCTAAAGTTGAAGTGACTCCAGCTACACCAGCAGCTAAAGATACTACACCAGTTCCAACAGCAACTCAAGATGTAAAAGCTCCAGTTGCTCAAGCCACTGTAGTTCCAGCAGCAGCTAATCCAGCAGCAGCAACTCCTACAATTGAAACTGCAGCGGTAGCAAAAGCTCCTAGCGAAGCTAAAGTAGTACGTGCAGCAGATAAAAAAGTAGAAGCTAATAAAGACGAAAAAAATACTAAAAAAGCGCAAGCACACAAAGCGCCTAAAGTAAAAGCTGACAAAGCAGTTAAAGCTGATAAAGCTGTAAAAGAAACTAAAGAAGTAAAAGCAGATAAAAAAGCTGACAAAAAAGAAACTACTAAAGAGGAAAAAAAAACTCTAAAAGTGGAAAATCACAACCTAGCACAACAAGTAAGCAAGCAGGCGTAGTCGATCAAAATAGTATTTTCGTAATTGGTGCGAATTATTTAATCGATCAATTTGAAAATAAATATGGCGACTCTAAGATTACTAATGTATCCTTTAAAGCTGCCGACAAAACTGCTATTTATGAAGTAGACGGTTTCAATGCTAGTGGTGCCCATTCCATGACTCTAGATGTGGCAACTGGTAATGTAACTGAAGGTACTCCTAAAGCATATGATGCATCCATGGAAGCTAGTGCTATTGATGCTGGTACTGTGTTACCTCCACATGTGGCGATCAATGCAGCCTTCGCACAAACTGGCAATGTAGCAACTGGTATTAACTCTTGGTCTGTAGTGAACCAAAATGGTAAACCTATATATACTGTAGAGTTCCATGATGCACAAAACAAACCTGTATCCATCGTATTGGATGCTAAAACAGGTATGGCCGTAAAATAAGCTAATCCTAAGCCTATCCTACTGTAAAGCAACCCCTTTAATACACGAACACTAAACACACAAAACTATACACACATACTTACACATACACAATACACTTACACACACAATAAACAATTACACACACGCAGCCCTCTGGATTGGATAGACAAACATTGACTCTCTCCTATGCCGTCTGTCGTTCAGAGGGCCCCTTATGCATTGTGGTTCCCTCCCAATCATAAGATTATATACTTGGTATATAATACTCTCTCTCACAATAAGAACGTAACTGCTTTACAGTACGCTAGGTATAGGAGAGCAGGAAAGCCCGTAATACATGTAGACCGCTGCATGTATTACGGGCTTTTTCTATGTCCATTCAATATAAATGATGTACCATATAAGGAAAATACGTAGTAAAAATTAGAAAAGCGCAGATACAATGTATATCTGCGCTTTTGGTATATGGAGCATTTTCTATTAGTAACAATAGTTAGCTTTTTATATGTATTGTCGAGGTACGCGTTCTGAGAATCCACAGAAGATTTCATAAGGAATTGTAGAGGCAAGGGCGGCAATCTCGAGTGCAGAGATGCTTTCATGACCTTGAGAACCTAGGAGCACAACCTTGTCACCTGGTTGTACAGTAATCGTATCTGGAACGGCCACCATGAATTGGTCCATACAGATGCGGCCCACTACAGGACAACGTGTGCCATGAATGAGAACTGTACCGCGGTTGGATAAACTACGAGGGTATCCATCTGCATAGCCTACAGGTATGGTAGCAATCGTCATTGGTTCAGGTGTTACATAGGTAGAACCATAACCGATACCTTCACCTGCTTCTAGACGCTGTACATGTACTACTTCGCTATGGAAGGAGAGGACCGGTTTTAACCCTAATCGATTTGGCACATCAAGGGATGGCATAATGCCGTATTGAATAATGCCAGGACGAGCATCGGTAAATAAGCTGTCTTTTACGGATAATAAGCCAGCACTATTGGCAAGAGAGAAGCGATAGTCCGCATCAGGTCTAAATGCACGGATTTCATCGACCATTTTATGGAATTTTTGCGCCTGTCCATGAGCGTGGCTTTGATCCGCCGCATCGGCGTTACTCATATGAGAGAAGAAACCGTCTACCTCAAGATTTTCGTAGGACTCAACGCGTTTGATAAACTCAATAGCATCTTCAGGCTTGATACCAATACGATGCATGCCTGTATCAACGGCGACTGCAACGCGGATAATCATATCGTGATTTTCTGCTACTTTATCGAGGGCGTCTAAATCAGTAGATTCGCAGACCGCAGGGATGGAATTCGTGTCTGCCACAAGCTCAAATGATTGTGGGCGTGTGAGACCTAGTAGGTAGATTGGTACCATAATCCCAGCATTGCGAAGTGGAACTGACTCTTCAGGAATGGCAACGGCTAAGGATTCATAACCTTCTTCAACGGCAATACGGCCCATCATAACACTGCCGTGGCCATAGCCATTGGCCTTGATAACAGCGGTGGATGTGCTCCATTCCGGTAAACTATCTTTAATTTTGCGCAAGTTCTCACGAACGAGACTTGTATTTATGGTCAAATAGGTGGGTCTCATGGTATTCCTCAATTCTATATAACATTACTTTTATTTTATAACTTTTGGGGAATTACACAATACTTTTGTGAAAGTTTTATACAGAAATTCTGTTTTTTATGATTTTTATACATATATTATATACAATAAACGTGAAAGTATACTAATTAATATAGTTCTCCGTGATATTAGTAGTATAAATTTATATAAATAATAGTATAATTTATGTAGAAGTATTTTTCCTAATAAGTGTATGTAACGCCTAGATTTGGGCGTTACGTATACTCTATAAAATTTAATAACTATGTAGGAGGTTCTCATGAGTGAACGTGTAGTAGTGGTAAATGCAAGTAAAATGAATTACGACCAAGCATTAGATTTCTCTGTATTATCTAGTGATGTACAGGTTTATGATAATAGTACAAATACAGAGCTTATTGAACGTATTCAAGGGGCTCGTGTTGTAGTTACAAAAGAATTACCAGTAGGGGCTGATTTGCTTTCACAATTCCCAGATACTGTAAAACTCATCGTAGAAGCGGGTACAGGATATAATAATATCGACCTTAATGCAGCAAAGGAAAGAGGCATCACTGTGTGCAACATCCCAGCGTACAGTACTGAACGTGTGGCACATACGGTAATCATGATGATCCTTAATTTTGCATCTACCATGCAGAAACAAATCAGCATGCTTGCTAAAGGAGATCGCAGTAATTTCACAAAATATTTACAAGTGAGCCACACAGAAGTGAATGGTAAAACATTAGGCGTTGTTGGTGCTGGTCACATCGGTATGGAAGTGATTAAAGTAGCAAAAGCACTCGGTATGAATATCTTGGTTCATACACGTACGCCAAAGGCTGATGGCGATGGTATTCGTTATGTAAGTCTTGATGAATTGCTAGAAAATAGTGATTATATTACATTGCATTGCCCATTGAATGACAAAACTAAGCACATGATTAATAAAGAAACTATCGGTAAAATGAAATCTAGCGCAGTTATCATCAATACTGGTCGTGGTCCACTTATTAACGAAGCAGAGCTTTGTGAAGCATTAGCGGCTAAACGCATTGCAGGTGCAGGTCTCGATGTACAAGAGGTAGAACCTCCAGCAGAGGATAGCCCTCTATATACATTAGATAATGTTATTCTTACACCTCATATGGGCTGGAAAGGCCTTGAAACACGTCAACGCTTGGTAGGCATCATTCGTGATAATGTTCAAGCATTCTTTAAAGGTGAACCAATTAATGTAGTATCTAAATAAAATAGATATTAGATAAATAGGCTATCAAAGAAAATGTGCGCTGAACATACATAAATCAGTGTACAAATAATAGAAATTAAAACGACCTATAAATACAATAAGAGCCGTCCCCGGTTGTGTGGGGGCGGCTCTATTGTTTTTAGGGCTATCATAGATCAAGTCTTGGTATATATATGTATATATATCAAGGGAGGTAGTTATCCTCAAACTTGATTATGATTGATGTTGTGTTTTGATGGGACTCCACCAATGGCGTCGATAGGCCTTGATGCCTTCCACCACGGTTCTTGTCGCTTTGGCCGCTAAATCTTTTGTTGCGGCCGGTATGCCCTCTAGACGATAGGTAATACCTAACTCCTTATATTTAGCAGTACCCATAACGTGATATGGTAAGCAATCAACGGCTTGTAAGTTTTTCAGAGATCCTAGGAAAAAGCCTAGACGATAGTGATGATCTGCATTATCTGTAATCGTAGGAACTACAACGTGACGAACCCAAATGGGAACTTCTACGTCTGCTGTCATTCGTGCAAAGCCGAGAATAGGCTCTAACGATTTGCCAGTTAACCACAGATGTTTATCAGGATCGATTTCTTTAAGGTCTAGGATGACGAGACTAGTGACACTGAGTAGCTTACGGTAGGCCACCTCTTGGTGGGGATCAAAACAAATTCCACTTGTATCTAAACAGGTATGGACGTTTCTTTCACGGAAATATGTGAAAAGCTCAGTAACAAAGTCGATTTGCATTAGAGCTTCCCCACCTGTGACGGTGATACCACCATTAGTATAAAATTGGCGGTTACGTTCGTACTGGTCCCACAACTCCTCAACAGTCATAAATTTAACATCATCGCTACTTTCATTCCATGTGTCGGGATTGTGGCAATAAGCACAACGCATGGGGCATCCTTGGAGAAAAACCACCATGCGCATGCCTGGACCATCAACCGTACCCATCGTTTCAACCGAATGAATACGTCCTGTCATAGGAAACCTCGATTAGATTTGTTGATGGAATGTACGGGAAATAACTTCGTCCTGTTGTTGTTTAGTCAATTTGCTGAAGTGCACTGCGTAACCAGATACACGAACAGTCAATTGAGGATACAACTCAGGGTGTTTTTGAGCGTCTAACAATGTTTCACGAGTGAACACGTTAACGTTCAAATGATGACCGCCTTTTTGGGAGTAGCCATCCAATAACTCTACCAAGTTATCAACTTGTTGTTGGTTGCTCATGGGTATTGCCTCCTTTCAACCAAGACTAACACTCGTATCGGTGCCGGTGAAAGCAGTCCGATACTATGGAAGATCTTATTTATCTTCCTCTATAGTAACATTTGGTTCGCTGCACGCGAAGTTTGTATTGGAGTTAGGCAATTGAGATGGATCTAACTCGATATCAAAATCGCTGACGGACACAAATGTTTCACCAGATTTACCTAATGCGTCAGGAATGATAGAGAAGGTATTGGAAATACCATCGGAGCTATCACGCCATGGCATTTTTGCTACGGATGCCAACGAAGAAATAGCACCGTGAGTATCACGACCATGCATTGGGTTAGCACCAGGAGCGAAAGCTTCACCAGCTTTACGGCCGTCTGGAGTGGAACCTGTTGCAGTACCATATACTACGTTGGAAGTAATTGTTAACAAGCTCATAGTAGGAACGGATTGACGGTATGTAGGATGTTTACGAATCTTGTTCATAAATGTGGAAACAACTTTTGCTGCTAAGCTATCTACACGATCGTCATCGTTACCATATTTAGGGAAGTCACCTTCGATTTCGAAATCAACAGCGATGCCGTTTTCGTCGCGAATAGGTTTTACCTTAGCATATTTAATAGCGGACAAGGAGTCAGCTACTACGGATAAACCAGCGATACCAGTTGCAAACCAACGAGTTACCTTGCGGTCATGCAATGCCATTTCTAGTTTTTCATAAGCATATTTATCGTGCATGTAGTGAATGATGTTCAATGCGTTTACATATACGCCTGCTAACCATTCCATCATGTCGTCGAATTTTTCCCATACTTCATCAAATTCTAAGTATTCGGAAGTAATAGGACGGTATTTAGGACCAATTTGTTTCTTTAATTTTTCGTCAACGCCGCCGTTGATTGCGTAAAGCAAGCATTTAGCCAAGTTGGAACGAGCGCCGAAGAATTGCATTTCTTTACCAATACGCATTGGGGATACGCAGCATGCAATAGCGTAGTCATCACCAGAGTTAGGACGCATCAAGTCGTCGTTTTCGTATTGGATGGAAGATGTTTCAATGGATAATTTCGCACAGAAACGGCGGAAGCCGATAGGCATGCGAGGAGACCACAATACAGTGAGGTTTGGTTCTGGAGCAGGACCAAGGTTAGTCAATGTATGTAGGTAACGGAAGGACATTTTGGAAACCAATGTACGGCCATCAGTACCCATACCACCGATAGATTCAGTAGTCCAAACAGGGTCACCTGTGAACAAGTTATTGTATTCG
The DNA here is from genome assembly GCA_900552715.1 of uncultured Veillonella sp. Taxonomy (GTDB): domain Bacteria; phylum Bacillota; class Negativicutes; order Veillonellales; family Veillonellaceae; genus Veillonella. The sequence continues at coordinate 24,572 of USAV01000016.1, forward strand.
TGGATACGTGCGAAGCGAACCATGCGCAATTTCATGATGAAGTGATCTACGAACTCTTGAATTTGTTCTTCTGTATATGTACCGTTGCGAAGGTCACGTTCTGCGTAGATGTCTAGGAATGTAGAGTTACGACCGATGGACATAGCAGCACCGTTTTGCTCTTTAATAGCGCCAAGGTAACCGAAGTAAATCCATTGCATAGCTTCTTTAACGTCTTTAGCTGGTCTAGAAATGTCGTAACCATAAGATGCGGCCATTTCTTTCAATTCTTTCAAGGACCGAATTTGTTCTTGGATTTCTTCGCGATCGCGAATTACATCTTCAAGCATATCGCCCATTGTGATACTGAATTGTTCTTTTTTATCTTCGATGAGGTAATCAATACCATACAACGCGATACGGCGATAGTCGCCAATGATACGGCCACGGCTGTAAGCATCAGGCAAACCAGTTACGATATGAGCTGTACGAGCGGCACGCATTTCAGGTGTATATACATCAAATACGCCATCATTGTGAGTTTTACGGTGCTTTTTGAAGAAGTCTTCTGTTCGGGGATCCATTTTGAAGCCGTATTCTTCAATAGCAGATTTTGCTGTACGCAAGCCACCATAAGGGAACATAGCGCGTTTTAGTGGTTTATCAGTTTGCAAACCAACGATCGTTTCAAGGTCTTTGTCGATATATCCTGGCGCATGGGCAGTAATGTGTGTGGCCACGGAAGTATCGGCATCGAGCATGCCGCCTTTTTCACGTTCTTCCTCGTAAAGCTTCATTACTTGATCCCATAATTTTGTCGTTCTTTCTGTAGGACCAGCAAGGAAGGAATCGTCCCCTTCATAGGGAATATAGTTTCTTTGAATAAAGTCGCGTACATCAACGGCTTTATCCCACACACCTGTGTTAAATTCTTTCCATGCAGTATGTTGCATTTTGCACCTCCATAAAAGGATATAACTATAGATTTCTATGCCTATAGTGTACAA
>USAV01000017.1 GCA_900552715.1 uncultured Veillonella sp.
TCTTTAGAGGGCCACCACTAGAGAAAGACCCTTATAGGGTCAGAGCAAACCACCCGTTCTACGGGTGGTTATGATTTGTTTATGAAATTACTTTTCTAGTAGCTATTATTTCCAAACATAATACTGTTTAGATACTACACATAATATTAAGATAGTAACCTCAAAATAACAATTATTATAATAACTAGTTATTTCGAATAGCCTCAATCATTTGTGCCCGATCATCGGCGCCAAATACAGCAGATCCAGCTACTAAAACAGTAGCACCTGCTCGTTTAATCGGTACACAAGTAATATCATTAATACCACCATCTACCTCAATAACTGCAGTTGTATTGTCTACTTCTTCTAATAGCATTTTAGCTTGTTTAACCTTTTTAATAGCGTTTGGAATAAAGGATTGACCACCAAAGCCAGGATTTACGGACATAATTAAAATCATATCAAGATCAGCTGCTACATCCTCCAATAAAGATACTGGTGTACCTGGATTAAGCGATACCCCTGCTTTCATACCACATTGTTTGATATGTTGAATCAATCGATGCATATGAGGCACTGTTTCTTGATGGAATGTAAAATACTCTACACCAATCTTTGCAAACTCTTCTACGTAATCACCAGGATTAGTAACCATTAAATGAACATCAAATGGTAGTTGTGTATAAGGACGAATTGCTTTTACTATAGGTGCACCAAAGGTTAGGTTTGGTACAAAATGACCATCCATAATATCAATATGCAATAAGTCCGCTCCCGCTAATTCAATGGATTTGATTTCTTCGCTTAATGTTGCAAAATTTGCAGAGAGCATAGATGGTGCAATTTTAATCATTTTAAAACCTCTTTCGTTGACTTTCTATGTCATTACGTATAGACATATATGCATCATATCGTCCTTGATGAATATGGCCAGCCTCTAAAGCATCTTTTATGCCACAAATAGGTTCATGTTCATGATAACAAGGATTAAATTTACATGTATCAACATAATCACTAAATTCAGGGAATAACGTAGGTAACCGTTCTAATGAAACATCATTGAACTCGATGGCACTAAAGCCTGGTGTATCCATAATAAAGGAATCTGAATCCAAACTATATAAGGAAGCATGACGAGTAGTATGTTTACCACGCTTAATTTTGTCACTAACCTCGCCCGTTTGGAATGCAAACTTAGGATCCACTGCGTTTAACAAACTACTTTTACCAACACCAGAGGGACCTGCAAAAGCAGTTACCTTATGTTCCAAGACATGACGTAAGTCATCAATACCAGTCATATTATATGTAGATGTCATCAATACTTCATAGCCTATAGATTGATAAAGTTTTACCATCGCTTCTGTATCTGAATCCATCAAATCACATTTGTTGATACATAATACAATAGGAATATCTGCATGCTCAATCATAACTAGCATTTTATTGAGCAATAACTCATTAACATCTGGCTCATGGGCAGCTACAACCAATACAACTTGATCTATATTAGCTACCGCAGGTCTTACCATAGCATTATGACGATCATGGATGGACTCAACGAATCCATCCTCTGAAATCGTAACACGGTCACCAACAAGTAAACTGTAGCGACCTTTCTTCAATCTGCCTCGAACTTTACATTCATGAACAGTACCGCTATCGTCTTGTACATAAAAGTAACCATTCATATTTTTGACAACAATGCCTGTAATCATAATTCCCCTTATAATGCTGTTTCTTGTACTAATGCACCATTGAGATAAACCTCAATACGTACATTGCCTACACCAGACACTTTTTTAACGATACGATCACCAGGTTTATTTGTATCATCATAAATAACAGCAGAACCTTCATCATCTTTTACGACAATTTTAAGTTCTTGATTTTTAGACCCTGCTGGAACTGTGATATCTACAGTACCAGTTGTCTTATTACTGCTGCTATCCGACTTTTTATCAGATTTCTTTTTATCATCTTTATATTCAGTCGTTAAGTTTACTGTAGCCCCTTCATCAATTTCATCGCCAGCTTTAATGCTTTGCTCTGTTACGATAGATTTTTCTTCTACTGAACCAGCTACTTGATTAACGCCAAGATGAGCATTGCTCAATGTATCTCGCGCATCTTTTAAGGTCATACCAATAACATTTGGCATTTGAATCTTTTTAGCTTTTGCTTTATTTACAACGAGATCAATTGTAGTGCCTTTAGAAACTTTAGAATCACCAGATGGACTTTGAGCAATAATAACGCCATCAGGTTTATTATCAACAGATTGTTGAGTTACTTTACCCACAACTAAACCTACATCTTTGAGGCGTTGTCGTGCTTGTTCTACAGTTAAACCGGATAAGTCTGGCACTGTAATATCACCAACACCTTTAGAGACTACAAGGTGTATTGTGCGTTGTTCTTTAACCTTTTCCCCAGCCCCTGGAGTCTGAGAAATAACTTGACCTGCTGGTACATCAGGGTTTGTAACTTCACTTGTAGATACGCGCAAATGTTTATCTTCTAAAATATTTTTAGCTACAGATACTTGCTTACCTACAACATTAGGTACATCTACTGTTGTATTGCTCCAGAAGTTACCATAACTCAAGAAGGCACCTAAGAATGCTACTAAGAAAATAACAGCAGCACCTAGAACAATATATTTTTGTGGAATCGATGCTATTTTACTTAACATACTCTTCTTTTTACCCTCATCTTTTTGCTCTTCTTGAATGGTGCTGAAATCCTCCATAGCTTCAGGATCGACAGCTGGAATCATTTGTGTAGCAAAGTCATATGGTTCATGACGTTGTGTTTTCCCCATTGTAAATCCTTGGGACAATCGTAAATCACTAATCATATCAGAAATAGAATCAAAACGATCCGCAGGATTTTTAGATAGAGCCTTCATTACTACTGCTTCTAAAAGCGGTGGAATAGACGGATTATATCGGGTTGGAGGAGCTACTTTTTCACGCACATGTTTTAATGCTACTGCGATAGGTGTTTCCCCTTCAAAAGGAACCCTTCCAGTAAGCATTTCATATAAAACTACCCCTAAAGAGTAAATATCAGTATTTCCATCTACAGGTTTACCACTAGCTTGTTCTGGTGATAAATAATGGGCTGACCCTAAAATAGAGTTCGTATACATCACGGTATTGGTAGCATTCATAGCTCGAGCGATGCCAAAGTCAGTAACTTTTACACGACCAGTACGAGTGATAATAACATTATGCGGTTTAATATCACAATGTACTATTCCCATTGTATGCGCGTGCTCTAAACCCTCAGCAATAGCAATTGTGAATTTAACAGCCTCATCTATGGATAGTCTGCCATGACGAGTAATGTATTCTTTTAATGTTTCACCATCTACATATTCCATAATGATATAGTGTAAGTCTTGATCAAACCCTACATCATACATGTTTACAATATTAGGATGATTTAGTTTGCCTGCAGCTTGTGCTTCTCGTTTAAAACGCGTAACAAACTCATCATCATTGGCAAAGTTAGCATGCAATACTTTAATTGCTACTTGTCTACCTAGTAAGGTATCTTCTCCAAGGTATACGTCAGCCATTCCACCAACGCCAATTTTATCAACAATTCGGTAGCGGTTATCTAGAAGTATACCTTTTATATTCATAGTACTCATTATTTCTCCATTTCTAGATTAGATTGTTCCCACCACAATGGTCACATTATCTCCTGCTCCGACATCATATACGGCTTCCATCAATGATTCTACAACCTTCATATCATCACTATTAGATTGTAATGCACTAGCAATAACATCATCTGATACATAACCACATAGTCCATCAGTGCAAAGTAAAATACGATCACCTGGAAGAATAGATTCTACACCACTATCAACCTCTAAAGTATTATCAACACCGACTGCACGGGTCAATAAGTTTCGTTGAGGGTGATTTAGCATTTCATCCTTTGTAATCTCTCCAGCAGCTAATAATTCTTGTACCATAGAATGATCTGTAGTAATTTGTCGTAAAAGACCATCTCTATATACATACAAACGACTATCGCCAACACTTGCCCAGTATAATTGGTTACCATTAATAGCTGTAACAACAGCAGTAGTACCCATACCAGCAAGACGTTCTTCATGAGCTACGCGATTGGCTATACGTTCATTTGCATGAATAATAGCATCACATAAGTCTTGTTGACCAACCGTTTGAAGGGAGGCCAAATATTCTTTTATTTCATCAACAGCATAGGTACTAGCAATTTCACCACCACTATAGCCACCCATGCCATCAGTGACAGCACAAATAGGACCGTCTATAAAAAATCGATCTTCATTGCGCTGACGCACAAGTCCAATTTTACTTAAACCAACAAAATTATTCATGATTCTCCTTTTTCCGACCGTGAGCTGCTTTTAGCTGTCCACATGCGGCTTGGATCGCATCGCCCATCTCTTTACGTACCGTTACAGATACACCATAGGAAGCAACGATGTCTTTAAATGTATTCATATTCGTAATAGATGGTTTATATAATTCAATATGTTCATTGCCATTAACAGGAATTAAATTTACATGGCAATTAGGGAAATTCTTACAGATTTCTCCCAAAGCATGAGCCTCCTCCATAGATGCGTTTACAGAATCTATAAGGATATACTCAAAGGTAATACGACGTTGAGTCGTATCATAATAATATTTTACCGCATCTAAGACTTCCGTCAATTCATAACGAGCCCCAACAGGCATAATACTACGACGCACTTCATTATTTGTAGCATGTAATGAGAGTGCTAATGTTATAGGCAATCCTTCATCAGCTAGCTTATAGATGTTAGGAACCCATCCACAGGTAGAAATCGTCATCTTACGATAACTAATATTACAAATTACAGGATCGTGTAACAGTTGTAAAGCTTGTAACACATTATCATAGTTTTGTAACGGCTCACCTGCGCCCATAACGACAACAGAATGAATTTGCTCTTTAGTAAGAGCCCCGAAGATAACAACTTGACCTATGATTTCAGCCACTGTCAAATCACGGTATAAACCGCCTTGTGTTGAAGCACAGAATACACATCCCATAGCACAGCCCACTTGAGAAGAAACACATACAGAATATCCATAATGTTGTTCCATCAAAACGGCTTCTACTCGACTTTGATCTGTCAATTCAACGAGTATTTTACGAGTCTTCCCATCTGGAGAAATAGACTCTGTAATTAATGTAGGTAAAGAAATAACACAGTTATCACTTAACCATTGACGCAATTCTTTTGGAAATTGTGTCATGTCTTGAAAATCAAACACATATCTATGATAGATATAGTCGATTAACTGTTTCGCTCGAAACTTTTGTATATTATGGGTCTTAAAGATAGATTGTAATTCTTCTAAAGACTTACCCAATAATTCTATCATGGTACTCCATTTCTATTATTATGATATGCGCTTCATACGAGCCATGAAGAATCCATCCATATGATCTCGCGGTGGATATGTTGTAATCATACCATCGGTAGATGGTGGTAATCCTTCATAGGATACAGGGTCAATAACAAAGTTCTTATGAGTTGCTAAGAATTTTTCCAATACATCCTCATTTTCACCGCTATTAATCGTACATGTAGAATATACTAAATATCCGTTAACTTTGACCATTTCAGCGGCTTTTTCTAATATTTCAAGCTGTAATGGAGGCAATTCAGTAAGTAAGGATTCTGTTTTTCTCCAACGCATATCTAATTTTTTTTGTAAAATGCCAAGTCCAGAACATGGTGCATCAACTAAGACACGATCGAATTGTTCCTTCCAATTATCAGGTAAATAACGACCATCTTGGAGCTTAGTAGAAACAATAGATACGCCCAATCGCTGAGCATTGTGATTCATAAGGTCTAATTTATGATCGTATATATCACAACTCATAATAGCGCCTGTATTATTCATGAGGCTTGCCATATGCATAGACTTACCACCTGGCGCAGCACAACAATCTAATATGCGCTCTCCTGGCTGCGGATTTACTACATGGGCCACTAACATAGATGCTTTATCCATAAAGGTAATGTGCCCATCGATAACAGGTTTTGCTTTTTCTAAATGGCCTTGATGCGTATTAATATAAACTACTTCTGGAATATATGTATCCTGCTCAACGGTCCAACCTAAATCTTGTAATTCTTTTAGGCAATCCTCAATAGATATTTTTATCGTATTGATACGTGCCGTCAATCTAGGTTGTTCATTAAACCAAGCGCAAAGATCTATAGTCTTATCCTTACCCATTTCATTCATCCATAAATTAACCAGCCATAATGGTTGATTATAAATGAAAGAAATTTCTTCAGCCTCAGATTTAGCAAGTTCACCAATAGAAATACTATCACTTTCACGCAAAACGGAACGTAACACTGCATTTACAAAACCAGATAAACCTCTAGTTAACTTTTTAGCCAATTTAACAGATTCATTGACAGCTGCACTTTCAGGTACCTTATCCATATAGATAATTTGGTAAATACCTAGTCTAAGAATTTCTACAACCATTGAAGATAATTTCTTGAGAGGTCGTTTTGCAAAGTGAATAATAATGGCATCAAGATAATTTTTTCTACGAATAACACCATATACCAACTCAGTAAAAAATCGTCTGTCTAAATCGGATAGATGATATTTCTGTAAATACTCCTGTAACTTGATATTCGCATAAGCACCATTACGATTAATATCACTCAAAGCTTTCACTGCGAGCAATCGAATATTTTGTTGTTCATAACTTTTTACTTCAGTCATCGTTTTTCCTACCAATTAATTGTTCAACTGCTGCACGAACTCGTTCAGGATCCACTGTAGTATTGCAACATGGTCCATTAGGTCTTTCATTTAAAACACCAATGACAGGTATAGGAAATACATCGGCCATACCACTTGCTAAATCACGTTCACAAGCAATGGCTACAATAGCCTTAGGCCTTGCTTCTTTTACCTTCATTCGCGCTAATGTACCACCTGTAACAACTATAAATTGACAACCATAATCTTTGGCAACTTGTAATAAACTTCCAACCTGGCATCTACCACACTGCTTACAATTATATACATCATGTGTAACCTTATGAACACAAGAGCTTTCCTGTAAACAATGCGGTGTTAATAACAATATGCGTTTTGGATCAACCGTATACATATCTAGCATCACGAGATGATTAATCAAATCAATCATAGATTGACGCAATTGATCCTTAGTAACCCCTCTCACTTTACCAATCAATAAGGATAATGGAAATAATCCATATATAAACTGATTGGCTAGTCTTAAAACAATAGGATGTAACCGTATTATACCGAAACTAGCAATAATCAAGGATAAACACAATAACCATATAACACCAATACATACAGAAAAAACAACTGTAATAATTATGGGTGCAATAGGATGTAATTGTGTAAGCCCCGGTTCTAAAACATACATTAGAAAGCCGATTATGGCAGTAATTAAAGCACATGTAATTGATGATAATATCAGGTATAACGGATACGTTTCGTACTGCTTACATTGAGTCTCCAAAAACGATACCTTCCTTTATCTGATGTCCATTAATAAAATCGGTAGCAGAAATACGCTTTTTATTTTCCGGTTGTACTTCTGTTAATAGAAGTATATTTCCATCACCACAAAATACACCTAACCCGGCTGTTTTAGATACGATTGTACCAGGAACAGTTGTGGCTGAAATAGCAATTGGTACATGTTTACCATGAACATCTATCAAACAGTGAGTCGTATCACTGGGAACCACTTCTCCAGACCATACTTTTAAACGTTTTCCATCGAGATATGTATAACATCCAGGAGCTGGGTTAAGTCCTCTAATGAGGTTTGCAATTTCATTAGCAGGCTTAGACCAATCAATGTGTCCCATTTCTTTTGTAATTTTGGTCGTATGTGTAGCTATTGAGTCATCTTGTGGAGTAGCTACAATCTCTCCGTTAACCCAACGAGTTAATACAGGTACAATCGTTTCGCCACCAAGTACGGCCATACGTTCAAATAATTGACCCGTTGTTTCACCAGGTAAAATATCGGTCTCTACGATATCGATGATATCACCAGTATCAAGACCATCATCCATATGCATAATGGTAACACCTGTTTTAGTATCCCCATTTAAAATAGCATAGTGAATCGGCGCAGCCCCTCTATACTTAGGTAAGATAGATGCATGAACGTTAATACATCCATATTGAGGTAAGCGAATAAGCCATGGCGGTAAAATTTTACCGTATGCAATAACCACTACTACATCTGGTTTTAATGCTTCTAGTTCAGCTTGCACTTGCTCATCCCGTAAGGTAACAGGTTGGAAAACAGGTAAATTATGTTCCAGAGCTGCCACTTTTACAGGTGGCATTTGAACTTGTTTACCGCGACCTTTTTGTTTATCAGGCTGACAATATACACCAACTATAGAGTGTCCAGCCTTAATTAATGCTTCTAAAGTAGGAACGGAAAAGTCTGGCGTCCCCATAAATACGACGCGCAATTGTTTTTGATTAGACAATTTCTTTCTCCTCTGGATGGTCCGTAATCAATCGTAAATTAGTTGCTTTTTCAATAAACAAATGCCCTTCTAAATGGTCAATTTCATGTTGAAAAATACGCGCCAAGAACCCTTCAGCTTTAATTGTTACCTTTTTATTATGAGGGTCAATACCTTTAACTGTGATTTTATCGAATCTTTCAACATCACCAAAATAACCAGGTACACTCAAACATCCTTCTGGGCCCACTTGGGAGCCTTCAGCATGAGTAATCTCAGGATTAATTAAAGCAATGAGACCACTACCAGCATGATCATCTACGACGATAATTCGTTTAGATACAGCTACTTGAGGTGCAGCCAGTCCAACGCCTTCAGTTTCATACATTGTTTCAGCCATATCATCGATAAGGGCTCTAAGTTTTTTATTAACATGTTCTACAGGTTCCGCAATTTGTTTTAAAACGGGATGACCTGCTTTCACAACATCTAATACTGCCATTTAAACTCCTATACTAAACTGGATCCACATCAATCAAAAGACCTTCTTGTGTGAAGATCCACGAATTATATATATATTCTTTTAAATTTGATAAATCGGTACCGCGAATCATAATCGCTAATCGATACATATCCCGTACCTTTTTAATACTTGCTTCATAAGGTCCATTGATGAGAATATCGTCATTACCTTTATGGGCCTCTAAATCGCTTACAATGCGATTAGCAATGGTCTCCAAGGTGTCCATATTCTGATGACGCACTACCATATGTATCATCTCTCTAAATGGAGGATATCCTAAGGCTTTACGATTTTGAATTTCTTCATTGTAAAAGCCTACATAATCATGAGCCTTACTCTTTATTATAGCATAATTTAAAGGATTATATGTTTGTATAACTACACTGCCCGTTTTATCACCTCGACCAGCCCTACCAGAAGTCTGGGTAAGCAAATCAAAGGTTCGTTCAGATGCAGTATATACAGGAATATTTAAAACGGAATCAGCCGTTAAAATACCAACAGCTGTTACATCTTTAAAGTCATGCCCTTTTGATACCATTTGAGTTCCCAATAAAATATCATATTTATGAGCCCCAAAATCATGTAAAATATCTTCTGCTAATTGCTTATTCTTTGTCACATCTTGATCAAGTCGAGCAATACGTGCAGACTTAAAGTGCCGTCGTAATTCTTCTTCAACCTTTTGTGTGCCTGAGCCAAAGAACTTAATACGTTTGCTATGACATTTTGGGCATACTGTAGGAATTGGTTCATGATGTTCACAATAATGACAACGTAATTCCTCACCAGCCTGATGATACACCATGGCCACATCACAATGTGGACACATAATAGTTTCCCCACAATCTCTACACATAACAAATGTATTGTAACCACGTCTATTCAAAAGAATAATCATTTGATTATGTTCATTCAATGTTTTTTGAATCAAGCTACTCATAGCATCAGAAAAAACAGAATAGTTACCATGAAGAATTTCTTCCTTCATATCAACAATCGTTACCTTTGGCATTGGTTGTTCAAAAATTCGGTGCGGTAACTCTAGCAACTGATACTCCCCTTGCTTGGCTTTATAATACGAAGTAACAGATGGTGTAGCAGAGCCCAATATGACAGGACAACCATGTGCTTCTCCACGCCATAAGGCAACGTTGCGGGCATGATATCGAACCATATCCTCTTGCTTATAAGATGTATCGTGTTCTTCATCGACTACGATTAGACCAATATCCTCTGCTGGAGCAAAAACTGCTGATCGGGCACCAATGATAATATGGCTATCCTTACGACGCAAACGCTCCCAGTTATTATTGCGTTGTTGAACAGTTAATTTACTATGAAATACTACAACTTCATCACCAAAGGTTTCTACAAAGCGCCGTACAATTTGATCTGTCAAAATAATTTCTGGAACCAGTATAATGGCCGTCTTATCTTGACTTATACAGCGTGCTGTGGCTTTTAAATATAGCTGCGTTTTTCCACTACCTGTTACACCATGCAATAAAAAGGTTTTATGTTGATGTGAATTCATCGCCTTTTGAATAGGCTCATATACCGCTTGTTGTGCATCAGTTAATGGTATATTGACTTCTGCTGTAAACAGTTCATCAAAGGTAGTCTTTGTAGCTTTAAATCTAGATTCAATGGTAATCCCCTGAGCTTCACTCACTTGTTTAATGACCATACGTGAAAATCCTTTGGCCAATAATAAAGCTTTTGATGCACCACCTACTTCAAGTAAATATTTTGCCAATTCCCGTTGCTTCTTTTTTCGCTCACTAAATTGTTCTACAGAAAAAGCAGGCGTAACAACAAGCCACTCTTCCTTAGGCGCTTCATAGGATTTAAGGGTTTTATTAACCGTAAACAAACGTAGTGCATCGCCATAAGAGAATAAATAATATTCATTTAAACGACGTGCAGTGTCCATCATTTCAGGGGTAAACCACGGTTCATTGTCTAATACTTGAACAATATTTCGTAATTTAAATTCAGGGGGTTCTAATAATTCTTCATAACCAGTTAGAATACCCTCTTCACGACTATTGCCTAATGGAATAAGTACACGTGTGCCAGGTAAGACATTCCCAAACTTTTCAGGCATTAAGTAACTTAATGGTTTATGAAGTTGTTTAGCAGGTCTATTAATAATAACTTTTGCGACACGCATACACTATTTCCTTTCATTTATTATAAAAGGTCTCAGTAGAAATTCTACTAAGACCTTTTGTATTATAAGCCAGCTTCAGCTTTTAAAATTGCTGCTTTGTCAGTACGTTCCCAAGGTAAATCTACATCAGTTCTACCGAAGTGACCATATGCTGCAGTTTTGCGATAATGAGGTTTTAACAAATCAAGCATTTCAATAATACCTGCTGGACGAAGGTCGAAATGTTTCTTAACGAGTTCTTGAATTTTAGTTTCCTCAACATGACCTGTACCAAAAGTATCAACTAAGATAGATACAGGATGAGCAACGCCGATTGCGTAAGCAACTTGTACTTCACATTTGTCAGCAAGACCTGCTGCAACAACGTTTTTAGCTACATAACGAGCAGCATATGCTGCGGAGCGGTCTACCTTAGATGGATCTTTACCAGAGAAAGCACCGCCGCCATGACGAGCCATACCACCATAAGTATCTACGATAATTTTACGGCCAGTCAAACCAGCATCACCATGAGGGCCACCGATTACGAAACGGCCAGTTGGGTTGATGAAGTATTTTGTATTTTCATCAACAAATTCAGCAGGCAACGCTGCATCGATAACAAAGCGTTTCAAATCTGCTTTAATTTGTTCTTGAGTTACTTCAGGACTATGTTGCGTAGAAATAACGATTGTATCAATACGTTTTGGTTTACCATCAACATACTCAACAGTAACTTGAGTTTTACCATCTGGACGAAGGTATGTTAACGTGCCATCTTTACGAACTTCTGTAAGACGACGAGATAAACGATGAGCTAAAGAAATAGGCATAGGCATAAGTTCAGGTGTTTCATTGGATGCATAACCAAACATCATACCTTGGTCACCAGCACCAATTTTATCTAGTGCTTCACCATTACCTTCTTTAGATTCTAGCGCTTCATCTACGCCCATAGCGATATCAGCAGATTGTTCATCAATAGAAACAAGTACACCGCAAGTATCGCAGTCAAAACCAAATTTAGCACGTGTATAGCCGATATCTCGAACAGTATCACGTACGATGCGAGGAATATCCACATAAGTATTGGTAGAGATTTCACCTACTACATGAACTAGACCCGTAGTAACTAAAGTTTCACAAGCTACACGAGCAGTTGGATCTTTTTCAATAATCGCATCCAAAACAGCATCAGAAATTTGGTCAGCTATTTTATCTGGATGGCCTTCAGTAACAGACTCAGAAGTAAAAAACATATGTTTTTCAGCCATTTTATCCTCCTAATACGAAAAAAAGCCTCTCATGTACTCATGAGAGACCCTCCCATCTAACGACATTTGTCATAGGAATTAGCACCTTTTCCTCTTGGAATGGTTGCTGTAGCTTCACAGGGCCTATCCCTCCACTACTCTTGATGAGTTACAGAAATATTATAGTGTATTTACATTGATAAAGCAAGTCATTATTATATTTCTTTCGCCTCTAATAAAGCCAAATCGTGTTCAGCTTTGTGAAGAGCACTATCAAATTTTCGATACATGTGATGGCGACCAAGAATATCTAGAAAATCAGACTTGTACATTTCGCGACGTATATCATAACTTACATCACTTAGTAATACCTCGATACCTCTCTTTTGGAGTTCTTCGATGATACTACGTAATATACGTAAGCCCGTTAAATCCACAAATGGTACTTTCACAAAACGAATTATCAAATATTTAGGATCTTTATGAATCGAATTTAAAGCCCGATCAAAAGCGCTTATAGCACCAAAAAATAACGGGCCTTCTACTGTATATACCATGATATCAGGATGTATTGTGATTTCATGTTTAATCTGCTCGGATAATTCAGCACAACTTGCTTCGTGCACATCTATGGTATTAACCATTTTACGCATGAATTGTAATACAGCGAGCACAACACCTACGTTTACGGCTACAACCAAGTCTGTAAAAATGGTTAAAAAGAATGTGAGCAGTAAAATGACTTGATCTGGTCGTGGCGCTAAAATTAGCATGCGAACAAATCGCGGCGCATCACTCATATTATAGGCCACAACAAATAGAATGGCTGCCATTGATGCTAACGGAATATATACAGCATAAGGTGCTAAAAATAATAAGATAATGCATAGTGTTATGGCATGAATGATACCGGCCAATGGAGAATTACCACCTTGGCGAATATTGGTAGCAGTACGCGCAATCGCTCCTGTAGATGCAATACCACCAAATAAAGGGGCAAATATATTAGCCAGCCCTTGTCCAAACAACTCAGTATTTGATTCATGCTTTGTACCACTCATACCATCTGCTACAACTGCAGATAATAATGATTCTATCGCACCTAGCATAGCAATGGTAAAAGCAGGTCCTATTAAAGTTAATATTTTATCAAAGCTTAGAATCGGTATAGAGAATTCTGGTAAACCTTGAGGAATGCCTCCAAAAGCACTACCAATAGTCAATACACTAGGAAATTGATAAACAGCTTGAATAATAGTAGCTACAACCATGGCCACAATAGGAGCTGGTACTTTTTTGACATACGGAATTCTAGGTAATATCAATAATAAAGCTAAACTTAATACGGCAATACCCAATGTTGGTAAATCTGAATTTGGCAATGATTGAATCATAGCCCATAATTTCTCATGAAAATGAGCCATATAAGGTAATTGAGGAAATCCAAAGAAATACGGCCATTGACTAACCCATATCGTAACCCCGATACCAGCTGTGAACCCCATAATAACAGGAGCAGGAATAAATCGGATAACTGTACCTAACTTCGCTACGCTCATTAAGATAAGCATAATACCAGCCATCATAGTAGCGATTTGTAAACCTTCAAACCCATAGTTTACAACTATACTACTTAATAGGACGATAAAAGCCCCTGTAGGTCCTGCAATCTGCACAGGTGAACCACCAAATAAGGATACAAATATACCTGCAATAATTGCCGTATAAATACCTGCCTGTGGCGTAACTCCACTAGCAATAGCAAAGGCCATGGCTAATGGTAGTGCTACGACCCCTACCACCAAACCAGCAATAATATTATTGCTCCATTTATCTTTGCTCAAAGAGCCATCCAAATAAGCTTTTTGAATAGCAAACATGTAAATAACACTTCTTTCTATGTACAACAAACTACAAAATATAAGATACAATCATATATCAGTGCTATTTATTTTTTACTAATTCCACAACTTCTTTCATAATGTTATGAGCTAACTCAGATTTTTTCATATTAGGCATTTCTTTTGGATCTTTATTAGGATATAAGAAGTAGCCTTCATTTGTATCTACATTAAAACCAGCATTAGACTTACTTACGTCATTGGCTACAAGCATATCTAGATTTTTTCTAGCTACCTTATCTTGACCATACTCGATTACATGTTCTGTTTCTGCTGCAAACCCCACAAGAATTTGATGTTTCTTTTTAGCACCTAAACCTTGTAGGATATCTGGATTCTTAACAAGTTCTAATGTCATAGACTCCATTTTTTTTATTTTTTGCTCTGCTTTGTGAAGAACTCTAAAGTCAGATACTGCAGCCGCCATAACAACTACATCTACCGTATCATATCGAGATTCAACAGCTTCTTGCATAGATAAAGCAGAATCAACAGGAACGAAATCTACGCCACTTGGTACAGCTAAAGATGTAGGAGCACTAACTAAAATAACATTAGCCCCCATGCGTGCTGCTTGTTCAGCAATAGCGTACCCCATTTTACCGCTAGAACGATTACCAATATAACGAACAGGATCGATGTTTTCTTGCGTACCACCAGCGGTAACAAGTACTGTGGTACCTTCAAGCTCATTAGATTTGCACATCTGCGATTCAAGCCATTCTACAATGGCTTCAGGCTCTGGTAGACGCCCCACACCAGTGATACCACAGGCCAGCCAACCTTCAGCCGGTTCCATAATATGGTACCCCAAAGCCTGTAATCCCTCTAAATTTCGTTGCGTAATAGGATTATTATACATTTCGGTATTCATAGCAGGACAAAGATATTTTGGCGCCGTAGTAGCCATTATTGTTGTCGTTAGCATATCATCTGCAATACCGGCATAGATTTTGCCAATCACATTTGCTGTAGCAGGTACAACCACATATGCATCTGCCCATGTTGCTAGTGCAATATGCTCCACATCCCATTGGTGTACTTGTTCAAACATGTCGATAGCTACAGGATGTCCACTAATTTCACCAAATGTAAGTGGTGAAGCTATATGAGTGGCGTTTTCAGTCATAACAACCTTTACTTCAGCACCCTTTTTACGAAGTCGGCTTACTACTTCAATTGCCTTATACGCTGCAATACCTGCAGATACAGCGACAATGATATGTTTTCCGCGCATGTTCTTCTCCTTTTAAAAATTCCTTGTATCAAGGATACAAGGAATTGATTAATCTTATTTAATGCCTTCTTTTGTGCGTTTATAAGTCACTTCACCTTCGGCAATTTCATAAAATGCCAAGGATACAGGCTTGTCAGTTGCATGTGTAGATTCAGCTAAGCATGGTTCACCATCTGTTAATTCACGAGCGCGTTTAGCTGCTAATGTTACCAAAGTATATTTGCTATCAACTTGACTTTCCAATTTTTTCAATGGAGGTTTTACCATCATACTATCACTTCTCCTTAGACTCTTGATACTGTTTATAAATATATTGTATTTGTTCTTTATTACGACTAATCTTGCAAGCTTCTGCACGCAAAATTGACGCTACTCTTTCAGATGCATCTGCTAAATCATCATTTACAACGATATAGTCATAACGATGTGCTAATGCCAATTCAGAACAAGCTAGTGATAATCTCTTATCAATAACCTCTTTTGCATCAGTACCACGATTATGTAATCGTTCAGATAATTCAGTTAAGGATGGCGGTACAATATAAATAAATACAGCATCACTAAAACGTTCCTTAACCTGCATAGCACCTTGAATATCAATTTCTAACAGTACACTTTTACCTTCATCTAATAAATCCATTACATGTTGTTTCGGTGTACCGTAGTAATTATCATATACTTTTGCATATTCTAAAAATGCGTCTTCACTTAATAGAGATTCAAACTCTTCTTTTGAGCGAAAGAAATAATTGACCCCTTCCACTTCACCAACACGTGGTGCCCGTGTTGTCATAGAAACGGAATAAACTAGATTAGGCATTTCTTTTCGAATATTCGCACAAATCGTACCTTTACCTGCGCCAGATGGCCCGGATATAACGATTAATAATCCTCTGTCTGACATATGTACTCCTATGATTCTACTGTATCTTCGTCTACATCATATTGCACAAGTCGATGTGCTACGGTTTCTGGTTGAATTGCAGATAATACAATTTGACCACTATCCATAACTAATACAGCACGAGTCTTACGACCATATGTAGCATCAATGAGCAGGCCCTTATCACGTGCATCTTGAACCATACGTTTAATTGGTGCAGATTCAGGACTAATGATAGCCATAACACGGTTAGCAGATACCATATTACCAAAGCCTATATTCAATAATTGAATACTCATTTATGGACCTCCTATTACTCTACATTCTGTACTTGTTCTCTAATTTTTTCTAACTCACATTTAAGTTGAACCACAAACTCAGTAATACTTGAATCCATAGCTTTGGAACCAATTGTATTCACTTCACGATTCATTTCTTGCAAAATAAAATCCACCTTACGACCGATGGAATTCTCATCTACAAGTGTGTTTTTTAATTGTACCACATGTGAGGTGAATCGGACAATCTCTTCCGTAATATCAGTCTTATCAGCTAGTAAAGCTATTTCCTGCAAAAAACGATCTTCACTGATACTCGCTTCCAAAGAAACTAAGTACTCTTGAATTTTACCTTTTATATGTTCGCGATACGCTTCTACGGCTCCCGCCTTATTCTCATCAATATGTTTGATGACATTTTCTAAGGTAGAGATACGTGATAATAAATCTTGTTCAATATGTTTACCTTCCACCGTACGCATTACTATTAGAGCATCTAATGCTTGAGTTGTAGATTCTTTTACTATTTCTGAAAGCACATCTTCTGCAATCGGTGTATCTTGTTGTTGTATCCATTCGTTAGAAATAGAATTGACCGCTTGCAAAGGTACCTTATTAGGATCATCATAAAACTCTTCTTGAACAAGTAATTCTTGTATCTGTTTTCTCAATACACTGTTTATTGTAAAGGTCTTAGGTCTCTCTCCCGCATCTTGGATAGAAACCGATACTTCGACCTTACCGCGGGTAATTCGATCTTGTACTAATCCGCGAATAATGGTTTCAAAAGGGTTTATTTGCTTTGGACTACGTATAAATAAATCAAGAAATCGCGCATTTACGGACTTTATTTCTACCGTGCAGGTAATGCCATCTTTGGTTGCCGTGCCAGAACCAAAACCGGTCATACTTTTCATGTGATATCCTCCTTAGCAGTTTTTATTATTGTACCACGAATTATACATTCCGTGTTTAAATACTAAGAATTATATGTACATTATGTTATACTAAACTATACTTCTAAATAAAATTGAAAGGAGTACTATGAATTTAGACGGACTTACCATGTCTGTTCTCGCTAAAGAATTAAATGAGCGATTACAAACAGGTCAAATACAAAAATTATATCAAATAGATAAAACTACATTACTATTTAAAATTCGATCCCTTAACGAAGATCAAAGCCTAGTCATCACTGTTGGTGCAACCCCTGCAATGTATCTCAGTAAACCTCTTCAAGATTTACCAAAGGAACCTAGTTCACTATGTATGTTTCTTCGTAAACATATTGAAGGTAGCCGCATTGTAAAGGTAGAACAAATTAATGGGGACCGGATCATGTGTATCCAAACGGATAAACTTGAAATGGATGGCTCTATTACAAGTACATTTATCTATGTAGAATTAATGGGCAAATATTCAAACTGTATCTTTGTACAAAATGGAGTTATATTAGAATCCTTAATTCACGTATCACCTTTAATGAATCGTGAACGATCCATTAGCCCGAAACTACACTATGAATTACCACCCAATGCTAATCGTGTAAGTTTGATGGACTTCGATTATGATGAAATCAAAAATCTACTAACTTCCTTTGGTGATGGTACTGTACAGCAATCTATACGGGCCATCTTTAACGGCTTTGGCAAACCCTTATTAGATGAAGTACTATGGTCTTCAAATCTTAGTGGCGATGAATTAATTACTGATCTAAATTCCTCTCAAGTAGATGAATTGGCGAAGGCATTATATGATCTAAAAGAAAAACTAAAAGAAAGTAATGGGTTACTTGCATTACTTAATGATAATAATAAAAAGGCTCACGCACCCTTTACGTTACACAATTACAAAGTACTAAAAGAATATAGTACAATTTCAGAAGCTCTAGAAGAATCGATTCACAATACAAAATCTATTCACACTGCTGATAAGGAACTAGAAAAGATTTTAACAGCAGCCATCAAAAAAGAAGAAATACGTCATCAAAAGATCAAAGATGAATTAGATGATACTAATAAAATGGATACCTATAAACTGTATGGCGATATCTTAATGATCAATGCTCACTTACAAGTACAGTATGAACCTTCTATTCAATTACCAAATCTTCTTTCTGAAGATGGAGAGTTATTAACAATCCCTCTAAAGCCAAATCTTACGATTGTAGAAAACGGTCAATGGTATTATAAGCTCTATACTAAATTAAAAAATCGTATGGTCAGCGGTGAATATCAACTTAATGCAAGTACTACAAAGCTTGAATACCTCAAATCGATTTTATATAGTATTTCATTAGCTACTACCCGTGAAAGCTTAGAAGAAATTCGCAAAGAATGTATGGATGCGGGCATCATAAAAAAATCTAAGAAGCCCCTCTCTTATAAGCTAGGGAAATCCAATTACATTCATTTAACCATTGATGAAGGCGAAATATTTATAGGTCGAAACAATCAACAAAACGAATATTTAACTCATCGGTTTGCAAAACCGACTGATATTTGGTTCCATACACAAGATATTCAAGGTTCCCACCTCATATTAAGACTCAATGTGGAGCCTGATGATATGATTTTATCTAAGGTTGCTCAATATGCGGCCTACTTTAGTAAGGCTCGTGAAACTAGTAAGGTGCCTGTAGACTACACATATATTAAAAATATTAAAAAACCTCCTGGGTCCCCTCTTGGATTTGTTATCTTTAATACTCATCAAACAATGATTGTAGAGCCTAAAAAACCTGATAATTATACTGAATAAAAAGAAGCGAAGGAAATCCTTCGCTTCTTTTTATTTATATTATTGGTTTTCTTCTGTACGTTGTTCAGTTTGTTTCAAACTTTCACGATTTTGACGTAAGCTTTCCAATGTTTTCTCTAAGTTGTTTTCCACATATTTAAGAACATCACCAGCATATTGAATAGAGCTAGATTTCAATTCTTCAGAGGATTGGTTAGCAGCATTGATAATTTGATTTGCTTGTTCTTGCGCTTGTTTAACAAGTTCGCTTTCAGCAGTTAATTTAGCAATGTAGTCTTTTGCTTGATCAATTAAAGTTTCAGCTTGACGTTGAGCATCAGCTAATACTTTATCTTTATCAGCTACAATACGACGAGACTCTTCAAGTTCCAATGGTAAGGACTCTTGAATAGAATCAATAATACGCATAATTTCGTCTTCCTCAACCATACGTTTAGTAGTCATAGGAATACGGCTGCTAGATTCAATAAGAACCTCTAAATCTTCTAATAATTTTTCTGTTTTCATACAATTCACCCCTATTTATTATGGACCGTATTAAAGCGTTCTTCAAGTTTTTCCTTAACATCATCCGGAACTAACCCATCTAGCTTACCGCCAAATTTTGCAAGTTCACGAATACCTGTGGAGCTGACGAAAGAGTATTTATTATTAGTCATAATAAATACAGTTTCGATATCATCATCCAAATATTTTGCAAACAAAGCACGTTGAAATTCATATTCAAAGTCACTTAACGCGCGCAAACCACGAATGATTATAGTAGCATTCTTAGATTTAACATATTCGTTAAGCAAACCGCCTGTACAATCAATCTCAACATTAGGAATATGTTTGACAGAATTTCGAATCATCTCAACCCGTTCTTCCATGGTAAACAAGGAATTTTTATTCGGATTAGAGCTAACAGCAATGATTAATTTATCAACTAATCGACTGCCGCGTTCAAAAATATCAACATGTCCATTTGTAACTGGGTCAAAACTACCCGGACACACACCTATACGCACAGGTTTAGCTCCTTTCAGCTGTGTTTACAAAATAGGAAACCATCGTATAACCAAATTTCTGTTCTTTTATACATTCCCATGATTCAGGCAAGGTAAATGCCTCGTCCTTATGGTGTTCTAATAGTAAAACACCGTCAGGCTTTAATAAATCATAGGTCACAACCAAATCTATGGTGTCTTGTATAAATCCATTTTCATATGGTGGATCAGAAAAAATATAATCGAACTGTTGTCCCATTATATAGTTTTTTAATTGTGAAAGTTTCCTCGGAATGATTTCTAACCGATCTTCCACATGACAGTGTTTTGCATTCTCTAAAATCAATTTTCCTGTTTTAAAGTCTACCGCTACTGCATGTGCTGCACCACGACTTAAGGCTTCAATAGCTACTGCACCTGTACCAGAAAATATATCTAATACATGAGTACCAAATATACCTCTATTAGATAATACATTAAACACACTTTCACGAACTCGATCAAGTGTAGGTCTAGTATCTACCCCTTTAGGTGCTTTTATAGTATGTCCCTTTGCAGTTCCGCCAATAATTCGCATACAACCCTCACAAGATTATACTCATTAATTATAGTATATAAATAACCAAATTAAAAGTATCTTTTATTTATGATACTTCAATTTTAATATCTCGTCCCATCAATTCAGCTAATGCCAAAGCTGGAGATTTTTCTTCATATAAGACTTCATATAAAGCCTTAGTTATAGGCATTTCAATATGATGTTCACAAGCCATCTTATAAACAATGTCGGTAGCAAAGAAGCCTTCTACAACCATATTCGTATGATTAATGATATAGTCCATTGTTTTTCCATCTGCTAATTGTTGACCAGCAGCTCTATTACGTCCATGAGGACTCATACAAGTGGCAATCAAATCACCCATACCAGCAAGACCAGCATAGGTTTCCTTTTGTGCCCCCAAGGCTACACCAAAGCGAGTCATCTCATGTAAACCACGAGTTAAGAGTAAGGCTTTACAGTTATCACCTAACTTCAATCCATCAACAATCCCTGCGGCAAGAGCAATAATATTCTTCGTTGCCCCAGCTAATTCAACACCGGTAATATCTGTATTTGCATAAATTCTAAAGTTTTGACTACATAATGTTTTCTGTAACCTAGTGGCCACTTCAAGATTTTCTGTACTCAATACAGAGGCAGCGGGCAGATCACGACCGATTTCCTCTGCATGATTTGGACCAGATAAAACTGCAAGATTACAACCTATAGGACCTAGAACCTCTCGCATAACTGTAGTCAATAACTTACCAGTAGTACGTTCTACACCTTTTGAGCAAAGTATATAGGATTGTTCTTTATGCGCATATGGTTTAAGAGCCTCTAAACTAGTGCGTACATGTACAGACGGTGTAACCATTAGAACGATATCAGCCGCTTTGATACAAGTAGCAAGATCTGAGCTATATAGTAATTCCTTTGGTAATGTTACACCTGGTAAGTACTCTTTATTCTCTAAATCTTCTGCTAATTGTTTAGCAAATTCTGGGCGTCGACAATATAAAGTTGTAGTATTTCCAGCTAATACGGATTTAATAGCAAGAGCAGTACCCCAGCTACCAGAGCCGACAACAACAACATTCATAAATTAATCCTTTTTGATACGTTCTACTTTTAACTCATTACCTGCTAGTAAACGTTTAATATTATCCCAATGTCGAACAATGACAAATAAAGCTGCCAAAGCGCCAAAGCCTACGAACCAATAAGATTCACCTGTAAAGTACATTAAAATTGGTACTAAAGCTGCCGCTATAATAGATCCTAGTGATACGAGCTTAGTAAAATAGACTATTACGCCCCATACCAAGAAGGCAATCAAAGCCACTAATGGTGATAAAGCAATTAGAACACCTAGTCCTGTAGCTACCCCACGACCACCTTTAAAGCCTAAGAAAATAGACCAGTTATGACCCATCATAGCAAGGATGCCACCTAAAATCATATACATAGGACCATAAGAGGATAACAATACTACCCCAGCTGCCCCTTTTAAGGCATCACAGAGAAATACTGGTAATGCAGCTTTGAGACCTATAACGCGATACGTATTAGTAGCACCTATATTTTTAGAACCGTATTGACGTACATCCGTATTAAAGAAGGTCTTACCAATAATCAGACCACTAGGAATTGAACCAATAAGGTATGCCAACACGGCATATACAGCAATCATAATATCCATTAGTCTTCATCATCTCGTTTCTTACCACGTAATACTAAACGAATTGGTGTTCCTTCAAAACCGAAGGACTCTCGTAATCTATTTTCTAAGAAACGCATATATGAGAAGTGAATTAACTCTGGTTCATTTACAAACAAAATAAATGTAGGTGGTTTAACACTAGCTTGCGTCATATAGTAAATTTTGGGAATTCTACCATTACGAGAAGGTACAGGATTTACTGTTTGAGCATCTTGTAATAATTGATTCAATGTACCTGTAGACACGCGACGATATTGTTGTTCAGATACAAACTTAAGCATATCTGCTAAACGGTGTATACGTTGTTTTGTAAGTGCAGAAGCAAATAGAATTGGAGCAAATTGCAAGAAACCTAATTCATCATAAATATCTTCAGTAAAGCGCAATGTTGTTTTGTCATCTTTTTCAATAAGATCCCATTTATTAACAACAATAATTACACCCTTCCCTGCTTCATAAGCATAGCCAGCAATTTTCTTATCTTGTTCTGTAACGCCATCTTGAGCATCAAGGACAAGAACGACGATATCTGAACGGTCTACAGAGCGCAAGGAACGAACAATACTATATCGTTCAACAGCTTCTTCAATTTTTGACTTACGACGCATACCAGCTGTATCGATAAGAACAAACTTTTGATCGCCATGAGTCCAATATGTATCAATAGAGTCACGTGTTGTGCCCGCTACATCAGATACAATTACACGGTCTTGACCCAATAAGGCATTAGTCAAAGAGGATTTGCCTACATTAGGACGACCAATAACTGCTACATGAATAGTATCTTCGTCATCAACATTTGTCCCAACTGGAGGGAAATGTTTAACCGTATCATCTAGTAAGTCACCTAAATTCATTAAGTTCTTAGCGGAAATACCGATAGGATCTCCTAAGCCAAGATTATAGAATTCATAAATATTAGGTTCCTGATTAACACTGTCGATTTTATTAACAACTAATACTACAGGTTTACCGCTAGCCCGTAAGATATTAGCAACCTCTTCATCAGCAGGTACAATACCTTGTTTGCCATCTACAACAAATAAGATTACATCTGCCTCTTCAATAGCCAATTCAGCTTGTAATCGCATCATCTTAGGAATAACATGACTATTATCTGTAATAAATTCGATACCGCCAGTATCGATCATTGTAAATTCACGATTTAACCACTCTGCGTCAAAGTAAATACGATCCCGTGTTACACCAGGAATATCTTCAACGATAGAGATCCGTTTATTAACAATGGCATTAAAAAGTGTAGATTTCCCTACATTTGGACGACCTACAACGGCCACTAATGGTTTTGCCATGGTTTCACCTCATTATCTAATCTAATACATTACTATATTTTATCATATTCTACGTATAGTACGCAAAAAGGCTAACCAAGGAAACCTTGGTTAGCCTTTATATTAGACAATGAATTATTCAGCGTCTTCTGCAGTTTCTTTTGCTTCCATCAATTCAGTTAAAGCCAAGCCCAATTTCTTTTCATCTTTGTTAAGAGAAATGATTTTAACTTCAACTTCTTGACCGCGGTTTAAGTAATCTTCAACTTTCGCATTACGTTGTTTTGTAATTTGAGAAATGTGAAGTAAACCTTGGATGTCGTCGTTAACAGCTACGAATGCACCGTAAGCTACCAAACGAACAACTTTACCGTTGATAACATCGCCAACGTGCAATGTTTCTTCAGCTACGTCCCATGGGCTCTTAGATAAAGCTTTTAAGGACAAGGATAATTTGTTGCTTTCAGCGTCGAAGGATTGTAATTTAACTTCGATTTCTTGACCAACGGAAAGAACATCTTCCACTTTTTTGATTTTTTGCCAAGAAATGTCGGAAATGTGAAGTAAACCTTCAATACCGCCGATATCTACGAAAGCACCATAAGGCATGATTTTACGAACGATACCTTTATAGTTGTCGCCAACGTTGATGTTTTTCAATGCTTCAGCTAATTTAGCTTGACGTTCTACTTCCAATACTGCACGACGGGAAAGAACCAAACGGTTTTTCTTTTCGTCGATTTCAAGTACTTTAGCTTCGAATTCTGTACCAACCAAGTTGTCCAAGGATTTTACGAAATGAACATCACCTTGGGACAATGGAATGAAACCACGAAGGGATTTAACTGTTACTACCAAACCTGCTGGGATAGCATCAATACCTTTACACACGATAGCTTCATCTTTTTCTTGTGCTTCGATAACATATTGCCAATCTTCATCTTTAGCCAAGCGAGTCATGGAAAGATAAATAGGATTATCTTCTTTGATGTGGTTCATGATAACTGCTTTAATTTCATCACCATTTTT
>USAV01000018.1 GCA_900552715.1 uncultured Veillonella sp.
GGGGTTAATGATGAACCGATGGCAACGATTATTTGAAGGCATAAAGACAGAGATTAAGGTATTTATCTTTTTCTCTGCCTTGTTGACTGCATTTAGAATCGTGTTTCTTGCAGTATTCCAATCACAGCTAGCATCTGTGACGATGGAGAATATCCTTACGTCCTTATGGCTAGGCTTTAGATTGAGCCTTAAGACCGTAGGTTCTTTATGTTTATTGGGCTTTTTGGGAGGCACATTGGTGAATACCTTTGTACCAAAATGGCCATCCTTGCGCATTAAACAGGTTATCTATTCTATTGCAACGGTACTGTTAACCTTCTTATTCTTGGGGCGCATTCCGTTCTATAAGATTTTTAACTCCTCCTATAATGCGATGCTCATCAATGGTAAAAACGATGATATCGGTGCCATTATTAATACAGCCATCAATGAATATAATGCGTTGATGTACATCGTAGGCGCTGTTGTATTGAGTGCTGCCCTTTGTTGGTTCCTCGTTCGTTTCTTGGCGTGGGGCACAAAGAAATATAGCGATTACGCTAATACTCAACTAGTTTGTACTACTTGGTATCCTAAGAGGAAGAAAACGCAATGGTTCACAGGCATTGGATTGACTGTGGTTATTGGCGTACTAGGAATATTCTTTAGATTTGGTGGTGCTTTTAACTATACGAACTCCATTAACTGGGAAAGTGCGGCGCGCCTCAGTTCTAATCTATTAAACGAAACTATCCTTGATGATGTGCAGGCTCTTTATCGTGTTAAAAGCATCGCAAAGCGTGCAGATGAACTTGAGGTCATCAATTTAACACCTCAAGAATTGAGTGAAAAAATTAGTGCCATCGGCGGTACGTTTAATGGTAAGGATTTTGATGGTTCTTTCACAAGACCGATTACAACCCAACGTTTAGCAGAGCAACCGCAATCTATTAACATCGTTCTCGGTGAATCCTATGGTTTGTGGCCATTCCTCACAGAATACAACGAACCTGGTGCTTATCTCGTTGAACAAGGCCGTAAATATGCTGCTAGCCCTCAAGCGATGAGTACACAGCTAGCGCTTGCTCAAGGTACAGGTACGATGCCTGCTATCAACGGTTTATTGACTGGTATGCCTGATACAGGTTTATATCCTAACTATGAAGGTGAAAGTTTCAAACAACCATATGGTTTAGGCATTGGTTCTGTTATGAAAAAACTAGGTTATAAAACAGTATTCTGGTACGGCGGCTTTAGCACATGGCAAAATGTTAAGAACTTCGCCTTGTCTCAAGGCTTTGATGAATTCCATGATGCGTCTGAAATGCCAAGCGATGAAAGCAATGCGTGGGGCGTAGCGGATAAGGATATGTTTAAAGCCATCTCCGCGTACATGGATCAACATAGAGGGGAAAAAATCCTCAACGTAATCATGACTACATCGAATCATCCTCCATATAGCGTTAACGTCGCTAAAGAGGGCTATGATGTGAACAAGGTAAAAGGCCATTTGCCTGATACAATCGCTGAAACTGATAAGCAATTGAATGAAATGGGTCATATTTGGTATGCAGACCATGTAATGGGCGAGTTTATCGCTAGTGAAGAAAAAGCAGATCCATCGGCGCTCTTCGTTATCACTGGGGACCATAGCGAACGCTTTACCTTTGCTCGTGAAGTAAGTCCTAATGTAGCATCTACCATTCCGATTATCTTCTATGGTCGAGGCATTCATAAAGATTGGCTCGCTCCTAATGCGTTTGGCATGAGCATTCAAATCATTCCAACCTTGGCAGAACTTGTAGGTCGCCCTGGTCAAACCTATGAAGCTATGGTACCAAGCTTGTTCACACAAGAGGAATTTGTCTTTAACCATAGACTCTATCTAGATAACAATGGAAAACTTATGGAACAAGGCACAAATATGCCTCAAGCCTATGGTAAGGTAATTAAAGACATGCGCGAACTAGCGGCATGGCGTATCAAACATGGGGATAGTATTCAATAAGGGAAAATATATTAATTTAGTAAATTTAAATTAGATATAGGTTCAGTATTGGGGAGAAATATGAACATAGTTGTTATATCAG
Organism: uncultured Veillonella sp.; assembly: GCA_900552715.1. GTDB lineage: Bacteria > Bacillota > Negativicutes > Veillonellales > Veillonellaceae > Veillonella. The sequence goes on from USAV01000018.1 coordinate 2,070, forward strand.
ATAAAAATAATGAAGTACGTAGACAAAATATTATTAAAGAATTTAGTAATAATGATTTAGATTTTAAATTCTTTGATGCCATTATGGCTAATAAGATGTCTAAGGAAGAATTAGCTACAAAATCTATAAAGGATACTTTTTTATCTCCTAGTGAAATTGGATGCGCTTTGAGTCATTGTGGTGTATACGATGAATTTCTTAAGTCTGATGAAAAAAGTATTATGATATGTGAAGATGATATCTATTTTACAGAGTATTTTAATTATGATTCATTACTAAAAATAAAAGAATTTTTAGATGAAACAGATGAACCTCGTTTAGTAGTTTTACAAAAGAGTATCTATCATCATAAACGGATAAAAAGTGTGGGAGATAATGTGAATCTATATTCAACACGTAATGCATTCTGTACTCATGGATATATGATTAATAGAGCAGCAGCTAGAAATATTAAAATGTTTCAGACCCCTATAAGATTTGAAATTGATGCATTTAAATTTTATTATTGGTTAAATGCATGTAAGTTATATTGTTTAGATAAAGATTTTATAGTACAACTTGCTGAGGACATAATTCCATCTACCGTAGAAAAAAATTGGAAAGATAATCGTAAAGCAAAAAAAGATGCTGCTTATAAAGAGCTATATAATCAGCTATCTTTAAAAGGTAAATTTATTAGCCAATTCAGAAGATTAAATAAAGCCATTAATAAACCATTTGAATCTTTAGATTATTAATAGTATAAGCGTAAAGTATATATTTTACGTATATAAATAATATTTTAAAAAGAGAAAGGTAAAATGATGTCATCTTTATCTGTAATCATTTTAGCTAGAAATGAAGAAGAACATATTACAGATTGTATTAAGAGTATTCAATTTGCTGATGAAATCCTAGTTATCGATGATGGTAGTACAGATCAAACCGTATCACTCGCTACTGGATTGGGTGCAAAGGTCATACCACATCCGTTAAATGGAGATTGGTCACAACAACGACGCTTTGGTATTTCACAAGCTCAGAGTGAATGGATTCTATTTGTCGATTCTGATGAACGTGTATCACCAGAGTTAGCAAAGTCTATTCAACGAGTTATTCAAGGAGAACCTAAGGCGTATTGGCTACGTCGATATAACTTGTTCCATCATAATCAGGCAACCCATGGTGTGGTAAGACCTGATAAGGTGCTACGATTGATGCCTCGAGAGGGTGCAACTGTAGAAGGTGCTGTTCATGAAGCCTTTATCAGCCCGTACCCACAAGATACATTAGAAGGAAAGTTGTATCACTATACGTATGATAATTGGCATCAATTCTTTGAGAAATTCAATAAGTATACGACGGCAGCAGCTAACAAATACAAGGCACAAGGGAAGTCTTGTAGTTTTTTAGGGGATATTATATTGCGTCCTACATGGGCATTCTTTAAGATATATATTTTGCAAGGCGGCATATTAGATGGGAAAATAGGTTTTCTATTATCTATTTACCATATGATGTACACCATGACAAAATATGTAAAATTATATTATTTAAACAAATCGAATGGGCAATTATAAAATTTTATACAGTATAAATTGCTAATAATTATTTTGATTAATAGGAGGAACCTATGTCTATAATTAATGTTGTAGGCGCCAAAATTTGGGGTGGCGGCGAACAATATGTATATGATATTTGTAAACAATTACAACAGAGACATAGGACTGCCTATATCTTAGTGGACCAATCGAATGAAGATATGCAATCTCGCTATGCTCAAGTGGGCCATGTGATGACGGCCAATCTTTATACCTTGAAGGGTTTTCTATCTGTTAATGCAGTAGCTAAACAGGTAAAAGCACAAGGGATTGATACGATTATATGCCACTCTGGTAAATATATATTGTTCTGTATTGCCCTTAAGCAGTTAACAGGTGCTAAATTGGTGTTTATTAAACATAATCTTGTACCTGGTAAAACAGATATGTATCATAGATGGATCAATGCACAAGTAGATGCCTTTGTTTGTGTGTCTAAACTCGTTTATGACGACCTTATGACGCCAGTTATAAAGGATACTAGCAAATACCATGTTGTACATAATGGTATCGATCCAAACCGATTCCAGTCCTTTTCAGATACAGTTCCTATGAAATCCAAGGTTAGAACCTTTGGTTATAGTGCGCGTATTACAGAACGAAAAGGTTTGTATCTGATTTTAAGTGCTCTTGAACAGATTCATCAAAACAATCCAGATGTTCGATTGATTATATCTGGGGCTGGTACAGAGGATCAAATTAAAAAATTAAACGATTATATAGAAGCGCATCAAATGCATTCTTATGTTGAATTTATAGGCTTTACACGAGATATTGAAGGCTTATATAGATCAATTGATTGCTTACTATTGCCAACAATAACACGGGAGGCCTTTGGTCTCGTTATCTGTGAGGCTATGTATTGTGGTGTACCAGTCATTACAAGTGGTTCTGGGGCTCAGCGAGAAATCATAGACGATGGAGAATCTGGATTTATTGTAGATCCGCTGAACGAACACACATTACAACAGGCTATGGAACATGTGATGAGTGATGATGTAAACTTGCCGAATATCATTACCAATGCACGACATGTTGTAGAGGAACGATTCATCGTTAATCGTGTGGCTGATGAATTAGTTACGATTATAGATAATTTACATTCCACAAATCATTGATATATTTTGTAGTTATATGAGTGGATAGGAGTATGAGATGGGATATTTACAAACACAATGGCAGCGAGGCCGTAAGATTTACGGCAAACGTAGTTGGAGGGAAACTAGACGTACTTTCCTTCATACAATGCGCTCTATCCGCAATAAAGGGGAAATTGAGGCACTAGAGACCTATTTTGCAAACTATACGCCTGATCCAACCTTATTAGACCGTCAAGTCGGTTTATTTGAGTTAATGACACGATTTTTCTTGTTTAAAAGCTCAACACCACAGGAACGATTGGAGGCTATTGTTAATCATTTTGATTATTTAAAAGATGTATTTACGGACGAAGCGATTCGTGAAATGTATTCTGTAGATCCAGATAATATTTACGACGATGTAAGTCGTATGAATCGTGGATTTATCGTATGGGAATCAGAAGACCTGGATATGGTAGCGCGCTTATACTATGGCCCTGGTCAGCGTAAAGAAGGCTTTTTAACCTTGTTACTAACCTTGGGTAAACAAGGTGTATACCATGCTAACTTCCGCTTTGGCAAAGGCTTTAATGGGGAACCTGCTATGTGGATTGGCACAATTCAAGGCTATAAAGATGGTCTAGATAATGCTAAAACAGTGACTAAAAAGATGTTTGGGTATCGACCAAAAAACTTTATCATGTTCTTATTACGCCATATTGCAGCTATCTGTAAGGTAGAATCTATTTACGCTGTTTCTGATGAAGGCTTTTACGCAAATACCCACTTAGTTCGCGGTCACCGTGCTAAGGTGGCTGAGCTAGATCCATTGTGGGAGGAATCTGGCGGTGTTGTATGTAGCGATGAACGGTTCTTCAAAATTCCATTAGAGGAATATCGTAAACCTATTGAAGAGATTAAATCACAAAAACGTAGCCAATACAGAAAACGTTATGAATTACTCGATCAATATGAACAAGAAATTCAAAATCATGTACGACCATTGTTACGAGTAAAATAATATCTATAAAGGGAATAGATACCACTATGATAAGCAGTAGATTGTAACTATGTTGGGGAAAAGGGGTTAGTATGCAATTTTGGATAATTAAGAATTCTGAAATGGTCCTGACCGTACTCATTTCACTCATGATATGTACGACACGGTCATCTATGGCATTAGGGAATTTACTATATGGCCTCATCATATTGATGACCTTAATAACGTGCTGGTATAGGCGACATGAAATCTCTGTACCACAATCGATACGCCAATATGGATGGGCTTATTTAGGCATGTTACTATGTGTATTGCCGTCCGCATTAATTAGCACTGATATAGCAGTGACTACTAAATATTTCTTCAATATTTGGGTTTGGAAGGTATTAGTCATCGTCCCAATTCTGCTATGTATTAAGAGTTCTCGCAAATTATACGCCATATTATCAGTATTTTTTGTGTATATGGGCGTCGATGCTGTATCGGCCTTTGCACAATATTTACTGGGCTATAACTTAGGACCAGGAGGTCGTGCAGGTGGTGTTATCAATGGCTCCATGATGGGACTTGCTATGTTGTTAACATTGGCCTTTCCATTAGCATTAATTGCTGCCTATGATAAGAGATTTCCTTCGTATGTAAGAAAATCTGCTGTATTTTCTTTGTTTGGCATGCTATTAGGCATGTGGGGAAACCAAAGCCGTGGTTCCTGGTTATTTAATGGCATTAATGGTGTGCTCATTACATTGCGCTATTGCTTTGTCAATATTCGCTATATATTGGTATTACTTGTAGCTGTTGTAGGCATAGGATATGCATTTACTACTCATCAAGCTTATATAGCTCGTTTTGAAAGTACCTTTAATACGACTACAGATGGCTCAAATCTAGGTCGTATCTATGTATGGGAAGCAGATAAGCAAATGATTATAGACCACCCTATAACTGGTGTTGGTCCTGGATTATGGCAAAAAACATATCGAGAGCACTATAAGTTAAAACAAGAAACTCAAGATTTAGGTCATTCTCATAATAATTTATTGCAAATAGCCTCTGAATCTGGTCTATTAGGGCTCGTTGGTTTCTTAGGATTCTCAATTTTTATGTTCTGTAAATCGTTGAAACATTATGTGAAGACAAGAAACCCTTATGATTTATCAATCCTTGTAGGTTTAATTAGTTACTTATTCCTATTTGGATCTATTGATTATACATGGGGAAATTCATCTGGGATTCGCATGTTTTGGATTGTTATGGGCATCATGATTCAATTGAAAGAAATTAAGAGTTAATTGAGAGTTAATTGAGAATTATAGGATTATTTAGGAAATATTTACGCATTATTTAATTGATTTTTATGTCTGATTTAAATAGACTCAAAATCTCCAAAAAACTGCATAAAAGATAGCTAAAATCTATGTTTTTTCATAGTTTTAAACTTTTGAATATGATACAATATATGTAAATATTGGTACATTGTATTCGTATGGTTTAGAGGTTGTTTTCTTAAAAATTGTATTGAGAAAACAACCTTTTTTTATAGTTTGGGGTATTAGTATGAATAGTTCTGGATATAATAATCACAATAAGTTGCTTATTAGCAAAATCATAGTGCTTATAGCAGATTATGTTTCTATTGTGTTAGGCACATTAGCCGCCTATCATTTGCGTTTAAACCTGTCATTGTTACCGGTAGGTTCAAATTTTAAGGTAGACGAAATCTATGTATATGGTGTTATACCTTTCGTATTTTTAGCCATATTATTGCTCAATAATGCCTATTCTGTAGTAAATCCTTATTGGGATACTATGAAGAACTTATTCCGTAGCATTACTATTGGCGTCGTTGTATCCATTGTACTCATGTACACAGGGCATGTAATCAACGATGTATCTCGACTCTTTGTTATCTTTGCTTATCTATTTATGCTGCTCTTTATCTTTAGTAGTCGTTTTATTGTAGGTAAGATTCTTTCAAAGGCTGGATATTTAAATATACCAGTCCTTCTCGTTGGGGCAGGTAAAACAGCAGAGCTCGTAAAGAAATCTTTAGATCGCATGCCAATTGCTACCTATAAGATTATTGGTTATGTAGATGATAATCCTAAATCCTCTGCCATTGCTAAAGAGTATCCATGTCTCGGTGCTTTTTCCGATGTGGAACGAGTTATTAAGGATACAGGTGTACAAACAGTCCTTATTTGTGCACCAGGGTTAGAACCTAAAAAGTTAGTATCTTTGATTAATCAATTGCAACTATTAGTAAAGCGCGTTGCCTTTGTACCTGAGTTGTTTGGTTTGCCTACAAGTAATATTACGGCTCGTGGCATGATGGAAGAGCAAGCTGTTGTATTGCGGGTACAAAATAACTTGGCTCGCAAGTCTAACCGTATTATGAAACGCATCTTTGATATTGTAGCTACTGTATGTGGTGGTATCTTGATTTTGCCAATCCTAGCCATCGTAGCTATATTGATTTATCTAGATTCTCCAGGTCCTATCGTATTTGGTCACAAGCGCGTTGGCCAAGGCGGTAAGGAGTTCCCATGCTATAAATTCCGCTCTATGGTGCCGAATGCACAAGAGGCGCTAGAGCTATATTTGAAAGAAAATCCTGAAGCTCGTGAAGAATGGGAACGAGATTTCAAATTAAAGGATGATCCTCGCGTTACACGCATTGGTAAATTCCTTCGTAAAACGAGTCTTGATGAATTGCCACAATTGTGGAATGTTCTCGTTGGTGATATGAGTCTCGTAGGTCCACGTCCTATCGTGCGTGATGAAATTGTAAAATACGGGGACTATATCAATGACTTTTACCTTGTACCACCAGGGATTACCGGTGTATGGCAAGTGAGCGGTCGTAGCGATACTACCTATGAAGAACGGGTATTAATGGACTCTTGGTATGTTCATAACTGGTCTGTGTGGATCGATATTGTATATCTATTGAAAACTGTGTTGGCTGTCGTTAAATCGAAAGGGGCTTATTAGTCGGGGGATTATGAGGGATAGTAGTTTTGATATTATGAAGGGGATTGCAATTTTGCTTGTTGTTTTGGGTCATTCTGTTCCAGACCAAGCAAGTGCTAGCGGTATTGCTAGTTATCCTTTATATTTGATGCGGACTATAATTTATAGCTTCCATATGCCTGTATTCTTTTTTGTAGCGGGCTATTTTATGCACATACCTTTGAAAGAAGGATTCAAGAAATTTATAAAAGATAAAAGCATACGTTTGATGGTTCCTTATTTTACTATTGGATTATTATATTTTCCCTTCAAATTAGTTTTATCAAAATTTGCAAATCAGCAGATATATCCGCAAGATATATGGAAAATATTCATAGGCATTAATCCTGATGGAGAGCTATGGTTCTTATATTGCTTGTTCTTTATATCAATCATTATTGCCTTATTGGTTAAACGTGTAAATTTAGGTTTATTAATCGTATCTTTTATCATTGGCATGTTATCTGATGTATTAAATATCTTTTCTGTACCTATGGTATCAAAGATATTGTACTTCCAATTCTTCTATATCCTAGGCTTATATATAAAGAAATATATGCTATTGGATTATATGAAATCCACAGGAGTAGCCCTTGCATCCCTTGTGATCTTTAGTGTAGGAAATTATGTATTACTATATGGTATTAATGTACTTAAAATACTTACTCTTATAACAGCAGTTTCAGGGATAGCTATTACATACTATATAGCTAATCAAATCGAATCTAGAATCGGTTTATATAAAACACTTTTGATCTTTTTAGGCACTGTGTCCATGGATATTTATATCTTTAGTGATATTGTAAAAATTCCATTTAGAATTGTATTTTGGTCTAAATTAGGATTGTATTATGAAGCTTTTATAATCTGCTTCTTAGCATCTACAATTCTATCTATCTTGATAGGTTATATTTTAAGAAAAAATCGTTATTCGCGATTGCTATGTCTTGGAATGAAAAAATAAGGATCTACATATGAAAAAACAATTTGATTATTTAGTAGTTGGGGCAGGCCCATTTGGTGCTGTATTTGCCCATGAAGCGCACAAGCGTGGTAAATCTGTACTTGTTATCGATCGTCGCAATCACATTGCCGGTAATATGTATTGTGAAAGCAAAGATGACATCAACATTCACGTGTATGGTGCTCATATTTTCCATACATCCTTGAAGCATGTATGGGACTATGTCAATCAATTTGCTGAGTTCAATCACTATGTAAATAGCCCTGTAGCAAATTATAAAGGTGAAATGTACAATTTGCCGTTTAATATGAATACCTTCTCTAAAATGTGGAATATTCGTACTCCAAAAGAGGCACAGGATATTATTACGAAACAACGGGCTGCTATTACAAGTGAACCAAAGAACTTGGAAGAGCAAGCTATTAGCCTTGTAGGTACAGACATTTACGAAAAGCTCATCAAAGGGTATACGGAAAAACAATGGGGCCGCAAATGTACTGAATTGCCAGCTTTCATCATTAAACGATTACCAGTTCGTTATACATACGATAACAACTACTTTAATGACCGTTTCCAAGGCATTCCTATGGGTGGTTATACGAAGATGATTGAACGCATGTTAGAGGGAATCGAAGTTCGTTTAGGCGTAGACTTCCTTAAACATCGCGAAGAATACAAAGCCTTGGCAGATACGATCATCTATACAGGTCCTATTGATGAATACTTTGGTTATTCTGAAGGTGTTTTAGAATATCGTGGCCTTCACTTTGAAACAGAACGTCTTGAAGAGGAAAATCATCAAGGCGTTGCGGTTGTGAACTATACAGAAGGCGATATTCCTTATACTCGCATCATCGAGCATAAACACTTTGAATTTGGTACACAACCTGTTACATATGTAACTAAAGAATATCCAAAAGACTGGAAAATCGGTGAAGAAGCCTATTATCCAGTGAACGATGTAAAGAATTTAGACCTTTACGCAAAATATGTTAAAAAGGCTGAAACGATTTCCAATGTTATCTTTGGTGGTCGTTTAGGGGAATATAAATATTACGATATGGATAAGGTTATTGCTAGTGCCTTGGCATTAGTAGAAAAGGAATTAGCATAAGCTCTGTTTCCATCGTAAGTATAGATTTGAGAATCAACACTCATGTAGGAGAGTACTAGTGAATATTAAGATTTTAGTAGCTACACATAAGCAATATTGGATGCCAGAGGACTCCGTATATATGCCAATCCATGTAGGTAGAGAGGGCAAGGCTGATATTGGTTATACTGGTGATCATACAGGGGATAATATTTCCTCAAAAAATGCAAATTACTGCGAATTGACAGGCCTATATTGGGCTTGGAAAAACCTTGATGCGGACTATATCGGTCTTGTGCATTATAGACGTTACTTTACGCGCAAAGAGGTGCGTTCTGTAGAGGATAAAAAGAACCAAATTCTTACAGGAGCGGAATGGGAGAAACTACTTTCAGAATATCCTGTAGTCGTGGCGGATAAGCGTAAATATTATATTGAATCTAACCGTTCTCACTATAATAATGCGCATCATAGCGATGGCCTTGATGCGGCAGAGCAAATTATCGCTGAAAAATATCCTGAATATAGCGCTGCTTTCACAAAGGTTTGTAATCGCACTTGGGCGCATATGTTCAATATGTTCGTCATGCGACGCGACCTCTTTGATCAATACTGTGAATGGATGTTCTCTATCTTGGAGAAAATTGAACATCGCGTTGATATTTCCGATTATGATACATATGAAGCGCGCATCTATGGTTTCGTAAGCGAAATCTTGCTCGATGTATGGCTTGAGGCCAATAACATTAACTATAAAGAACAAAATGTATCCTTTATGGAGCCACAAAACTGGATTAAAAAAGGTGGCTTATTCTTAAAACGTAAATTGTTTGGGAGATAATATGAGAAAAATATCTGATGAAGATATGAAGGTCTTGGCGCTCACAATGCTTAAAGATGTAGCTAAGTTTTGTGATGACCATAATATTAAATATTATCTTTGTGGAGGAACCTTATTAGGCGCTGTTCGCCATAAAGGATTCATCCCGTGGGATGATGATATTGATATCATGATGCCTAGACCAGACTATCTACGATTTTTAGAGCTATATAATGGCACCAATCCTCGTTATGTGGTGAAGGGGATTGAAAATGATGATAGATATTGGCGTCCCTTTGCAAAGGTTTTTGATTTACACACTGAACTAGATGAACCTATCTATAATGTAAAAGGTTTGACCAATCATGTATTTCTAGATGTCTTTCCTGTAGATGGTATCCCTGATGATACGTTTACTAGAATTAAGCGTTTTAGAGAACAAGAAATCTTAAGTAAATTGTGCAGTGCTGCGGTTATGAATTATAAAAGTAGTACCGTTTATGCAGGTAAAATGGATGTTAAGAGTAAAATAAAATTGTTTATTAGAAATACCATTAAGTTTACCCTTATTACACTCTTAAAGCCTGTAAGTAGCACATATCTTTTAAAGCTCGTTAATCGGAATGCACAGAAAACAGATTACAGAACTGCTAATTATGTAGGCACGATTGTAGACTGTCATTACGGTGCAGCCTGTGAGATGTTGCCTAAAGAAGGCTTTGAAAATGGTGTACGAGTACCATTTGAAGATTCTGAATTCTGGGCTATGGGTAATTATAAATTGTATTTACAGAACCTATACGGTGATTACATGAAGTTGCCTCCTGAAAGTAGCCGTGTAACACATCATGGTTTTGAAGCATATTGGAAAGATAACTAAGAAGGTAGATAGTATGAGTCGAGTATTGAGTCTAGCTGAAATTAAAGAGTTAGAACTTCAAATGTTATCCGTATTTAGTGAGTTTTGTGAAACTCACAATTTAACCTATTACTTGTGCGGTGGCACACTATTGGGCGCTATTCGTCACAAAGGCTTTATTCCTTGGGATGACGATATTGATGTATGCATGCCTCGGGCGGATTATGATAAGTTTATAGAGTTATACAGTCAATCGGATAATGATATTTATCAAGTTAAATCAAATCGATTGCACAACTTTACGGCTCCCTTTGCGAAGCTCGTTGATATTCGTACCGATGCTTCTCGCGTATATAGTGATAGTGATCGGACAAAACATTTATGGATTGATATATTCCCTGTAGATGGCTTGCCTGACAGTATAGAAGAGGTTGCTAATATCTATAAGCGATGCAATCGATATCGGTCTATTTTGAAGTTGACTGACTGCATTCCTGGGGAAGGTAAAAGTAAGCTCAAAGCGTATTTGAAATATATTTTAAAGCCTATGGCCAATCTATATGGACAAAAGCGATGTGTAAATAACATTGAAGCTGTAGCAGCTGAACACACCTATGAAGCATCAACCTATGTAGGTATCGTTACAAATGGTCTATATGGCGTAGGGGAACGGATGTTGAAATCCGAGTTTGAACAATCCGTTATGGTTGAATTTGAAGGAAAACAGTATCCTACATTCTCTTGTTGGGATAGCTATTTATCTGGTATATACGGCGATTATATGACATTGCCACCAGAGGAAAAACGGGTAACTCATGATTTAACAGTTACCATTAACGAATAGAGGGGAAAGTTATGAACATTGGCTTATTAATTGCTGGTGGCGTTGGCCAACGTATGGGACAAGAAATTCCAAAGCAATTCATTAATATTAATGATAAACCTGTTATTATTTATACTTTGGAAGCATTCCAAAACCATCCAGATATCGATGCCATCGCCGTTGTATGTTTAGATGGTTGGCATCACGTACTAGATGTATATGCAAAACAGTTTAACATCACTAAATTAAAATACATCGTTTCTGGCGGTGATAATGGACAAGCATCCATCCGCAATGGCGTCTATGAATTAGAAAAACACTTTGGTCCTGATGATATTGTGCTCATTCACGATGCCATTCGCCCTATGGTGTCTCAAGAAATTATTTCTGATTGCATCCGTGTTACAAAAGAAAAAGGTAATGCCATTACTGTCATTCCTTGTGCTGAAGCAATGCTTGTATCTGAAAGCCAAACGGACTCTACAGAAATTTATAACCGCGATCACCTAAAAAGAACGCAAACACCGCAAGCTTTCTACATTAAAGACATTTGTGATTTACACAGAGAGGCTATTGAAAAGGGTATCTTAAATTCCGTAGCTTCTTGTACATTGATGGTAGAACTAGGCAAAGAAGTATACTTCTCTAAAGGTTCTGAAAAGAACGTAAAATTAACAACTGTTGAAGATCTAGATATCTTCAAGGCTCTATTAACATTAAAACGCTCTGAATGGTTGAGATAATATGAACACACTATGGAACTCTGATGCTTATCAAGCGGATTTAGCGACAACTGCATCAAATATCGTACACCTTGAACGATTAAAAGATACATCGATACTCATTACAGGTGCTACGGGTCTTGTTGGGTCATACCTGATCGATACCTTGTTATATGCAAATGCAACGTATCAATTAGGTATGACTATCTATGGATGTGGTAGAAATGTACCGGCCTTGGAGCAGCAGTTTCCATATGGTGGCGATTCCTTACAATTCATTCAATATGATGTGAATCAAGATTGTAGTCAGCTAGACATAAAATCCTTAGATTACATCGTTCACGCAGCGAGCAATGCCCATCCAGCAACCATTTATAATGATCCTGTAGGCACTATTACGGCTAACGTACAAGGTACTAAATACTTACTGGACTTGGCAAAACGATTTGAATCTTGTCGTCTATTATTTATCTCATCTGGTGAAATCTATGGTGTAGGCAAAGGGGATCCTTTTACAGAGGACTATGCAGGCTACATAGATATTACGAGTGCCAGATCTTGTTATCCTATTAGTAAACGATGTGCAGAAAACCTCTGTGTTTCTTATCATGAACAATATCAAGTAGATACGGTGATTGCTCGATTATGCCATACCTTTGGGGCTAATAATTTAGAGCGAGACTCCCGTGCATCTGCGCAATTTATGAAAAAGGCTATTCAAGGGGAGGATATCGTTTTAAATAGTACGGGCGGTGCTATCCGTTCCTACTCGTATATTTCCGATTCTGTATCGGGTATTCTCTCTGTTCTTACTGCTGGTGAAAGTGCCAACGCGTACAATATTTCTAACGGTAGTGAAATTGCCATTAGTGAGTTAGCGGAAGAGATAGGGCGCATCGCCAATGTAAACGTGACCTACAATATTACGAATGCTCAAGCGAGCCCATTCTCCTATGCCGTACTAGATAATAGTAAACTTAAGGGTTTAGGTTGGTCACCAAAGTTTACCGTACCATCTGGTTTAGAACATACTTTTAACGTTGCTAGTAGTTGTAAAGGGAGCGATGAGTAATGAAACAAACCGTAGGCGTACTCGTCCAATCCCTTGAAACACTAGGTGGTGGTGAACGGGTTGCCGTTAACCTATGTAATGCATTAGAGCCCATTTTCGATATACGTCTCATCCAGTTTTATGAAAACGAGTCGGTGTATCCTGTGTCATCTACTATACAGACCTATTATGTAGATAAGACAAAGGGCAAGCTACGTCATAAGTTTTTCAGCTATGCTTCTAAATTACGGTCTTTAATTAAAGAATTACAGCTAGATGTATTAATCGTAGTAGGTAAGTTTTCATGGCCTATTATTGCCATGTTGAGTACATTAGGCTTATCGGTGAAGGTAGTTTTCTGGGAGCAAGGCACTCTTGAAGCTGCTCAGCATGTGAGAAATACTTTAAAAAAGAAGCTTTTTGGCAGCTTTCAGCAAAAATGTATTAATTATCGGTCCGATGTTATCGTTACCTTAACGGATAAGGAGCGCATCAATTATGGCCGAAAATTCAGTGAAACGAAGGATAAGGTTGTATCCATTTATAATTTCATTGATACTAATCAGCCCTTACCAACCTATGCCAGTGATTCGAGAGAGATCATTAGCGTAGGCCGCATCGATTATGCAAAGGGCTATGAATATCTTATTGATGTGGCAAGCCGTGTTATGCCGAATCATCCAGATTGGCAATGGCATATCTATGGGACGGGTAATAAAAACTATATGGCTTCCTTGCAACAAAAAATTGATGACCTAGGTTTGACGAAACAAGTCATCTTAAAGGGCAGCCATAATCATATTTTAGATATATATAGTCAGTACTCCTTCCTAGTATTTACATCTAGATTTGAAGGGTTCGGGCTAGTTCTCTTAGAGGCGATGTTAAAAGGCTTACCTTTAGTGAGCTTTGATATATACTCAGGTCCATCTGATATGATTCATAATGGACAAAATGGCTACCTTGTAGCACCATTTGATGTTGATGCCATGGCTAACCATGTAGAAGAGTTAATATATAATCGAGAGTTACGCATGCACATGCATGACCATGCGCATGATCATATAGTTGAGTTTTCTGAAGATACTATTATAGAAAAATGGATTTCACTTATACATAGTCTATCTTCACATTGAGAGGGTATACATGAATACTAAAATAAGAGACAGCTTATTCGCCTGTATGGTGGTAACTGTATTGTTTACGAATATACCTAAGTTTATGCAAATCAATTTCCTCTTTGGCAGCTTTAGCCGAAGATTGACCGTTGTCTTTGTGTGTATTGGTTTGTTATATACCGTATATTTAGCGATTAAAAAGAAAATGGAGTTTCATCATTTTCAGACCTTTAAGCGTTTTTCCATAGTGTATTTGCTCTATATTTTAGTTTCACTGCTATATGGGCTATATCAATATCCCTATTATGATGCGGTTATCAATGGTCCCGTTGAACAAATAGAGAAGCTGCCAGCCGTTATGGATTGGCTGCAAGCACATAATATTCAGCTCAGCCAGTCCTTTGTTGTAGGCTCTTGGATGATTGTGCGATTCATCAAGAATGCAGTATTAGAATATGTATTTACCTTTGGTGCCGCCTATATGGTATTCAATTGGTACTTTAAGGAGTGGCGTACAGGTATATCTTTAGTCTTGAAATCAGTGTTACTTTCTGTATTATTGATACTAGGCTATAACTGCATTGAACTTGCTTATTTGGGCCATATTCCATGGGGTGAAAAGGTTTTATCCGCCATCAATCCGTATATCCATGAGATCAAAAATGGCGGCACTTGGTATCCTCCATTGCTTTGGAAGAACCAAATGCGCTCCCTCTTTGCAGAACCATCTTACTACGGGATTTATGCTACCTTTGCACTGCCGTTCTTATGGTATGCTTTCATCAAAAAATTGAAGAATCCATACATAATGGCCCTCATTATCTGTTTATTTACATTCGGTATCTTTTTGACAAAGGCGAGAACAGCTACTGTACTATTCTTAGCTGAGTTAGCACTCTTGTCGATGTATTTGTTATATACGAGAAACAAGACCTATATCTATAAGGGTGGTGCCATCTTACTACTTACTGTGGTAGGTTTCATTGGATCTGTTGGGTTTATCAATTATGCTATGCCTACTAAGGTACCTGCTAAGAATGCATCCATTGAGAGTATGACTAAGTCCTATGTAGATAATAATGTTACGTCCGTTGCCTCTGCATCTGGTCGTAGCAATCGGTCTCGTTTTGCTATTATGAAAGCTTCCTTTAATATCGGTAAAGACCATCCAGTTCTCGGCGTTGGTAAGGGGCTCAAGAATGCGTATGTTACGGATTACTTGACCGATGAGGATAAGAAAATCAACGAGGTTCGCAATTGGATTATAGAACAACAAGATAAGGGTATCCTAAAAAGCGGTTATCCTGCACTTGGTGAATATGTTACAAGATTTGCAGAGCAAGGGATTATAGGTGTTCTCTTATTTGTAATTCCTGCGGGCATGCTTGTATGGGGATTGCTCAAACGAGCTAGATCTAACAAGGATGATTTAGTGTATATTACGGTATGTATCTCTACGGTAGGTCTATTGATTTCAGCCGTCGGGGATAATATAGATATTACCTATGCCTACTGGCTAGTATTAGGCTTAGGATTTGCAATTTGTAAAGGTTCAGACGAACATGAGCAACAAAACGTGTGATAATAGCTTCTTTCATCAATCATTAGCAGATACAAATGTATTGGTACTAGTGCCGCATCAAGACGATGAAATCAACTTGATGCGGGATTTGCTGGTATCATTACAGAACTGTAAGGCTACCGTATACGTAGCGTACACCACAAATGGTGACTACTCAGTACCTGCCAATGTGCGTTATCAAGAGGCTATCGAGTCATTAAGAATATTAGGGGTTCCTAAAGAACAAATTATCTTCTTGGGCTATGGGGACTCCTTCAATACTGCTCCGAATCGACATATTTTCTATGCTGATTCGGAGCCATCTGTATCTAATGCTGGGTACAGAGAAACCTATGGTGCAGAAGGCATTAAAGAGCTCGTATACCAAGTTACAGGGCATCATCACGAGTATCTCAAGGATAACTATATAGCTGATATGGAGTTATTGTTGGAACAAATCAATCCGGCTATTATCTTTGGTATTGATTATGATACGCATCCTGATCATAGGATGTTATCCTTAGGATTAGATACAGCATTACGAAATATGCGGGCCAAGGATTCATCCTTTAAACCTGTAGTTTACAAAGGCTTTGCTTATGTAACGGCCTTTCATAGCTATCCTGATTTTTATGATTCCATCAATCTTGCATCTATTAAGGAGCCTCGCGAGCCTCATACGTATCATTACTTTGGGGACCGTGATGTATATGGTTCGTCCATTTATCAATGGTCTAATCGCGTTAGATTTCCTGTCACAGAACGTAATCGTGGCCCATTTTTATGGAATAGTCCATTATTTAAAGCCATTAAGACCCATACATCACAGTCCTTTGGCTTTAAAGCGACAGCGGTTATGAATAGTGATATCGTATTTTGGCAACGGAGAACGGACTCTATCGCTTATGATGCAGACATAGAAGTTTCCTCTAACTCAGATACAAAGGATAGACTCGTTGATTTCAAGCTCTTTGATATTTCAGATATTAATAGCCTTGAGCCTGTGCTCGATACCTTAGCTTGGACATCCAGTAAGGTCGATACACAGCCATCGATTCAATTAACATGGAATAATGCTCAAGACATTCGTCAAATCGTGCTCTATAGCGCTATCGATTTTGGTGAGCCATCTAGAGAATGTACCGTGTATATAGATAATCAACAGGTAGGTAGGGCAATAGTGCCACCAAAGGGACAGCCCTTAGTTCTTACCTTAGATGCGACGCATCATACAGATCGGATTCGTATAGTCTTTGATGGATCTATTACGCTAGCAGAGCTAGAGGTATATGGTACGGCTTTACAGGCTAATCCTCTTCAATCGTTCATAAAAATCATGAAAGACGATGATTTTATCTATGATTATTATGTGGATGACGAAAAACAGTATTTACACCTTTCGGTATATACCTATATGGCTGATGCTAAGGATGTTACACTCTCCATTGATGGTGAAAGTACCATCGAACGGGATGATGATCGTTACATGATTCATTTTAGTCAATCTGCTAGAGAAGTTATTGTACGAGCTACCCTTAATGGCAACGAAGAATGTTATGACCAAGTTGTCATCCATAGGGTATCTAAGCAGGCCCTCGGTATGCGTAAACGGTTACAACAACTGGACAAATATGCTAACCTATTCTTCTTGCGATTGCGACGGAAATGGTACCATCTGTTCCAAAAACAATAAGTAAATACAAGATCGTAAATCAATATATATATACAACGCGCCTATACATTAGTATATAAATTGGCATAGAAATACCCCCTACCATTAGTTCTGTTTATATAGACCTTATTAGGGTCTATAGAGCTTATGGTAGGGGGTTTTAGTATAGTTATTTAATTATCTATGATATGAGTAGCTTATTTTTGGCCGTAGTAAGCATCTTTACCATGTTTACGTAAGAAATGCTTATCTAATAAATCTTGTTGGATGTTGGAGATATTAGGAGCCAATGTTTTTGTGTAGTATGCTATTTTAGCTACTTCTTCAAGGATAACAGCTTTTTTTACGGCCTTAGTTGGTGTCGTATCCCATGCAAATGGACCATGAGAATGAACGAGTACACCTGGTACATCGGTCATGGAAATATTTCTGCTTTTAAAGGTGTCTACAATGACAGCACCAGTATTCCATTCATAATCTTGTTTGATTTCTTCTGTTGTCATAGGACGTGTGCATGGAATGGCACCATAGAAGTCGTCACTATGTGTGGTGCCTAGTGCAGGAATGTCCATATGAGCTTGGGCCCAGCCTGTAGCAAAGGAGGAGTGGGTGTGAACAACACCGCCGATATCTTTGCAAGCTAAGTACAATTGACGATGTGTTTCTGTATCAGAAGATGGATTGAGTTTACCCTCTACAGTTTTACCTGTTTCGAGATCGACTACGACCATATCCTCTGGTTTCATTACTTCGTACTCTACGCCAGATGGCTTGATAACGAGTAAGCCCGACTCTCTATCGATACCAGACACATTACCCCATGTGAATGTTACAATGTTATATTTTGGCAACATCATGTTGGCTTTATAAACTTCTAATTTTAATTCTTCTAACATATAGTTCCCCTTTATATGCGACTACGAATATGTACCCTAAGTGTAGCAGAGAAATATGAGCGTAGCAAGGTTATTGAGCTACTAATGTATGATAAAATATAGATATCTAAGGAGTGGTTACATGAGGATTGAATCGGCTATAAGAAATGCGAAGTCCACACTGCTTGTATATGGCATCAACATGCTATTACAATTTTGTATTCGCTTAACCTTCTTATACTACTTAACAATTGAATATGTAGGTCTCAATGGCCTCTTTGATAATATCTTATCGGTTTTATCGCTCACCGAATTGGGGATCGGGCCAGCTATAGTATGTACCTTATATGGACCGCTAGCTAGGAATGACATCAAGGCTGTTCAGTCTATTATGAAAGTCTTTAAACGGGCTTATATCATCATAGGTGTACTTATTATAGCCATAGGTTTTTCCATATTGCCGTGGCTCTATAATTTTATTAAGTCACCCCCAAATATTCCAGATTTGACGTGGTTTTATTTATTCTTCGTCATCGATACAGGGATCAGTTATTTCTATTCATACAATAGAAACCTATTAATTGCAGACCAAAAGCAATACATCATCAATAATGTACGCGGTTTAGTGCAAGTAGTAGGGGGCATATTACAAGTTGTCTCCTTGGTACTATTCCAAAGTTTCTGGTCTTATATTTTAATCCGCATCTGCATGACTTTAACCGAAAATATTATCGTCACACGCCGTACACAGCGCATCTATCCGTATATCATAGAGAGTGGCATCGAACCTCTTGCTCCTGAGATTAAGGGGCAAATTATGGGCAATGTGAAAGCCTTAGTTCTCCATAAAATAGGGGGCATCGCCGTATTTAGTAGTGCCAATATTATACTTTCAAAATTCGTAGGCCTTACAGCGGTTGGTTTCTTTAGTAACTATTACTTACTCATCAATGCTGTCATGCGTCTATCGGACCAAGTGTTCAACTCCCTTAAGGCTAGTGTAGGCAACCTCAATGCCTTAGCAGATAATGATCGTAAGCTAGATGTATTCCATCAACTCTTCTTTATAACAGGGACATTGGCATACATTATTAGTTTGAATATGTATTTCTTTATCAATCCATTCATTGAACTTTGGCTCGGTAAAGACTATCTTTTATCTAATACAATTGTATTATTGATGGCTACCAACTTTTACCTTACATACATGCGAAAAAGTGCACTCGTATTCATAGACTCCATGGGGCTCTTTATCCATAACAAGTTTATGCCTATCTGTGAGGCAACCCTCATTATATCCAGTGGTATTTTCTTGGTACAACGGTATGAGATTATAGGTATTCTTTTAGCTATGATCTTAACGACCTTGTGTATGCCGTTCATCGTAGAACCGTACATATTGTTTAAACATGGCTTGCGCGGTTCCCTTGTTACCTACTATGTAACCTATTTAAAATTCGTTATTCTCTTAGTTGCTGTGGGTTCGCTCTTACAATACGGACTCATGCAGATCGATATAAGTAATAACGTATTAACCCTTGCCATCCGACTTGTCATCATCAATATCATTGCCATAGGTATATGGTGTGCCGTATGGTGGCGAAATACATACTTTACATCCTTTAGGGAAAAAATTATGAAAAAGCTATTTAAGTTATAATTGAATAGTTCAACTAATAGTACAATGATAGAGACTATGACTCCGTTCATAGTCTCTTTTTATATGCGTAAATCTGTTACGACATTCTCATATATGGCTTATTTAATGCGAATTTCACCGTTTTTTGGTATAATAAACAAGTATTCCAACGATAAAACGGAGGTAATTCTAATGCGTAAATTCTTATATATGTTAGCAGCTCTACTCGTGTTGATCGGTATTAATACACATGACGTAGAAGCTCGTACAGATGTGTATGCTACTACTTATAACGGTAATAGCTGGTATGTAGACCAAGACTCTGTAAAGAGAGTAGGGGATGTACTCAACTTTACGGTGTACACTACATCTGGCCTTAGCTATAAGGTATCATCTAGCGATAGTAACTATTACAATGCAGATGTATTCTACTATAACAATAAACTCGTTTCGGACAATGGCCAATCTGTCTGGAAATCTCCAGGTATGATGGCCGCTATGCGTGTGGCACGTAGATAAAGAATAAAGGCAGCGATTTGATCGCTGCCTTTTAGTCTGTATAAGTGTACTATAGTATTGTTTATCCGTATTTGACGATATATAAGATTAACCCTATAATATAAATAGATAGCCAAGCGAGTAGATCCGTCGGGCTCATCTCAAGAGAATAAATAATTGATGAAATGGCCTTTCAGTTACCTAATTATCTAGGGATAACGAAGGGCTATTTGTCTTTTCCAAGACAAATAAGCGCCACGAGTGCACCAAAAGCAATGACTACAGTCATTACCTCTAGGATTAGCATGATTAACTCATAATCACTCATAGACAACCCTCCCTTCATAGACGAAGAGAGGCCCAACCTCGCTTAACTATCCTAAGTCAATTATATGGCGAACATATAAGCGAATCAATAAGAATCTATTTATAGAAATATACAAAAATATATATACGTATACGTTAGCAGTAACTATAGTTACTGCTTTTTTTACTTGTGGTAATTTTCTGGTTATGTGGCAAATTTCCCTCATATTTACAAGAATATAATTATTAAATATAATTAAATTATTTAATAATAGTTTATAGTGTATAAATGAGAGAGGGTTTTTATGAAACGTGTGTATAAAGCAAACCTATCTTTAGCAATTGCTTTGACAATTGCTAGTTCTGTAGTGCCCTATGCAATGGCGGGGAGTACATTAGTTACTACACCTAATGGTGCAAATATTACGGCAAATAACGGTGGGAAGTTTAAGGCTGGTGAAATGACAAACTACATATCTACCATTGAGGCAGATACTGGTGGTACAGTCAGCATTGATAAAGCTGTTGCTAATATTGGCTATAATAACAAGCCTTTCATTAGCAGCAAAGGTGGTAGTACGGTTAGCCTTAAGGAAGGCGTTTATGATGTTCACAATGTAAGCACTCCTATTGCAGTGGCTCAAGGTGGCACCGTTAATATTGGCGTAGACGGCAACAAAGGTAATTTCACCGGCAAGGACTTGTCGTTGGTAGGTGATGTTATCGTTAAAAGCGACCAAAATCATGCATCTGAGATCAATATTGGTATCATTGGCAAAGAATCTCTTTGGGAAGGTTTGGCATTTAATTTAGCAGACAAAGATGCAAAGCAGCCAAGTCATATTAATGTATTCCTTGGCGATTATGGTGCTTGGGAACTTTTCTATCAAGGCGGCTTGCATGAAGGACAATTAGATGGTGGTACACAACCTAGCCATGTACATCGACTTGTAGGCTCTAAGAATCGCAACTATGCGAATATGGTAACCCAAAGTGAGCATAATAAACTCTATGTAGATAAGCTAGAAGGTCATGTAAACTTTATCTATGACCCTAATGATGAAGGTGGCGATACTGAGGATCCAGATTATAAACCACCGACTACAATCTATAATGGTTTGACTCCAGATTCCTTCTGGGGCGGTGATATTCACATTACAAGTGCGGCTCCTGGTGCAGCGGCTCATGTGTACACTACTCAACGAGGCCTAGATATGTCCTCTGAGGCTAATGTGAACAAGATTTTAGATAACTTGGCTCACAAGATTTACTATCATAACTATGTTAATGGTGAAAGAAACCTTCAAGGTACAGTAGCCATTGCATCTGATGGTTCTGAATCTGGTCGTTTTACAGTAATTACATCTGGTCATGCTAAAGAAGGCGCTATTACATGGCAAGCCGATAAAGATGGTCAAGGTAAATACGTATATGGTGAAAATAAACCTGTACCAAAACCTCAACCTAAGCCAATACCTAAGCCAGAAGTAAAACCAACGCCAACACCTGAGGTTAAGCCGGCACCAAAACCAATACCAGAGGTAAAACCAACTCCTAAACCTGAGGTTAAGCCGGTACCAACTCCGACTCCTAAACCAGAGGTTAAACCAACGCCAAAACCAACTCCTAAACCAGAAGTGAAACCAACTCCAGCGCCAGAGCGTAATTCTCACATTCATGTTATCATGGGTGATTTTGATACACCTCATATGCGCGGTGCACGTTCTGCTATCATGAGCAATATCAACGGATGGAGAACATTGACAGATAATATGTATCGTCCACGCGTATTGCAACAAGGCGAACCAACAGGTATTTGGGCTCGCGT